>NZ_JBHWKQ010000002.1:0-364694 GCF_042730865.1 Streptomyces sp. NPDC059897 | reverse complement strand
CCAACTCCGCCCGCAGACGGTTCACTTCATGTGCGTCCACACATCCAACATGCTCCTGATCAGCCTCAACGAACAGACCTAACGAAGCACTACTAGTACCTGTCGTTCGGATCAGGATCAGGCCCTAGACCTTCGTCCCCCGCGGCGCGAGCCGGTTGCCGACGGCCCCGAACAGGCCGTCGGCGACCAGCGCGAGGACCGCCACCCACAGCGCCGCCGCGATGACACCCGACAGGCCGTACGACACCTGGTTGAGGATGATGTCGCCGAGCCCGCCACCGCCGGCGACGGCGGCCAGGGTCGCGCTGGAGATCACGTACACGACGGCGATCCGGATCCCGGTGAACAACACCGGCAGGGCGAGGGGCAGTTCGACGCGCCACAGGATCTGCCACTGCGTCAGGCCCATGCCGCGTGCCGCCCGCACCAGGTCCGCGTCGATCTGCTCCACGCCGAGGTACGCGTGCGTGAGGACCGGCGGGATCGCCATGATGACTAGTGCTGTCATGACGTTCACGAATCCGATGCCGAGCAGCCCGAGGAAGATCGCGATGAGCGCGAGGGAGGGCAGCGCCCGGCCGATGTTGGAGATGCTCACGGTCAGGAACGAGCCCTTGCCGCGGTGTCCGAGCCACACACCGAGCGGCACCGCGATCACCAGCGCCACCGCGACACCGGCCGCCGAGAGCAGCAGATGGTCGACGGTCCGGCTGAGCAGCAGGCCGAAGTGCTCGGCCATGAACGAGAAACTCGCGAGGAAGGTGTGCATCAGACGGTCCTCCGCGTCCTGGCCCACGGTGTGAGTACCCGGCCGAGCAGCACGAGCAGTCCGTCGGCGGCGAGCGCGAGCGCCACGGCGAGCAGCCCCGCCCCGATGAACTGCGTGTTGAACGGCGACTGGAGGCCCTGGATGATCGGCGAACCGAGCCCCTGGTCGATGATGAACGCGGCGATCTCGACCACGCTGATCGTGGTCACGGTGGCCACCCGCAGACCGCTGATGACGGCGGGCAGCGCGAGCGGCAGCTCGATGCGCCACAGCACCTCGCGCCGGGTCAAACCCATGCCGACGCCGGCGCGGCGCACGTCCTCCGGTACCTCACCGAGCCCGGTGACCGTCGACTTGAACAGCACCATCAGCGTGTACCCGACCAGGGCGATCTCGGCGGTGAGCACGGACAGGCCCGTCACCGGGACGAGGAGCGTGAACAGCGCCATCGGCGGGATCGTGTAGAGGAACGAGGTGAGACCGCCCAGCGGACGGACCAGCCACCTGCGGAAGTGCGCGAGCAGCGCCAGCGGGAACGCGATCAGGAAACCGATCCCGACCGCGATCACCGTGAGTTGCACGTGCTGCACGAGGGCGGGGCCGAACACGCTGGAGAAGTTCGCGGTGAACCAGTCGGCGCAGAACACCCCGTTGTCGCGCACGCACGAACTGGCCGTGCCGAAGTCGGGGATGACGGGGTCGGAGCCGGCCGCCAGCGGCCCGGCTGTCAGGGACCCGGCCGCGAGGGCCGACAACCCGCTCACGCCGCCTCCCGTATGAGCGCGACGGTGACGGAGCCGACCGGCTTGCCGGCCTCGTCCGCGACCGCGAGCCGCTCGGCGCCACCGGCCATCAGCGCCGACAGGGCGGTGCGCAGGGTGTCGCTCGTACGCAGGGAACCCTCGGTGCCGTCGTCCGCCGCGTCCAGCTTCAGATCGCCGAGCGTACGCAGCGTCAGCGCCTTGAGGCCCCGGTCCGTGCCGACGAAGCGGGCCACGTAGTCGTCGGCGGGCTCGCGCAGGATCCGCTCCGGGGTGTCGTACTGGAGCAGCTTTCCGCCCTTGGCGAGGATCGCGATGCGGTCGCCCATGCGGACCGCCTCGTCGATGTCGTGGCTGACGAACAGCGTCGTCTTCTGCACCTGCTCCTGAAGACGCAGGAACTCGTCCTGCACATGCTCGCGCGTCACTGGGTCGAGCGCGCCGAACGGCTCGTCCATCAGCATGATGGGCGGGTCGGCCGCCAACGCCCTCGCGATGCCGACGCGTTGACGCTGGCCGCCGGAGAGCTGCGAGGGGTAGCGGTGGGCGTACTCCTTGTGCGGGAGGCCGACCAGTTCGAGCAGCTCGCGCGAGCGCTCCGCGATCCTCGGCTTCTTCCAGCCGAGCACCTGCGGCACCGTCGCGACGTTCTCCTCGATCGTCAAGTGCGGGAAGAGACCGGCCTGTTGGATGACATAGCCGATGCCGCGCCGCAGCTCGATGACGTCCTGCTCGCGGATGCTGCTGCCGCCGATCCGGATGTCACCGCTCGTCAGCTCGGTGAGCCGGTTGACGAGCGTCAGCGCGGTCGTCTTGCCGCACCCTGAGGCGCCGAGCAGGACACAGATCTCGCCCGCGGGGACCGTCAGGGACAGCGCGTCGACGGCCGCCTCTGCCGTGCCGTCGTACGTCTTGGTGGCCGCGTCGAAGACGATGTCTGCTGCGGCGCCTGCGGTCTGCATCGTGGAATGCTCCTCGGTCACGGTCATATCAGCTTGTTCGCTCTCAGGAACCGGTCGGCGACCTTCGCCGGGCTGAGCCGCATCATCGCGGCGGCCTCGTTCAGGGCCTGCATGGCTTCCTCCGTCAGCAACTCGTCGACGGCGTTCAGCGGTTCGGTGAGCCGCTCGCCGTACTTCTCGACGAGGGACGTGCGCACCACGGGGGAGACGTTCTGGAACCCGAAGATGGCCTGGTCGTCGTCGAGGATGGTGAAGTCGTAGCGACGCAGCTGCGGGTCGGTGGTGAACACGTCGGCCGCGTCCACGTCCCCGTTCTTCAGCGCCGGGTACTGCAGGCCGATGTTGAGCGGCCGGACCTTCATGTCGTGCAGCCCGTACGCCTTGACGATGGCGTCGAAGCCGAGCGGGCCCGTGATGTTGTCGGGGTACTCGGCGTACGAGATCTTCCCGAGCTTCTTCAGGTCACCCACGGTCTTGAGGCCGTGCTTGCGGGCGTCCGCGGTGCGCACGGCGACGGCGTTGCGGTTCTGGAACGGGGTCGGCGGCAGCAGCGAGATACCGCGCCCCGCCTCGAACTTCTTCGCCGCCTCGTACGTGCCGCGCGCCGTCGTCGGCATGTGCTTCGGCATCGCGAACGTCTGCAGGACGACGCCCGTGTACTCGGGGTACAGGTCGATCTGCCCGTTGCGCAGCGCGCGGTCGATGAGGTCGGCGCTGCCGACGTTGGACTTGAGGACGACGTCGAAGCCGCGCTCGCGCAGGATCTGGGCGTACAGCTCGCCCATCACCCACGACTCGGTGAACTGCTTCGAGCCGACCGTGATGACGGGCCCGGTGCCGGCGGCGGAGCCGGTGGCCGTGGCCACCCCGGCGGCCGCGACGACACCGAGCGAGCCGGTGAGGAACGTGCGTCTGCGCATGTTTCAGACTCCCTGCCGGGGTATCACGGCGTCCGTGGTGCGATGGAAGACGCGGGTGTCCCCTTCGTAGGCGGTGAGGGTGTTGACGACGGTGAACGAGGCGGCGTCGGAGGTCATCCGGCTGTGCGTGACGACCTTCCAGTGCCAGTCGTCGCGCCCGCCCTCCTCGGTGCGCTCGCACTCCACGACGGCGGAGGACGGGTCGCCCTCGGTGAGCGAGAAGCGGTCGACGGCGTCGCCGGACTTCCACAGTCCGTCGCTGAGGTCCTTGAAGTCGCCGTCGTTGACGCGGAGTTCGACGGTGGTGCGGCCGGTGACCGGGTCGTGCTCGACGCGCCGCGAGGAGCCGTCGCCGGACGTGGAAAGGTCGACGGGCAGGTCCGGCTGCGGCTCCCCGTAGGGGCGCAGCTCGGCGTCCGCGTCCCGCGGCGGGCGTACGGGCAGGTGGAGCGCGGCGGCGGGGGAGGGGTGCAGGGTGACCGTGGCCGGCTCGGGGGACGGCCAGGCCAGCGGCCAGTACGAGGACGAGACCGCGACGCGGATGCGGTGGCCGGGCGCGAAGGCGTGCGCGGTCGCGACCAGCGGCACGGTCACGTCGTAGGCCTGCCCGGGCTCCAGCGGCAGCGTCTCCTCGTGGCCCTCGCGGTGCGTCAGGTTGAGCAGGCCGCGCGTGACGAGCCGCGAACTGCCGTCCGGGGCAACGTCGTTGAGGCGCACCGCGAGCTGCGCGGCGGGCCGGTCGGAGCTCACCCGCAGCGTCACCGACGGGGCGCCGAGGATCTCCGCGCGCTCGTCCAGCGGCGTCGTGGTGAAGCAGTGCGCGAGCCCGTCGTCGCCGCCCTGCGGGCCGAACTGCCCGGCCGCGTCACCGAATTGGAGCCAGCTGCCGCCCGCCGTGCCGAGCACACGTGTGCTGTCGAGGAGTGCGTCGCGAAAGCGCAGCGGATCGTGGCCGACGGCTTCGCCCGCCGACTCACCGGCCAGCGCGAACGCCTGCTGTTCGATGCGCTCGGAGGGCCAGTTCTGTTCCGCCACCCACCGGCCGGGGCGCTCGTCGCGGTCGCCGCCGGGCCCCGCCCACTCGGGCAGCCACGCGCGCAGCGCCGGATCCTGAAGGGCCCCGGTGTCCTCGCCGCGCAGGAACTGGTCGAACCAGCGGACCACTTCGCCGTGGAAGTCGATCGCGGGCCCGGGGGCCGCCTGGTGCGGATAGGTGTGCGCCCACGGTCCGACGAGCGCGCGCACCGGAGCATTGCTGATGCCCTCAAGGAGTCGCAGCACGGCGCCGCAGTACGGGTCGTACCAGCCGCCCACCGCGAGCACCGGAGCCTCGATCGCCGAGAAGTCCTCGCACACCGAGCCGTGCTTCCAGAAGGCGTCGCGCGTCTGGTGCCGCAGCCACTCCTCGACGTAGACGGGGGTGTCGGCCATCCGCTGGAGCCACCGCTCGCGCCAGTCGTCGCCGACCACGGCCGGGTCGGCGGGCCGCGCGTTGTAGGCGAGCATCGTCGACGCCCACGGCAGCATCTCCGAGGCGATCAGCGAACCGCCCGTGTAGTGCACGTCGTCGGCGTACCGGTCGTCCGTCGAGCAGACCGTCACGATCGCCTTCAGGGCGGGCGGCCGCAGCGCCGCGATCTGCAGGCCGTTGAAGCCGCCCCACGACTTGCCGATCATGCCGACGGTGCCGTCGCACCACTCCTGCTCGGCGAGCCACGCGATGACCTCGACGCCGTCGTCCAGCTCCGCCTGCGCGTACTCGTCGAGCATCAGCCCGTCCGAGTCGCCGCTGCCGCGCAGGTCGACGCGGACGGCGGCATAGCCGGACGCGGCGAAGCGGGCGTGCAGGCTGTTGTCGCGGTCGGCCGTCCCGTCGTTCTTGCGGTACGGGATGTACTCGAGGATCGCGGGCGCCGGGCGGGCGGCGCCCTCCGGGAGCCAGACACGGGCGGCGAGCCGGGTCCCGTCGGCGAGCGGAATCCACAGATGACGCACGAGTTCTGAAGGTGCTTCGGGCAAGGTGAGGTACTCCTGTCGCGCTCCAGCTACTCACTGTCCATTCAGTAGTAGCGGATCGGCTCCCTACCCCGCGCCCACACCTCGAAACCATGTGTCCCAGAAGGTGGACGGAGTGAGAGAGTGGGACACATGGACACCTCGGACTCCACGGACACTTCCGTACAGGACGGCGCGGGCACTTCCGCACAGGACGGCACAGGCACCCCGCCGTACCGGCTGCACCCCGGCGACCCGGCCTCCCCGGTGCTCCTGCACGTCCCGCACGCCTCCCGCGAGATCCCGGCGCGCGTACGCGAAGGCCTGCTGCTCCAAGGGGAGGCGCTCGCCCGCGAACTGGACCTCATCACGGACGCGCACACCGATGTCGTCGCGGAACGCGCCGCACGGGCTGCGACCGTCACGCCCTGGAGGTTCGTCAACGAACGTTCGCGCCTGGTCGTCGACCCGGAGCGGTTCCCCGACGAACGCGAGGAGATGCGGGCCGCCGGCATGGGCGCGGTCTACACCCGCACCACACACCGCGAACCCCTGCGCCCCGAACCCCCGGCGGATGAGGACGCCCTGCTCGACACGTACTTCCACCCCTACGCGCAGGCCATGACGCGGGCCGTGGCCGACCGCCTGGCCGCGACCGGCCGGGCCGTCGTCATCGACGTCCACTCCTACCCGAGCCACGCCCTGCCCTACGAACTCCACGGCAGCGACCCGCGCCCACCGGTCTGCCTGGGCACCGACCCGTTCCACACCCCGGACACCCTCGTCGCCCACGCACGTGAGGCCTTCGCCGCGTACGGGGAGACGGCGGAGAACACACCCTTCGCGGGCACGTACGTCCCGCTGACCCACTACGGCAAGGACCCCCGCGTCACGGCCCTGATGCTGGAGCTGCGCCGCGACCACTACCTCGACGAACCGGTCACCCCGCACGACGGCCTGGCGCGGGCCGCCGACGCGCTCGCGCGGCTGGTCGACGCCGTGACCGGCGGCCGGCTCAGCCCAGCGTGACCAGTGACTCCGGCGTGAGATCCGCCAGCGTCGGATAGCCGTCCACCGCCATGATGAGGTCGGCCTCGGCGAGCAGGGACCGCAGGACGTGCACGAGCCCGTCGTCACCGCCGACCGCGAGCCCGTACGCGTACGGGCGCCCGACGCCCACCGCCGTGGCACCCAGCGCGAGCGCCTTGACGATGTCGGCGCCCGAGCGGACCCCGGAGTCGAAGAGCACCGGCATGCCGTCCGCCGCCTCCATGACTCCCGGCAGCGCGGCGAGCGCGGGCAGGCCGCCGTTGGCCTGGCGGCCGCCGTGGTTGGAGCAGTAGATGCCGTCCACGCCACCGTCCTTGGCGCGCCGCACGTCCTCCGGGTGGCAGATGCCCTTGAGGATCAGCGGCAGATCGGTGAGCGAGCGAAGCCACGGCAGGTCGTCCCACGTGAGCGGGTTGCCGAAGAGGCCGACCCAGGAGCGGACGAGGTCCGTGGGGTCGGTGCTCGCCGCGAGCTCCTGGAAGCGCGGGTCGGACATGTAGTTGGCGAGGCAGTGGCCGCGCAGCTGCGGGAAGTTCGATGTCGACAGGTCGCGCGGGCGCCAGCCGGTGACCCATGTGTCGAGTGTGACCACGATGCCCTTGTAGCCGGCCGCCTCCGCCCGCTTGACCAGGGACTCGGCGAGCGCCCTGTCGGTGGGTGTGTACAGCTGGAAGAAGCCGGGTGTGTCGCCGAACTCCGCTGCCACGTCCTCCATCGGGTCGACCGTCAGCGTCGACGCCACCATGGGCACACCGGTGCGCGCCGCGGCCCGCGCCGTCGCCAGGTCCCCGTGCCCGTCCTGCGCGCACAGCCCGATCACCCCGACCGGAGCCATGAACAGCGGCGAGGCCAGCCGCATCCCGAACAGGTCCACGGACATGTCCCGCTGCGTGGCGCCCACCATCATCCGGGGCACAAGGCCGTACCGCTCGAAGGCCCGCACGTTGGCGCGCTGCGTGTGCTCGTCGCCCGCGCCCCCGGCGACGTAGGACCACACGGAGGGGGAGAGTGCCGCCTGCGCCCGCTGTTCGAGGGTGGCGTAGTCCATCGGCTGCGTGGGCGTGACGCCGCGCAGCCCGTCGAGGTAGATCTCGAATTGGTAGTCGCCGAACTGCGGGCTCATCACGCACCTCTTCACCAGGGGGCAGGGGCACACCAATCTGCCAGCTCACGTGCGCAGGGCAAAGGGGTGGTCAGGTGTGCTGCCGTACGAAGTCCAGGGACGCGGCGAAGATCCGTATCACCTCGTCCTCGGTCGCGCCGTGCCAGCAGTGGTCGGCGCCCGGTATCGTCCGCAGCTCGACCGGCACCCAGGCCGCCCGCAGTGCCTCCGCCAGGTCCCGTCCGTGCGAGCCCGGCACCATCGAGTCGGCCTCGCCGTGCACGACGAGGAAGGGCGGGGCGCCCGCGTGCACCCGCTTCAACGGGCTTGCCGCCGCCGCGAGTTCCGGCACCGAGGCCGGCGCGCCGCCCAGCAGCAGGGCCTCGGGTGTGGTGGGGTCCGCCGGGTCGAACGGCGGTCTGGGCGAGGTCAGGTCCGCCGGGCCGTACCAGACCACCGCGCCCGCGAGCCGCGGCTCGTCGTGCGTGAGCGCGAGGAGCGAGGCCAGATGGCCGCCCGCCGACTCGCCCCACACGACGGTGCGTTCGGGGTCGACCCCCAGCTCGTCGGCGCGCAGGCCCAGCCACCGCAGCGCCGACCGCAGGTCCTCCAGCGGCGCGGGGAATATCGCCTCGCCGCTGAGCCGGTAGTCCACGCAGGCCACCGCGAACCCCGCCGCCGCGAGCCGCTCGAACGGGCCGGGCGCCCACCCCCGCGTCCGCACACCCATGTCGTCACGCCGGCCGCGCCGCCATGCCCCGCCGTGCACGAACAGCACCAGCGGTGCGGGATCCGCCGACGCGGGCAACCACAGGTCGAGTTCCAGCGGGCGGGCATCCGCCACCTCCGCGTACGGGACACCACGCAGCGCCCGCGCCCCGTCCGCGTACGGCGTCGCCCGGGGCAGTGGCGCGACGTCCGGGTGCGGCGCGGCGATCAACTGCCGCAGCTCGCCCGGCGTCACGAGGTCCGCCACTGGTGGTCGGGCAGGAACCGCACGTCGTACTGCTGCGGCACCGTGCCGAACTTGCCCGGCTCGGGGATGAACGGCCGGTCCGGCAGACCCATGCCCTCCACCGGTGTGCCCAGCGTCTCGAAGAACCGCTCGAACGTGCCGCCGGGGCCCGCGGCGACGCCGACGACCTGCGAGTGGTGGCGCTCCATCCGGTAGGCGTGCGCGCAGTTCTTCGGCACGAAACCGAAGTCGCCCGGAGTGAGCAGCCGCTCCAGCTGCTCGCCCTCGGGGTCTTCGGCGAAGAGCCGGACCGCGCCCTGCGTCACGTAGAACACCTCGTGGGTGTCCGCGTGCACGTGCGCAGGGATGATGTCGCCCTTGGGGCCCTCGACGGTGAAGAAGTTGAAGGTGTTGTCGGTCTGCTCGCCGCCCGCGTAGACGGTGACGAGGTCGCCGAAGAGGTGCGCCCGGTCGCCCTCGCCCTTCTCGATCACGTACGGCTTCGACGGGTCGGCCGGTATGCGGGAGGCGCTGCGGTAGCGCGTCGCGAATTCCATGGTCATGGTGTCGTCCTCACTGATGTCAGGGTGCCTGACGTTTCATGTCAGGTAGCCTGACACGGTGGGCGGTCGGGAGGCAAGAGGCCGTGACGAGACCCACCCGGAAGGACGGACGCAGTGACGAGCGAGCCCCGACGTGATCTGCCGCAACTGCTCGGCGACGCCCGCCGCTGGTTCGAGGACGGGCTGCTCGCGGAGCTCGAGTCGCAGGGCGTGGCGCCGATAACGCCCACTCAGGTGCAGCTCTTCGCGATGCTCGACACGGACGGCACCACCGTCTCCGAACTGGCCCGCCGCATGGGCGTGACCCGGCAGACCGTCCACCAGGCCGTCCGGACGCTGATCGAGGACGGGCTCTTGCAGCAGGTACCCGACCCGGCGTCGGCCCGGCAGCGCCTGGTGCGCCGCACCGCGCACGGGCGCCGCGCCCACGAGCGGGCGCGGCGCGCGCTGGACGGTCTGGAGGCGCGGCTCGCGGAGCGGATCGGCGAGGACGCGCTCGGCGCGCTGCGTGCGGCCCTTGAGGCGCCGTGGGGCGGGCCGGCCGATGGGCGGCCCGCCGCAGCCGTCAGCCGTCGACCGCGTCCGTGACCGCGCCCAGGTCGACGAACTTGAAGTTGGTGGACGGGCGGTCCGGGTCGCCCGGCGCGTCATGGCCGTCCTGCACGACCAGGAGGCCGTTCGGGTAGCGCCGGCCCAGCGGCTCGTTCAGCGCGGCGGCGCCGTCGCACTCCTCGGAGCCGTCGAGCCCGGCCGAGGCCGCTGTGACGCGGAAGCCGCCCTCGTACGCGTTGGCGTCGGACACCTCGCGGTCGTAGCCGGCGAAGGTGTCGTCGCCCTGGCTGGAGGCGAGCAGCAGTCCGTCGCCGTCGTCCTCCGTGACCAGGGTCAGGCCCTCGACGTCCGCGGTGAGGTGCTTGCCGCCGAAGCCCGGGTCGGCGCCCGCGACACACTCCTCGCTCGCCTCGTCGTAGGTGCCGGGGACCCCGTACTCCTTGACCTTGTCGATCAGCTTCGGAGTGCCGCCGAGGTCGGCGCGCAGCCGCCAGATGCCGACGTCCTCCTGGCCCGCGTAGAGCGTGCCGGTCGCCGGATCCACCACCATGCCCTCGACCTGCGGCAATTCGCCGGGCTCGCCGCACGGTGACCAGGAACTGCCGTTCGGGAGACGGAAGGCGGACGGCAGGTCGAGGGTGCGGGCCTTGGTGTAGCCGACCGTGCCGTCGGCGTTCGCCTTGAGCTCCAGGAGCGCGAGACGAGTGCGCTCGCGCTGGCTGACCACGGCGTACGAGCGGCCGCTCGCCGGGTCCGTCCAGGTGGCCAGGCCGTACGCCGTGCGCTGTTCGTTGATCTCGTCCTGCGAGGCGGAGAAGACCGGCGCCGCCTTCGGGTCGGTGACATCGGTGAGCGGGCCGCCGGAGCGGTCGCGGTCGATGCGGTACAGGCGCAGCCGGTCGTTGCCCCGGTCCGAGGTGACGGCCAGGTCGCCGAGGCCCGCGCTGTGGACCAGGTCGACGTTGTTGAAGCGGCCGGGCGCGTCGTCGGCGCCGGGGCCCGCGGGCGCCGGGAGCGACTGCACCTCGCGTGCGTCGAGGTCGTACACGCGCAGGCCGCCCTGCTTGGCGGTGGCGACGACGAGGCTGCGGTCGGGGTCGGCGGCGTCGCGCCAGATCGCCGGGTCGTCGGCATCCGCGTCGCCGCCCGCGGCATCGTCGTGCAGGGCGGCGGTCTCGGCGCGCGGCGGGACGGCGGGCAGCGCCCGGGTGGCGGCCTGCGCCGGGCCCGTCGCGGTCACGGCGAGCGCGGCGACGGAGACGGCGAGGGCGAGGGCGGGGGCCGACAGGGACGTCCGTGGATGGGTCACGTGAAACCTCCATCATGTCGCGTACATGGCATTCACATCCTGTGATCTTGGCGTGAGGGGCAAGGGGGCGGCGCCCGAAGCGAACGCGTACGGCGGGTGAACGAGCGGCGCGGGAGCGCTTGCCTGTGAGTTGCTGACGAAATCGTTGACAATTTCGTTCGCCTAGATTTAGCGTCGACACGCACTCACTCAGGGAGGGCACATGCCGGAGGAAGCCCGTCCGGGCTCCGGGGAGCAGGCCAAGCAGTACGCGCTCGATCAACTGCGGAAGGCGATTCTGCGCGGCGAGATGTCACCGGCCCAGCGGCTGGTGGAGAACGAACTCGCCGAGCAGTACGACGTGACGCGGGCGAGCATCCGCGCGGCGCTGCTCGAACTGGCCTCGGAGGGCCTGGTCGAGCGGATCCGCAACCGCGGCTCGCGCGTGCGGGTCGTGACGGTCGAGGAGGCCGTGGAGATCACCGAGTGCCGCATGGCACTCGAAGGGCTGTGCGCGGCCAAGGCGGCTCAGGAGGCCACCGATGCGCAGCTCGACGAGCTCTCCGGGCTCGGGGACGCCATGTCCAAGGCGGTCGCAGACGGTGACCCGCTCACCTACTCCGACCTCAACCACGAGCTGCACGCCCGCATCCGGGACATCTCCGGCCAGCACACGGCCGTAGGGCTCCTGGAACGGCTCAACGCCCAACTGGTGCGTCACCGCTTCCAGTTGGCGCTGCGACCGGGGCGTTCGCAGCAGTCCCTGGGTGAACACCTGGCCATGATCGAGGCGATCAGGGCGAGGGACCCGCAGGCGGCCGAGGCGGCCGTCCGCGCCCACCTCCGCAGTGTGATCGACGTGTTGAGCGCTGACTGACGCTGCATCGGAGGCGGGTGCACACCTGTCACCAAGGAGATGCAGCATGACCAACGGCCACGCGCCCGCCACCGCGACACCACGTTCGACCCTGGTGGTCACCGCGCACGCCGGGGACTTCGTGTGGCGGGCCGGCGGCGCCATCGCGCTCGCCGCCGCCCGCGGCGAGAAGGTGACCATCGCGTGCCTGACCTTCGGGGAGCGCGGCGAGTCCGCCAAGGCCTGGCGGGAGGGCAGGAAGCTCGACGAGATCAAGGCGCTGCGCCGCGACGAGGCCGAGCGTGCCGCCGCCGTCCTCGGCGCCGAGGTCCGCTTCTTCGACGCGGGTGACTATCCCCTCGTCGAGACCGCCGAGCTGACCGACCGGCTCGTCACCGTGTACCGCGACACCCAGCCCGACGTCGTGCTCACCCACCCCGTCGAGGACCCGTACAACGGCGACCACCCCGCCGCCAACCGCATGGCACTCCAGGCCCGAATCCTCGCCCAGGCCATCGGCTACCCCGGCGAGGGCGAGATCATCGGCGCCCCGCCCGTCTTCTGCTTCGAGCCGCACCAGCCCGAGATGAGCGGCTTCAAGCCCGAGGTCCTCCTCGACGTCACCGAGGTCTGGGACACCAAGCGCAAGGCCATGGAGTGCCTTGGCGCGCAAGCGCACCTTTGGGACTACTACACCGACCTCGCCGTACGCCGGGGTGTGCAGCTCAAGCGCAACGCCGGGCCCAACCTCGGGCTCGCCCACAAGACCATGGCCGAGGCGTACATGCGCCCGTACCCGCAGATCGCGAAGGAGCTCGCCTGATGCCCGGCGTCATCGTCACCGACCCGCCCAAGGCCGAGCCGAAGGACGTTGAGGCGCTCGCCGGGTACGGCGTCGCCACGATCCACGAGGCGATGGGCCGCACCGGCCTCCTCGGCCACCACCTGCGTCCCAACCAGCAGGACACCCGCATTGCCGGCACCGCGGTCACCGTGCTGTCCTGGCCCGGCGACAACCTCATGATCCACGCGGCGATCGAGCAGTGCGGCGAAGGTGACATCCTCGTCATCACCACCACATCCCCGTCCACGGACGGCATGTTCGGCGAACTCTTCGCGACCGCGCTCCAGAAGCGGGGTGTGCGCGGCATCGTCAGCAACGCGGGCATCCGTGACACCGCCGAGCTGCGCGAGATGGGCTTCCACGCCTGGTCGGCGGCCGTGTCGGCGCAGGGCACGGTGAAGGCGACCGGCGGAAGTGTCAACGTTCCGGTCGTCATCGGGAGCGAGACGATCCGGCCCGGTGATGTCATCGTGGCCGACGACGACGGTGTCGTGGTCGTGCCCCGCGAGCGCACCGCCGAAGCGACCGAGAAGTCGAAGGCCCGCGAGGAGAAGGAGGCCGCCACCCGCGCCGCCTTCCTCGAAGGCCAACTGGGCCTGGACCGTTACGGGTTGCGCGACACGCTCAAGCGGCTCGGCGTCGAGTACCGCACGTACGAGGAGCACACCTCGTGACCGGGCCCGAGGGTCTGCGCTGCATGCTGATGCGCGGCGGCACCTCCAAGGGCGCCTACTTCCTCGCCGACGACCTGCCCGCCGAACCGGCGGCCCGCGACGACCTGCTGCTGCGCGTGATGGGCAGCCCCGACCCCCGTCAGATCGACGGCATCGGCGGCGCCCACCCTCTCACCAGCAAGGTCGCCGTGGTGTCACCGTCCGCCGAACCCGACGCCGACGTCGACTACCTGTTCCTCCAAGTCTCCGTCGACGAACCGCTCGTGTCCGACCGTCAGAACTGCGGCAACATCCTCGCCGGTATCGGCCCGTTCGCGGTCGAGCGGGGCATGGTGCCCGCGGAGGACGGTGAGACCTCGGTCCGCATCCGCATGGTGAACTCAGGCGACCGGGCCACGGTCACGTTCCCCACGCCGGAGGGCCGGGCATCCGGCGCCCCAGTAGCTGTGGTCGTCGAATTCCCGCCGGGCGAGGGCGCGTTGCTGCCCACCGGCCACTCCCGCGACACCTTCGCCGGCACCGAGGTGACCTGCGTCGACAACGGCATGCCGACCGTACTGATCCCCGCCGAGTCCCTGAAGGTCACCGGGTACGAGGACCCGGAGGAGCTGGAGGCGAACGCCGAGCTGGCGGCACACCTGCATGACATCCGGCTTGCGGCAGGGGAGTCGATGGGCCTCGGCGACGTCACCGACACCACCGTGCCCAAGCTCACCCTGCTCGCCCCGCCTCGCGACGGCGGCGCCGTCACCACCCGTACGTTCATCCCCGCGCGCTGCCACACGGCGATCGGTGTCCTCGGCGCGGCGAGCGTCGCGGCGGGCCTGCGGATCGACGGAAGCGTGGCCGACGACATCGCCCAACTCCCCACCCATGGCGACCGGTTGCGCATCGAGCACCCCACCGGCTTCACCGACATCGAAAGCAGCCTCACCCACGGCCCGGACGGACAGCCGGTCGCCGAGCGCACCGCCGTCGTCCGCACGGCCCGCACACTCTTCGACGGCAGGGTCTTCCCGCGCCCCGCACCCACCTCAGGAGGTCCCCGATGACCCCGCACCTCGGCGACATCGCGCACATCGGCCACGCCCAGCTGTTCACCCCGGACCTGGACGCGAGCGTCGGCTTCTTCACGGACTTCATGGGCCTGACCGTCTGCGGCCAGGACGGTGACACCGTCTACTTGCGCACCTTCGACGACTACGAGCACCACAGCCTCGTCCTCACCGCCCGTGAGCAGCCCGGCCTCGGCCGCATCGCGATGCGCACCTCCAGCGAGGAGGCCCTCCAGCGCCGCGTCAAGGCCGTCGAGGACGCCGGCGGCACCGGCCACTGGACCGAGGACGAGCCCGGCATCGGCAAGCTCTACGTCACCACCGACCCGGACGGCCACGAACACGCCCTGTACTGGGAGAGCGAGCACTACCGGGCCCCCGAGGAACTGCGGCCCGCGCTCAAGAACCAGCCGCAGGCCAAGCCCAACCGGGGCGTGGGCGTGCGCCGCCTCGACCACATCAACTTCCTGGCCTCCGACGTCCTCGCCAACGCCGAGTTCCAGCAACAGATCCTGGGCGCCCGCCCCACCGAGCAGATCAGCCTCGACACCGGCCGGATCGCGGCGCGCTGGCTGACCTTCACCAACAAGTCGTACGACGTCGTCTACACCGAGGACTGGACCGGCGCCAACGGCCGCCTGCACCACATCGCCTTCGCGACCGACAACCGCGAGGACATCCTGCGCGCCGCCGACCTCGCCATCGACAGCGGCGTGTTCATCGAGACGGGCCCGCACAAGCACGCCATCCAGCAGACGTTCTTCCTCTACGTCTACGAGCCCGGCGGCAACCGCATCGAACTGTGCAACCCGCTCACCCGCCTCGTCCTCGCGCCCGACTGGCCGCTCATCACCTGGACCGAGGAAGAGCGCAAGAAGGGCCAGGCCTGGGGCCTGAAGACCATCGAGTCCTTCCACACCCACGGCACCCCGCCGATCGAGCCCTGACCCCAGGGGCCTCCACCACCCTCACCTCCGGCCCGCCGGACCGCCCGCATGAGAGGAACAAAGATGTCCTCGCGTTACCGCTCCCTCCTGCCCGAAAACGCCGCCGCTCCGTCCCTCAGGAGCCGCGCCGTCGTCATCGCCCTGTGCTGGGCCCTGGTGTTCATCGACGGCATCGACACCTTCATCTACGGCTCCGCGCTGCCGCACATGCTCGGTTCGAAGGCGCTCGGCCTGACCGACGCCACCGCAGGTGACATCGGCAGCTATACGACCTTCGGCATGCTGATCGGCACGATCCTGTCCGGCACGGTCAGCAACTGGGTGGGCCGCCGCAAGACGGTCTTCACGTCCGTGGTCGTCTTCACGGTCGCCACCGTCGGCTGCGGACTCGCGCAGAGTGCCGGGGTGTTCGGCTTCTTCCGCCTGGTGTGCGGCTTCGGCCTCGGGGCGCTGCTGCCGATCGCCATCTCGTACGGCATGGAGTTCACCACCGGCGCCCGCAAGGCGCTGGCGACCGGTGTCATCATGACCGCACACCAGACCGGCGGCGCCGTCGCCCCGCTGCTCGCGCTGTGGCTGATCGACGACTTCGGCTGGCGCTCGGCGTTCCTGGTCGGGGCGATACCCGCGCTGATCTTCCTGCCGCTGGCAATGAAGCTGTTGCCGGAGTCGCCGACGAACCTGCTCACACGCGGCCGTGCGGAGCGCGCGCGGAGCCTGGCCGGCGAGTACGGCCTCGTACTGCCGGAGCCCAAGGGGCACGCCGCCGACCGGCTGGAGAGCATCAAGGCCCTGTTCCGCGGCCGCCAGTGGCTGACGACGCTGTGCTTCTGGCTGACGTCGCTCGCCGGTCTGCTCCTCGTCTACGGGGTCGGCCAGTGGCTGCCGAAGATCATGGGCGACCTCGGGTACGAGACCGGTGACTCGCTGCTCTTCTCGACGTTCCTCAACGTCGGCGGCATCGTCGGCATGCTCGTCGCGGGCCGCCTCGCCGACCTCGTCGGCCCGCGCCGCATCGTCATCATCTGGTTCGCGCTGACCGCCGTCTTCGTCTACCTGATGGGTGTGCACATGTCGGTGGGGCTGCTCTACTGCGTGGTCTTCCTCGCCGGTCTGCTCCTGTTCAGCGGGCAGACGATGGTGTACGCGACGGTGGGCTCCCACCACGTCGAGGAGGACCGGCCGACCGCTCTCAGCTGGGTCTCCGGGATGGGCCGCTTCGGCGCCGTCTTCGGACCGTGGATGGGCGGCCAGCTCCTCGCGGCGGGCCACGCGGACCTGGGCTTCTCGATGTTCGCGGTGGCGGCGGTGTTCGGCGCGGTGATGATGGCGCTGGCCGCGCTCACCATCAGGGCCGGGCTGCACCGGGGGAGCGGGAACCGGAAGGGGGCGCCGCTGCCGGCCGGTTGATGTCTCCGCTCAGCGGGGGAGCGCCCCGGCGACCGCGGACGTGACGACCCGTCGGACGTCCGCGTCGCCGGGTGGGCCGTCCTCCCGGTTCGCGTACAGCAGGTGACCCGAGCCGATCAGGGTGAGGCCCAAGGAGTCGATGTCGGTGTCGGGCGTCAACCGGCCCGCCCGGCGCTCCGCTTCGAGGTACGAGCGGAGCATCGCGGTGGCGTCCGACAGGACCGTGACGCCGGGGCGGCCCGCCGCCCGCAGCCGGGCGCGCAGGCCGTCGCGGAAGGTGAGCAGGCCGACCATGGCGACGACGAGTGGTGTGAACAGGTCCGTCAGGGCGTCCGTGAGGAGGTCGACGACCGGGCGGGTGCCGGCGGACGCGACGAGCG
The DNA here is from genome assembly GCF_042730865.1 of Streptomyces sp. NPDC059897. Taxonomy (NCBI): domain Bacteria; kingdom Bacillati; phylum Actinomycetota; class Actinomycetes; order Kitasatosporales; family Streptomycetaceae; genus Streptomyces; species Streptomyces sp. NPDC059897. Next base: position 347,611 of record NZ_JBHWKQ010000002.1, on the reverse strand, counting down.
CGGCGGCCCGCTCCTCCGTGCGGCCCGCGCGGTCGATGACGAGGTCGGCCAGGAAGGCGTCGAAGTCGGCGAAGTGGCGGTGCAGCACGCCCTTGGCGCAGCCGGCCTCCGCGGTGACCGCCCGGCTGGTGAGCGCGGCGGCGCCGTCCCGCATGAGGACGCGCTCGGCCGCGTCGAAGAGCTGCTCGCGGGCGTCGCGTATGGCCACACCGGTCGGCACCTGCGGGTCTCCTTCGTCGGACTGGGATTCGGGTTGGCTTCGGTTCGGGTCAGGTTCGGCTCAGGGTAGAAGAGTGGGCGAGTGCCCACTATGGTGGGCGCATGCCCACTCGTGAGTCGAAGCAGCCCGGAACCGCCCCGAACGAGCCGCACAAGGCCCGCGCCATGGCCGAGTCCTTCGGCACCGACCCCGACCGCTACGACCGCACCCGGCCCCGTTACCCCGACGCTCTGGTGGCCCGGATCGTCGCCGCGGTGCCCGGCCCGGACGTGCTCGACGTCGGCTGCGGCACCGGCATCGTGTCCCGCCAGTTCCGGGCGGCGGGCAGCACCGTCCTCGGCGTCGACGTCGACGCGCGCATGGCGGAGTACGCGCGCGTGCACGGACTCGACGTGGAAGTCGGCAGGTTCGAGACGTGGGACGCGCGGGGCCGCACCTTCGACGCGGTCGTCGCGGGCCAGACCTGGCACTGGGTCGACCCCGTCGCGGGCGCCGCGAAAGCCGCCGAGGTACTGCGGCCCGGCGGACGCCTCGCGCTCTTCTGGAACGTCTTCCGCCCCGGCCCGGAACTCGCGGACGCCTTCGCCGCCGCCCACCGCGCGGCCCTGCCCGACGCCCCGCGCAACCCCTGGGCCCGCCCCACCCTCGACGCGTACGGCGCGGTCTTCGCCCAGGTCGCCGACGGCTTGCGCGACACCGCCCTGTTCGGCGAACCCGAGGAATGGCGCTTCGAGTGGGAGGCCACGTACACCCGCGACGCCTGGCTGGAACAGCTGCGGACCAGCGGCGAGGCGGGCACGTACCGGCCCGGACAGATGGAGGACCTGCTGGCCCACACGGGCGCCGCGATCGACGCCATGGGCGGCGGATTCACGATGCCGTACACGGCGGTGGTGGTCACCGCGGAGCGCGGCGCCGCCGCCTGACACCGCTCAGTGGGTGGTGAAGCCGCCGTCCACGGGCAGGGCGACGCCGACGACGAAGGAGGCGGCCGGGCTGCACAGCCACAGGACGGCGCTCGCGATCTCGTCGGCGGTGCCGAGGCGGCCGATGGGCTGCTCGCCGATGATCGCGGCCATGGCCTCGGCCTGACCTTCGAGCATGTCGGCGACCATCGGGGTCTCGATGACGCCGGGGCACACGGCGTTGATGCGGACGCCCTTGGGGGCGTACTCGACCGCGGCGCTCTTGGTCAGACCGATCACGCCGTGCTTGGAAGCGTGGTACGCGGCGCGTTCCGGCAGGCCGACGAGGCCGCCGAGGGAGGAGCAGTTGACGATCGCGCCGGAGCCCTGGGCGCGCATCTGCCGCAGCTCGTGCTTCTGGGACGTCCAGATGCCGCGCAGATTCACCGCGTTGACGCGGTCGAAGTCCGCGGCGGTCTCGTCGGCGGCGTCGGCGGGCGGCGCCTGGATACCGGCGTTGTTGAAGGCCATGTCCAGGCGCCCGAAGGTCTCCACGGTGCGCGCGACCATGGCGGCGGCCTGGTCCTCGTCGGCCACGTCGCAGCCGACGCCGATCACCCGGTGCCCGGCGGTGGTCAGCTCCTCGGCCGCACGCTCGGCGGCCTTCTGGTCGAGGTCGGCGAGGGCGACCGCCGCGCCGGCCTCGGCGAAGGCGCGGGCGGTGGCCAGGCCCATGCCCGAGGCGGCGCCGGTGACGAGGGCGACCTGGCCGGTGAAGTCGTAGGTGGGGTTCATCAGTGAAGGGTCCTGTTCCTGTTCGCGTTCGTGTTCGCGTTCGGTGTTCGTGGTCGGGGATGTCTTCGAGATCCAGGAAACCGGCATTCCAGGTGCGGGGCGAGGCACTGATGAGGGGTGTACTGGCAGTACATCGCTCCGGCCGCGACCACGACGTACCGTCGAGTCGTGGACAACCGCGACGAAGCCCGTGAGTTCCTGACCTCCCGGCGAGCCAGGATCACGCCGGAGCAGGTCGGATTCCCGGCCGGCAGCCGGCGCCGTGTGCCGGGGCTGCGCCGGGCCGAGGTGGCGGCGCTGGCCGACGTCAGCGTCGAGTACTACGCGAAGCTGGAGCGCGGCAATCTGGCCGGGGTCTCCCCGGGCGTCCTGGAAGCCGTCGCCCGTGCCCTGCGGCTCGACGACGTGGAACGGGCCCACCTGTGGAACCTCGCCCGTGCCCAGGAGGGCTCCGATGCCCTCACGCAGCTCCAGCCACGGCCCAGCGGCGCACAGCGGAAGCTGCCCGAGAGCCTGCTGTGGACCCTGGAAGCCGTCACCACGGCGCCCGCCTTCGTCGTCAACAGCCGCCTGGACCTCCTGGCCACCAACCGGCTCGGCCGCGCCTTCTGGGTCGACCTGTACAACAGTCACGTCCAGCCGCCGAACATCGCCCGGTACCAGTTCCTCGACCCCGCGTCCCACCGCTTCTACCCCGACTGGGACGTGATCGCCGACAGGGTCGTGGACGTGCTGCGCAACGAGGCCGGGCGCAACCCCCACGACAAGGGCCTGCACGATCTGGTCGGCGAGCTGTCCACCCGCAGCGAAGCCTTCCGTGCCAGGTGGGGCATGCACAACGTCACCCGCCACGGCACCGGGAGCAAGCGATTCCACCACCCGGTCGTCGGGGACCTGGCCCTCTCCTGGCTGGGGTCGACCGTCGACGCCGACCCCGGCCTCACCCTGCTCTTCTACGCCGCCGAGCCCGGCTCCCCGTCCGAGCAGAGCCTGCGCCTGCTGGCCTCCTGGGCCGCCTCGCAGGACGACGGGTCCGTCGCGCCACGGACCCCCTCCGGCGGTACGGCGCAGACCAGTGACGGCAACTAGCCCCGTCGGACCCCGATTGTCAGTGGCGGGTGCTTCCCTGGAGTCGTAGCGGAAGGGGAAGCGGCAGTCATGACGGAGGAGATCCGGATTCGGCAGTCCGGTCGGGATCTGTGTGTCCGGCGGCATCCGGACACACAGGTGGAGTGCGTGCTCCCGGACACGCACTATCCGCGCCCGCACCACGCCTTGGACGGGACGACGTGGCACGACGGGCTGTGCGGCGAGTGCCACGGCAGTGGACGGTGCGAGGGGGAGGTGTGCGGCGGCTGTCGGGGTGGCGGGTTCCGTTTGCTGGAGGACCAGGAGTGACGGACAACAGGGGTGACGGGCAAGCGGTCAGGGGGTGGGCGGGTGGTCCGAGCAGCAGTCGTCCGAGCTGTCGGCCGTCTCGAGGCGGCAGTAGCACGACGAGCGGATCGGGACGTCCGCCACCGCCAGCGCCGTCGTCAGCTCCGGGGCGATGATCCGGGCCTCCGCGGTGCGCCCGAGGCGGAGCAGGCACTCGTGAAGGCCGTGCAGCGCCCACACGTTGTGGGGGTGGCGCAGCGAGCGCGGCAGGGTGTCGTTCAGGCCCAGGTCGGCGGCGTAGACGTCGGCGGCCTCCGCGACCCTGCCCTGTTCCAGGAGCAGCGCGCCGTACGCGTGCCGGGTCGGCTGCATCCAGCCCCACGGTTCGTCGTAGGGGAGGGCGTCGTCGAGTTCGATGGCGCGGCGGAGGTGGGTGAACGCCTCGTCGAAGTCGCCCGTGCGGTAGGCGAGTTCGCCGTCGAGCATCGCGGCGGCGACGGCGAGGAGGTCGAGGCAGGTGTTGTTGTAGATGGTGCGGGTCTCCGGGACCCGCTCGACGGCCGCCGTGAAGCGCGCGCGTTCGGTCGCCGCCTCCCGGGTGCGGCCCGTCGCGGCGAGGGCCACGCCCCGGCCGTAGTGGGTCATCGCCGTCGTCACGCGGTACAGCTCCGGGTCGCCGGGCAGTGGCAGGTCGATCAGGTCCTGCCAGCGGCCGAAGCGGATCAGGGCGTGCACGCGCATGCCGAGGAAACCCTCCAGCCAGTCCGCCATGGGCGGGGATTGGAGGTGCAGCAACTCTTCGGGGACTGCCGCCTCCAGGCGGTCCACGGAGTCGAAGGCCACCTCCGCCTGGCCCGCGAACATCGCGGCGTAGAGGCGGAAGTGGAGGTTGTGGCAGCGGTAGAGCGTGTAGAAGTTCATGGCGCCGTCACGGGCCAGCGCCTTCTCGTCGGCCTCGACGGCACGGGTGTTGGCGGCGATGGTGCGCCGGTAGTCGCCGCACAGCACGTCGATGTGCGAGGGCATGTGGTGCAGATGGCCCGCGTCGGGGACCAGGCCCCGGAGCCGGTCGGCGACCGGCAGCGCCTGTTCGGGCGTCGGGGACATCTCCATGAGGTGGATGTAGAGGTGCAGCAGGCCCGGGTGGTCACGGCCCTGCGGTCGCGCGAGTGCGCGTTCGAGCGCCTCGCGCGCCTCGACGGTGCGGGCGCCGTCGGCGGGGCGGCCGGTGGGCAGGTCCCACAGCTGCCAGGGCGTGAGGTTCATCAGGGCGTCGGCGTACAGCGCCGCGACGTCCGGGTCGTCCTGGTGGTTCGCGTAGACCTTGCCCATGGCCTGCGCGTACTCCTCGTTCCACACCGACTGGTCGGGCGCGGGCCCGGCGGACGGGTAGCGGGACGTGAGGGCGTCGATCAGCGCCTGCTCCACCGGTGTCGCGCGGGCGGCGGCGAGCGCGGCCCGCTGGACCGCGTGATGCGTGCGCTCGACGGACGACGTCAGATCGCGCTCGTCGAACGCCTCCCACGGCTTGTTGTAATTGGGGCCCAGCGCGTAGGCGAGGCCCCAGTGGGCCATGGCGCACTGCTCGTCGGCCGCGACGGCCTGCTCGAAGCAGTGGGCGGCCTCCTCGTGGCGGAAGCCGTACACCCACAACAGGCCACGGTCGAACCAGAGTTGGGCCTCCGGTGCGGAGGTCGTGATCTCGCGGTGGAAGGATCCCAGGTCGTAATAGCCGTCGTCGCTCACGGGCGCCGCCTTCGACGAGTGTGCCGGGTCCGTCCCGGGGTGGGCCGGATACAACACATTGTCCCGCCGTGTGCGGCGCCGCACCATGGGCGGCGCCGCAGACGGTTCAGCCCTGCAGCCGCGAGCGCAGCAGCTGCTTGCCCATCTCGGCGCCCTTGCGGCTGTCGGCCTGCGCCTTGCGGAACAGCTCGGCGAGTTCCTTGTCCTGGGTGCGCTCCGCGTCGTGGATGTACGTCTCCAGGCGCAGTGCGTTGCTGAGGCAGGACTCGACGAACCAGACGAGGTTGTAGTCCTTGTCCAGCGTGCCGGTGACGTCACCGGTCTCGACGGATGCCGTCATGGTGCTTGTCCTCCGTGTCGTCGTCTCGTCTCGGTGGACTTCGGTGCAGTGCCCGCCGGGTACCCGGGGGCCGCCGACGTACGCACGCGGAACTGTCCTAGGGCCGACGCTTTGCGTCGTGTGCCTGCTCCAGGCGTACGAACGGGATCTGCCGCCCGGCCTCCCGGAACGACTGCTCGCTGCCGTCGGTGGCCGGTCGTCCTTCGGGGGTGCGGGGCAGGGGCATGGGCCGGCGCCTTTCGGTGGGCTTCGTCGGGTCGGGCTCGCGCGGTCGCCGAGGCAGAGGTCCACGATGTCACGTGTGCCCGCGTGGAAGCCGGATGGTGGACTGATCGAAGAGGGGCGCCGCACCGTCGAGAACGTGACGGCGTGGGGTGAACGTCGGGACGCACTAGAGGATTGGTGTCCGACCGGGCCGGCCGTGTCTTACGGAGTCGTGACGCATCGGCCCGTTGCCGTGGTGTGCCGGGGCGTGGGATCTAGCGTGGCGGCATGCGAGTTCTGGTCACCGGCGGTGCCGGGTTCATCGGGTCCCATGTCGTCGAGGCGCTGGCCGCGCGCGGTCACGAGCCCGTCGTGTTCGACGTCCGGGAGGACCCCGGCGCCGATGTACGCGATGCCGACGCGGTCGCCCGCGCCTTGGCGGGCGTCGACGCCGTGTGTCATCAGGCGGCCATGGTCGGGCTCGGCAATGGTGTCGCCGACGCCGCCGAGTACGTGTCCCGCAACGACCTCGGCACGGCCGTGCTGCTCGCCGCGATGGCCGAGGCCGGTGTGCCGCGCCTCGTGCTCGCCGGGTCGATGGTCGTCTACGGGGAGGGGCGCTACGCCTGCCCGCACCACGGCGTCGTACGGCCCGGGCCGCGCGCCGCCTCCGACCTGGACGCGGGCCGGTTCGAGCCCCGATGTCCCGACTGCGGCGCCGAGTTGGCGCCCGGTCTCGTCGGCGAGGACGCCCCCGCCGACCCGCGCAACGTGTACGCCGCGACCAAGCTTGCGCAGGAACACCTCGCCGCCGCCTGGGCACGCTCGACCGGCGGCACCGCGGTCTCGCTGCGCTACCACAACGTGTACGGGCCGCGGATGCCCCGAGACACCCCGTACGCCGGAGTCGCCTCCTTCTTCCGCTCCGTGCTCGCCCGCGGCGAGGCACCCCGCGTCTTCGAGGACGGCCGCCAGCGGCGCGACTTCGTGCACGTACGGGACGTCGCCGAGGCCAACGCCGTGGCCCTCGAGGCCGATGCCGGGCCGGGTGGCGCGCTGCGCGCCTACAACACCGGCAGCGGCACCCCGCACACCGTCGGCGAGATGGCGTCCGCGCTCGCGGCGGCGTACGGCGGGCCGGACCCCGTCGTGACGGGGGAGTACCGGCTCGGCGACGTCCGGCACATCACCGCGGACTCGGCGCGGCTCCGCGCCGACCTCGGCTGGAAGCCCGAGGTCCAATTCGCCGACGGCGTACGGGAGTTCGCGCGCACCGCGATGGAACGCTGAGCCCCGGTCAGCCGGGCAGCAGGTGCTCGCGACCGAACATCGCCGCCGCGGCACGCGCCGTGGGGGTGCCCGCGTCGAGGTCAGCGCCCGCTTCGAGCAGGACCGTCACCACGTCGTCCGCGCCCTTGAACAAGGCACCGGCGACGGGTGACTGGTCGCGGGCGTTGCGCAGGTCCGGGTCGGCGCCGAGGCGGAGCAGGGCGCGCACCGTGTCGGCGTGACCGTGGTAGGCGGCCAGCATCAGCAGGCTGTTGTCCTGCGCGTCCGTCACGTCGACGGGCAGCCCGTGCTCCACGAACTCCACCAGTTCCGCCGTGCTGCCCTCCCGCGCCAGGTCCTGGGCGAGGGCGATGACCCGCTCGGTCTGCTCGGGTGTCAGTGCGCCGCTGTTCACGCCAACCACTCCTGAGATACGTACGGGACGAAGAGACGAAGAGACGGAGCCCGGTGCGCCGAACGCACCGGGCTCCCCGCGTGGGCTCAGAGTTCGCCCGCAGCCAGGGCCTCGATCGCCTTGCGGACGCCCTCGCCGTAGGCCGGGTCGGCCTGCGTGCAGTTGGCGATGTGCCGCTCGACGGTCGCCTGCGACGCGCCGTTGATCGCGCGTGCCGTGTTCTCGAACAGGACCTGCTGCTGCTCGGCGCTCATCAGCCGGAACAGATCGCGGGGCTGCTCGAAGTAGTTGTCGTCGTCCTCGCGGAAGTCGAACCGGTCGGCGACGGCGCCCACGGCGTGGGCCGGCTCGCGGTAGGCGGTCTGCTCGCGCCAGCGGCCGTACGAGTTGGGCTCGATACCGGGGGTGGCCCCCTGGTTGCCGTCGACGCGCATGGCGCCGTCGCGGTGGTAGGAGTTCACCGGGTTCTTCGGCGCGTTGACCGGGATCTGGTGGTGATTCACGCCGAGCCGGTAGCGCTGGGCGTCACCGTAAGAGAACAGCCGGCCCTGGAGCATCCTGTCCGGCGAGTAGCTGATGCCGGGCACCACGTTGGCCGGGGTGAAGGCGGCCTGCTCCACGTCGGCGAAGTAGTTGTCGGGGTTGCGGTTGAGCTCCCACTCGCCGACCTCGATCAGCGGGTAGTCCTTCTTCGACCAGACCTTGGTGAGGTCGAAGGGGTGGAAGCGGTAGCTGTCCGCGTCGGCCTCCGGCATGACCTGGACGAACAGCTTCCACTTCGGGAAGTCGCCGTTCTCGATCGAGTCGAACAGATCGCGCTGGTGCGACTCGCGGTCCTTGCCGACCAGGGCCTCGGCCTCGGCGTCGGTGAGGTTCTTGATGCCCTGCTGGGTGCGGTGGTGGAACTTCACCCAGAACCGCTCGCCCTCGGCGTTGATCAGGCTGTACGTGTGCGAGCCGAAGCCGTGCATGTGCCGGTACGAGGCGGGGATGCCGCGCTCCGACATCACGATGGTGACCTGGTGCAGGGCCTCGGGGAGGTTGGTCCAGAAGTCCCAGTTGTTCTCGGGGTCGCGCATGTTGGTGCGCGGGTCGCGCTTCACCGCGTGGTTGAGGTCCGGGAACTTCAGCGGGTCGCGGAAGAAGAACACCGGGGTGTTGTTGCCGACCAGGTCCCAGTTGCCCTCGTCCGTGTAGAACTTCAGGGCGAAACCGCGGATGTCGCGCTCGGCGTCGGCGGCGCCGCGCTCGCCCGCGACGGTGGAGAAGCGGGCGAACATCTCGGTCTGCTTGCCGATCTCGGAGAAGATCTTCGCGTTCGTGTACCGCGTGATGTCGTGCGTGACCGTGAAGGTGCCGAACGCGCCGGAGCCCTTGGCGTGCATCCGGCGCTCGGGGATGACCTCGCGGTCGAAGTGCGCGAGCTTCTCGAGGAACCACACGTCCTGGAGCAGCATCGGGCCGCGCGGGCCGGAGGTCATGGAGTTCTGGTTGTCGGGAACCGGCGCTCCGGCAACCGTGGTCAGCGGCTTCTGGTTGTTCTCGGGCAAGGCTGGCTCCTTCGTGCGATCGAGGGGTCTGATCGTGTTCCAGATCCTAACTTGGACTCTGTCTAAGTCAAATACAGATCCAAGCCAGGTTCCTATCCAGCCGTGCTCGGCAGCGTGACCTCGAAGCGGCAGCCGCCGGGGATGTTGCGGACCGTGGCCCGGCCCGCGTGCGCCTCGACGATGCCGCGCACGATCGCGAGGCCGAGGCCCGCTCCTGCCGGGGGAGTGCGCGCGTGGGTGCCGCGCCACCCGGTGTCGAAGACGCGCGGCAGATCCTCCTCCGGGATGCCGCCGCAGGCGTCCGAGACCGACACCACGACGCCCTCCGGCGAGCGGTGCGCGGCGACGGCGACCGTGCCGTCCGCGGGAGTGCGGCGGATCGCGTTGACGAGGAGATTGCCCAGGACGCGGCTCATCTCCTTGCCGTCGACCTCCACCGGCACCGGCTCCACCTGCTCGCCGACCAGCCGCACCCCGTGCTCGCGCGCCAGCGGGTCCGCGCCCGCCAGCGCGTCGCTGACCAGGTCGTACAGGGACATGCGGGCCGGGGCGAGCGGCAGCGCGCCCGCGTGGATGCGGGACAGCTCGAAGAGGTCACCCACCATGTCGTTGAGCCGCTCGACGTCCGTGCGCATCTGCCGCAGATAGCGGTCCGGGTCGGCCGCGACACCGTCCTCCAGCGCCTCCGCCATGGCGCGCAGACCCGCGAGAGGCGTACGCAGATCGTGCGAGATCCACGCGACCAGCTCGCGTCGCGAGGTCTCCAGGGCCCGCTCGCGCTCCCGGGAGGCGGCGAGCTTCGCGCTGGTCGCCGCCAGCTCACGGCTCAGCTCCTCCAGTTCGGCGGTGGCCGGGGCGACGGGCGCGGCGAAGTCGCCGCCGTCGCCGAACGAGCGCGCGGCCACGGCCAGTTCGCGACTGCGTGCCACCACCCAGCGGCCGAGGACCAGCGCGGTCGCCAGTGACACGGCCGCCGCCATCGCGACGACCATCGTCACCACGGTCAGGTCGTGCGGCGACAGGAACATCGCCCACGCCACGGCGAGCGTGCCCGCGAGCATCGCCACCACGCCGACGGTGGCCACCACGGCGATCGAGGCGGTCAGCGAGCGCCGCCGCAGCAGCCTCAGCGCGCCCGCCCCGGCGAGGCCCGTGGCGGCGGCGCCCGCGAAGGCGTACAGGGCGATGACGAGGATGTCGCGCACGGTCAGGCCTCCCGCTCGGCGGTCTCGGGCGTCGTGGTGGGTTCGAAGCGGTAGCCCACGCCCCACACCGTCTGGATCAGGCGCGGGCGCGCCGGATCGTCCTCGACCTTGCCCCGCAGCCGGCGGATGTGGACGGTGACCGTCGACAGGTCGCCGAACTCCCAGCCCCACACCTCGCGCATCAGGTCCTCCCGGCTGTACGCCCGCCCCGGATTGCGCAGGAAGAAGACGAGGAGGTCGAACTCGCGCAGGGTCAGGGCGAGTTCGGTGCCGTCCCGGGTGACGCGGCGCGCCGCCGGGTCGACGTTGAGGCCTGCCGCGTAGAGCGGGCGCTGCCGGGCGGTGGCCGGGCGGGCGCGGCGCAGCACCGACTCCACGCGCAGCACCAGTTCGCGCGGGCTGAACGGCTTCGTCACGTAGTCGTCCGCGCCGACCTCCAGGCCGAGGATCCGGTCGTCCTCGTCGCCGCGCGCGGTCAGCATGATGACGGGGACGGGGCCGCGTTCACGCATTCGGCGGCACACCTCCAGGCCGTCCATGCCGGGCAGCATCAGGTCGAGCACCACCAGGTCGGGGCGGTGCGCGGCGGCGCGCGCGAGGGCCGCGGGGCCGTCGTCGGCGCGGTCCACGCGGTAGCCCGCGCGGTCCAGGTAACCCGCCACCACCTCGGCGACGGTCGGGTCGTCGTCGACGACCAGGACGCGGGCCGCGCCGCCGTCGGGGCCTGCCCCCGTGGGCTCGTATGACTGCTGCATGCCCCCAGCCTCACACCGCGCCGCGCGGGCGGGGCGGCGCGGCGGGGGCGGAGCGGTCGACGTCCGTGTTTCGTAAGGATCTCGCACCCGAAATGTCTGAATCGGGCTCGTAGGCTGAGACCCGTGACAAGCCCACCCACCACCGTCGACGTGGTCCTTCCCTGCCTCAACGAGGCCGAGGCCCTGCCCTGGGTCCTCGACCGGATCCCGGCGCACTGGCGCGCCCTCGTCGTCGACAACGGCTCGACCGACGGCTCCGCCGGAATCGCGCGCTCGCTGGGCGCCCAGGTCGTGCGCGAGGAGCGGCGCGGATTCGGCGCCGCCTGCCACGCCGGCCTGACCGCGTCCGACGCCGACATCGTGTGCTTCTGCGACTGCGACGCCTCCCTCGACCCCGGCCTGCTCGTCCCCTTCGTGCGCGAAGTGGCCGACGGCGAGGCCGACCTGGTGCTCGGACGGCGCCGCCCGACAGAGCGCGGCGCCTGGCCCGCGCACGCCCGCGCGGGCAACCTCGCGCTCGCCCGCATGCTGCGCCGCAGGACCGGACTGCGCCTGCACGACCTCGGCCCGCTGCGCGCCGCCCGCCGCGAGGCGCTGCTCGGACTCGGCCTCACCGACCGGCGCAGCGGCTACCCGCTCCAGATGGTGGTGCGCGCCGCCGACGCCGGCTGGCGGATCGCCGAACACGACGTGCCGTACCTGCCGCGCACTGGCGCCTCCAAGGTGACAGGCACCTGGCGCGGCACCTGGCACGCGGTGCGCGACATGAACCGGGTGCTGAACGAGACACCCGTACGTGAAGGGAGCGTCCGGTGAGCGCCGTGCCGAACGAGACGCCCGTACCGGAAGGGAGCGCCCGATGAGTGCCCCTCCCGACCTCCTGGTCATCGCCAAGGAGCCGCTCCCCGGCCGGGTCAAGACCCGGCTCACCCCGCCCTTCACACCCCAGGAGGCGGCGGAGCTCGCCGAGGCCGCGCTCGCCGACACCCTGGAGGCGGTCGCCGAGGCCCCGGCCGCCCGCCGTGTCCTCGTGCTCGACGGCGCGCCGGGCCCCTGGCTGCCGCCCGGCTTCGAGGTCGTGCCGCAGTGCGCGGGCGGCCTCGACGAGCGGCTCGCGGCTGCCTTCGCCCAGTGCGACGGGCCCGCGCTCCTCATCGGAATGGACACCCCGCAGGTCCGCCCCGACCTGCTCACCGTCGACTTCGCCGACTGCGACGCCTGGTTCGGCCCCGCGCTCGACGGCGGCTTCTGGGCCCTCGGCCTGGCGGAACCCGACCCGGAGCTGCTGCGCGGCGTGCCCATGTCCACGGCGCACACCGGCGCCGCGCAGCGCGCCCGGCTCGTCGAGGCGGGCCTCACCGTGCGCGACCTGCCGCCGCTGCGCGACGTGGACACCGCCGAGGACGCCGCGGCCGTGGCCGCTCAGGCGCCGCACGGCCGGTTCGCCGCGCGCCTGGCGCGATGTACGGCAGGGGCGCACCAGTGAGAACGCCCATGGGCCCCTCGGTGAGCACGCCCACCGCCCCCTGGGCGGGCGCCGACCCGTACTCCGCCGCCCTGCGCGCCGGCCGCGGCCCCCTCTTCCTGCGCCGCACCGACGGCTGGCTGCTGCCCCTGGAGGTCGAGCGCTGGTGTGCGCGGGCCGACGCCGTCGACCGGCAGGTGCTCGACCGCTGCGAGGGCGCCGTGCTCGACGTCGGCTGCGGCCCCGGACGCCTCGTCGCGGAACTCGCCGCGCGCGGCCGCGCCGCGCTCGGCGTCGACGTCAGCGACGCCGCCGTCACCCACAGCCGAAGCCTCGGCGGCCAGGCGCTGTGCCGCTCCGTGTTCGACCCGCTGCCCGGCGAGGGCCGCTGGAACACCGTGCTGCTGATGGACGGCAACATCGGCATCGGCGGCGAACCGCACGCCCTGCTCGCCCGCGTCTCCCAACTCCTGGCCCCGGGCGGCCTGTTGATGGCCGAGACGGCACCCGTCGACGTGGACGAACGCGCCAGCGTGCAGGTCACCGACTCCCCGGGACAGCCCGGCCGGCCCGGCGACCGCCCCTTCCCATGGGCCCGCCTCGGTACCCCCGCCCTGCTCCGCTACGCGGCCGGGGTCGGCCTGCGCCCCGACGGTCAGTGGTCCGTGGGTGGCCGCTGCTTCGCCGCGCTGCGCACCCGCACCGCGAGCAGCAGCGCGGACCCCGCGAAGAGTGCGGCCGTGACCAGGAGCCAGTGACCGAGGTACACCTCGGCGGAGCGGCCGGTCGCGGACCGGAAGCGCTCGTCCACCGCCCCGCTGATCAGCGGGAACCAGACGAGCAGCAGCAGCCCCGACAGGGCGGCGGGGACGCGGACGTACCCCACCCGTTCCCGCCGCCCGGCCGCCGCGAACCCGCGTACGAGCAGTCGGTCGACCCCCGCGTACAGCGGCACCAGCACGAGGTCGTGCACGAGGGCGGCCCCCACGAACCACAGCGCCACCCCGAACCAGTCGTCGGACAGCAGCCGCACCCCCGCATACCCGGCGAGCGCGAACGAGCCGCACAGCAAAAGGAGTTGAAGCAGACTGCCCAACGGCACGCGACGGCGGCGCAGGAGAGACATCACGGTCACACCTTCCCGAAGGTGAGCCGAGCCACCCACTTGGTGTTGAGGACACCCGGCGCGGCCGGCACGATCACGCGCGCCGGGTAGCCGTGGTCCGGGGAGAGGTCCTCCCCGTTGACGTACAGGGCGAGCAGCGAGCGCGGATCGGCGACCTGGTTGGCGCGCAGCGCCGCGTGCCGGAAGGCGCCGCGCCGCTGCAGCGACTCCACGAGCACATCCGGCGGATCGCCGTCGTGACCCACCAACGCCGCGAGATCACGCAGCCGCACTCCGCGCCACCACTGATCGGACGTCGACCAGCCCTCAACACAGGCGATGGGCAACGACGAGCTGTGCAACGGGAGTTGGGAGAGCTCGGCGCGGCCGAGGCGCACCGTGCGGCCCGAGCTGCCGACCACGACGAGGAGCCACGCGTCCTCCGCCGTCTCCGCTCGGTCGATCCCCGCGTAGGCGGCGGTCTTGTTGATCTGGAAGCCGTTCGGGCCGGGGCCCGGGTCGGCGCCGCCGTGCGGGGCGAGCAGCGCGGTGCGGCGCAGCGGCCCGTCGAAGCTCTGCCCCGCCGTCGTTCCGAACAACAGCAGCGAGCCGCCGCCCACGAACCACAGCGCACCACGCCGCGACACCGTCGGCGGATCGGGTCGCGGGGCCACCAACTCGCCCTCCTCGCGCGCCTTTCGCACGTTCCGCATCGCCGCCGGAACCTTCAGCACCGCGTGCGCCACGAACGCGGCGAAGAACACCCACGCCCCGTAGAAGTGCAGCGGATAGAACGAACCGGGGAAGAGGTAATCGAGCTGAACGTTCAACACCCCCGTGACGAACTCGAAGAGCCCGCCGCCCACCAGCAGCAACAGCGAGACACGTTCGAGCGCGTGCGCCAGCGAACGGGCAGGCGGCAGCGCGAACAGCTTCGGCACCACCGACCACAGCTTCGCGAGGAGTACGGGGATCAGCGTGATGCCGAGCGTGACATGCACACCCTGCGTGAGCCGGTACAGCCAGTGCGGGTCCGTCGGCCAGGCGAAGAGGTAGAAGCCGAGGATCCCCTTGTCCGGGGTCTTGTCGTTGACCGGGGCGAGCCCCGGGTTGTAGGCCGCGTACGAGACGAGGCCCGTCACGAACAGCACCGTGATGCCGAAGAGCAGCACCAGACCCAGCACGGAGGTGAGCCAGGGGCCGCGCAGCGGGCTGCGCCAGAAGGAGGGGGAGGCGGGGGTGTCGCGCATGACTCGACCGTAGGCCGCGGGGACCGCCCATCGGGGTGCGCGACTCATGACGAAACGCTGACATCAGGGCCGGTCGGCGCAGCGCGGGCCGCCTCTCGGCCTAGCGTTCCCGTGTGACCCCCCGCACCGAACCGCGCGGCACCCGCCGCGACCTGTACGCCGCCGCGGCAGCGCTCCTCCTCGTGGCGGCCGCCGCGCTCATCGGCCGCCACATGGAGGACACCTACGGCACCCTGCACGTCGGCACGCCACCGCTGTACGGAAGATGGCTCCCGCACCTGGGCCCCGGCACACCCGCCGCCCTCGCCGTGGCCGCCGCCGTCGTCGCCTACGGGCCCGTGCTCGCGGCCCGGCTGAACTGGCGCGCACTGCTCGCCACAGCGTGGGCCACCGCGACCGCCTGGATCCTCTCCCTCGCCCTGATCGACGGCTGGCACCGCGGCATCGCGAAACGCCTCACCACCAAGTACGAGTACCTCCAGGTCATCGACCGCTTCCACGACATCCCGGCGACCCTGCGCACCTACACCCGGCACATCCTCATCGACTCACCCGACCACTGGCCCGCCCACACGGCAGGCCACCCGCCCGCCGCCCCGCTCACCTTCGTCCTCCTCGACCGTGTCGGGCTCGGCGGCGGGGGCTGGGCCGGCCTGTGGTGCATCGCCGTCGGCGCGACGGCGTGCGTGGCCGTGCTCGTCGCCGTGCGCGCGCTCGCGGGGGAGGAACTGGTGCGCCGCGCCGCCCCGTTCCTCGTCGTCGTGCCGGGCGCGGTGTGGATGGGGGCCTCGGCCGATGCGTACTTCGCCGCTGTCGCCGCCTGGGCGGTCGCGCTGCTCGCGCTCGCGGTGAGCGGCCGTTCGGTCCTGTGGGCGGCAGGGGCGGGGCTGCTGTTCGGGCTGACCTGCTATCTCTCGTACGGGCTCACGCTGTTCGCACTGATCGGTCTCGCGGTCCTCTTCCTCGGGCGGGGGAGGGTGCGGGAGCGGCCGGTGGCGCTCGCGGTGCTGTTCTGCGCCGGACTCGCGGTCGTACCGGCCGCGTTCACGCTCGCCGGGTTCAACTGGTGGGAGGCGTACCAGCTGCTGACGACCCGTTACTACCAGGGCGCGGGCGGCATCCGGCCGTACGGCTACTGGGTGTGGGCCAACCTCGCATGCACCGTGCTGGTCGTCGGCGTGGCGACGGTGGCGGGGCTGCGACGAACGGCCGGGCTCCTCGTCCGCCCGGACGACAGGGAGAGCGGGCAGGCGCGGCTCGCGCTCCTCACGGGAGCCGCGCTCCTCGCCCTGCTCGTCGCCGACCTGTCCGGCATGAGCAAGGCGGAGACCGAACGGATCTGGCTGCCCTTCGCCCTGTGGCTCGTCCCCGCCTGCGCCTTCCTGCCCCGGGCCAGACCGTGGCTCGCCGCACAGGTGGTGCTCGCCCTGCTGGTCAACCATCTGGTGCTCACGGGGTGGTGACTCCCGCTGCGGTTCAGCCGCGCCGCCCGCTCTTCTCGTGGCGCTCCTCCTGCGCGTGGAACGAGTTCAGTACGTCCAGCACCTCCGCGTCCGTGACCTGCGGGAACCGCTCGTAGCCCTCGCTCACGGCCTGGAATTCCGGCGGCTGGTCGAGGCAGATCACGTCGCCGGTGTGCCCGCGCAGGTCCGCCACGGTCTGCGGACTGCCGACGGGGGCCGCGAGAACGAGACCCGCCGGGTTCTGACGGCGCAGCGAGAAGAGGGCGGCGGTGGCGGTGAGGCCGGTGGCGAGTCCGTCGTCGACGAGGACGACCGTCCGGCCCTCGACCGGCGGTGCGGGGCGTCCGGCGCGGTACAAGTGGTCACGGCGGCGCAGTTCGTTCCTGGCCTCGGCGATGTCGGAGCCGAGCCCGTCCTCGCTCAGGCCCAGGAGTTCGAGGGCCACCCGGTCGAACAGCGGGGGTTCCTCGCCGACGACCGCGCCGATCGCGGTCTCGCGCCGGCCCGGCACACCGATCTTGCGGGCGACCAGCACGTCGAGCGGCGCGTGCAGCGCGTGTGCGACGGGCGCCGCCACGGGGACGCCCCCGCGGGGCAGCGCCAGCACGACCGGATCCATGAGGTCGCTGGAGTCGGCCCATTCCAGCAGCCGCAGGGCGAGCTCTTCACCGGCGTGCGTACGGTCACGGAAGGGCACGGGGCCTCCTCGGTGGTCCTCAGTTGTGTCGGTGGGGGGTTCCGCGGTCCGGCTTGCTCAGGCCCGGTGGCCGAGCAACTCCCGTACGCCCTCGCCGTTGAGCGTCAGGGCGTCCGGCGAACCCGCGTCGATCGTCATCGACAACTCCGTCGGCCAGCGCGAGGCGAGCGCGCCGAGCGGGACCGTCGTGCAGCGCGAAATGAACGGAAGCAGTTCCGACATGCGCAGCTCGGACGTGAACAACGGGACCAGCTGCTCGCCGCCGGGCTGCTCGATGACCGGCAGGGACAGCGCCGCGGAGGCCGTGTCCTGTTCCGCGCCCACCTCGTCGGGCACGGGGACGAGGACCTCGCACTCGGCGAGCTTGTCGAGTGCGCCCTGGTCCTCCGTGTTCAGGCTGAGGGCGCTCAGTGCCTGCTGTGCGGGGGAGGGGCCGTTCTGCGGGATGGAGTTCTCGTGCATGGTCGATGTCCCCTCTGGAGTACGGGCGGATGGCGCCCCGCGTACCCAAGAGGTGTCGGTCCATGCAAGGGAGATCCGGAGCCGACGGCGGCCGGTTCAGGCCGCCGCCCGTCTCGCCCAGGCCCGGCCCCACCGCCCCATCATGTGCGGGCACAGCGGCCGGCCGTGCAGCAGTTCCACACCCTCGGTGTCGCCCATGGCGACGAAGAAGCGGCGGCCCATCGACGACTGCAGCGTGGTGGTCCAGCGAAAGCCGTCACCGACGGCGATCGCGCCGCGCAGCAGCTCGTGCCCTATCCCCTCGCGGCGCCACGGCTCGTCGACCCAGATCGCCTGTATCCGGCCGACCGCGCACTGTTCGCACAGCCGGAACCTGACCTCGGCGATCTGCCGGCCGGCCTGGGTGCGGGCGGTGATCCGCCACTGGCCGTCGGCGCCGGGGCGCTGTTCGGCGAGCATCACCACCGTTCCGTCACCGGTCGTGAACAGCCCGCCCGTCCTCCTACGCATGCGGGCCTCCTGCGGGCGTGCTGTGTCGGAGTTGTGTCCGGGAATCCTTTCACGCGGCGAGGGCGTGACGACAGGGGGTGCGCCGGGGTGGTACGGGGGCCGGTCGTGCGCCGGTCGGGCCGTGGCAGGACCCGACCGAACACGGGGTTCCGCATAGACTCAAGCCGTGCATTCCGCCTATATCGGTCACTTCCGCAAGGCTCTCCTCGGGTGCGGCGAGCACGTCCCGGCCGAGCGTGCGGCCATGCTGTGCAAAGAACTCCTGGGACTGGACGCGGTCACCGCCGTCACCGCCGCCGAACTGGTCGAGCGGGCCGCAGACGCGGCACCCGACCTGGTGATCAGCGTGACCGACCTCCCGGACGGCAGCGCTATCGACATGGTGCGTGAGCTGCGCGGCGGCGGGGACACCGTGCCCGTCGTCCTCCTCACCCGGAACACCGAGGCCAACCGGCGCGTGGCCGCGTTCGCCGCGGGCGCGGACGACTACATCGTGGTGCCCGCCGACGCCACGGAGATCCAGATGCGCATCAGGGCGCTGATCCGGCGGTGCGTGTGGGAACGGGAGGTCGCCGTGCCGCAGGCCGAGCCCCGGCCAAAGGAGCCGGACGGCCCCGCGGGCGTGCAGGTCGGCGATATCGCGCTGATCCAGGAGACCCGCACCGTCACCCGTGCCGGAACCCCCGTGGAGTTGACTCCCACGGAGTACGGGCTGCTCGAATTCCTGATGGCCCACCCCCGGCAGGTGCTGTCGCGCCAGCAGATCCTCGGCGCGGTGTGGGGCCCGCACCACCAGGGCCGGGACGCCGTCGACACCTATATCCGGTATCTGCGCCGCAAGCTCGACCCGCTGGGCCCGCCCGCGATCCACACCAAGCGCGGCTACGGCTACGTGTTCGACCCCGACCGTGAGTTCTGACCGGCGTCCTCGTCCGCCGTCGCGGCCGGCCCGTCGACGCCCGCACTCATCCGGTCCAGGAGAGCGACGAACCGCTCGTCGAGATCGCGCACCCCGATGCCGAACTCCTTGGCAAGCGACGAACGCGCCAGTACGTAGCCGTAGTTGACCGACTGAAGGAAGGCGTGCAGCGCGACGGGGTCCACGTCGTCCGCCACGTATCCACTGTCGATGTCGGTGCGCAGTCGCTCCTGGGTCTGCTCGCGGAAGGGCATCGTCTTCAGCTTCGTGTCGCCGTCCAGCATCAGCAGGACCAGCAGCCGGACCGAGGACGCGAGCCGCACGCAGCCGCGCACCGAGCGCGTCACCCGGTCCCCGAAGCGCCGCGGTCCCTCCTCGACGAGGAGCCGGGCCCGCCGCTCGGCCGCCGTGCGCTGTAGGGCGGCGCGCAGCAGGTCACGGCGGGAGCCGAAGTAGTGGTAGACGAGGCCGCGGTTCACCCCGGCCCGGTCGGCGACCTCGCGCAGGTTCAGGCCCGCCAGGACGCCGTCCCGCTCGATGAGTTCGAGGGCGGCGTGCTCAAGGAGCTTGCTCGTGGCCTCGCTGTCCATGGCGGCCTTCTTGACGGCCTTCTTGCGGGGGGCCCCCGCGCCCGTCGTGCCGTTGCCGCTGTCCGCCAAGTCCGCCTCCGTGACAATCCCTCCACTCCACTGAGCTGCGCACACCGTACGCGACGCCGGGCCGGCGGACGCCTCCCGGCGAATTCCCACGGAACTCCCGGCGATCGCGCGCTGTATCCAAACCGGTTTCCCGGCGGCGTCGAATGTCATGGGAGAGGGCCACCACCACCTACCGATCCGGAGGAGCCGTCATGTACGTCTACCGTGCGAACGGGCAGAGCGAGCAGCACGCCGTGGCCGGTCGGCAGGCGCTGCCCGAATACGCGGAACGCTCCCGCCCGTTGCTGACCTGGAACCAGTCCGTCGAGCTGGCGGCCGCCCAGGCCCGCGAGCGGGTGCGGCAGGCGCTGCGCGCGTACGACGTCGGCCAGCGCACCCTCGACGCCGCCGTCCTCGTCGCCAGCGAACTCGTCGCCAACGCCTGCGAACACGCCCGCGGTCCCTACCAGTTGCGCCTCACCGTGAGCCGCACGCTGTGCATCGAGGTGCTCGACCGGGGGCCCGGCCTTCCCGCCGCCGTCCTGCGGCGCGCGCCCGTGCCGCCGGGCTCGGTCGAACGGGGCCGCGGTCTGCTGCTCGTGGACCGGCTGGCCGGCGGGGCCTGGGGCAGCCGCAGGCTCGCGGGCGGCCACTGCGTATGGGCCGAGATCCCCGGGGTCTGAGCTTCCACAACTTCCGTACATGGGTCAAAGCCTGCACAGATCATTGACGGAACGCTAAACGATGCCTAGATTCGCGCCACCGTCGAACCAACCGTCCGGCGGTCCACATGACGTGATTTGGGAGCGCCATGCGATTGAGATTTCCGAGGCGGGTCCCCAGCGGACGGCGGCAGCGGCTGCTGCTCGCCGCCGCGGCCTGCCTGCTGCCCGCGGCGGTCCTCGCCCCGCTCGGCTCCGCCGCGGCCGAGCGTCGGGAACCCGCCACGTCCGACAGCGCCTCGTCCTGCTTCTGGACGGGCCCCTTCACCTCCGAGCAGGACAAGTTCAACTTCGCCTACCTCGACACGGGCGCCCTGTACTGGGCGAGCCACTACACGCTCCCCAAGGGCGCGAAGCTGACCCTGAACGGCGCCTACGCGCACGCCCGCTACCAGTCGCTCAATTCCTACGAACCGACCGCTGCCACCCCGCTGACCGCCCTCAACGACCAGCAGATCCGGCCCGATCCAGGGTCCCGCAACCCGTTCCTCACCGGTGCCAAGCGGACCTTCCCCAAGCGTGACTGGACCGTCCAGGTCGACCCGCGCACACCGCCGAAGGACCCGGCGGACCAGCGGCCCAACACGCTGTACGCGGGCAAGCAGGGCAGCAACGCCCAGTCGCTCGTCTACCGCGTGTACGTGCCCGATCGCGGCCGCGACGTGAGCGGCGGAGTCGGCCTGCCCGAGCCGGTGCTCACCCTGGCCGACGGCACCAAGGTGACCGGTTCGAAGGTGTGCGACGCCCTGGAGCCCGGCGAGCAGGGCGGCCCGCGTGTCCAGCCGATCGACGAGTACAACACGCTGCGTGAACAGCCCGGCAAGCCGGTCGGCTTCCCTGCCTCCGATCCGGTGCGCTGGCACGCCTCCTACACCACGCAATGGCTGCGCGACTGCACGTACCACGACCGGTGCACCCCGGCCCCGCCCCGCTCCGTCGGCCAGTACTCCAACCTCGACAACGCCTACGTGTCCGCCCGCCTCAGCCGCGACCTCGGCCCGGTCACCGTCCTGCGCGGCAAGCTGCCGACGACCCCGGCGACCCACGACGGCGACAAGCGGATGGGCTCCGGACAGTTGCGCTACTGGTCGATGTGCTCGTACGAGGCGTGGAGCACGCGCGTCGAGGGAAAACGCAGCTGCCTGTACGACGAGCAGCTGCACCCCGACAAGAACGGCTACTACACGGTCGTCGTGAGCCGGCCCGAGGACCGGCCACGCAATGCCACGGCCGCGTGCGGCATCGACTGGATCGCCTGGCCCGAGAAGGGCGACGGAGCCGGTCACGTGAACGACGGCTATGTGCTGATGCGCAACATGCTCCCCGCGAAAAGCTTCACCCACGTCCCGCAGAACACGAGGACCGGGGACGACGAGAAGCGGGTGATGGGCCCGTATCTGCCCGAAGGCAGCCACACGAGCGCGGCCGCCTTCGAGGAGCGGGGGTGCTCCGCCGCCTGAGCGCCGGGGGTCCTCCAGGAGCCGCCGCCGCGCGATTCCCGGAGGACTCCCGGACGCCGCCCCGACGTCTCCCACGGAGATCCCGGACTGTCCCGGTCTGATGGATATCGCTGGTCGCAGAGCTTCGGCTCAAGCTCCGCTCCTGTCCGCGACCGGCACCCGTCGAACCCGGAGGGACCATGCCCGAGGCCGCCCCGCGACTCAGCGTCGTCGTACCGTTCCAGAACGTGGACACCTATCTCGAGGAGTGTCTGCGGTCGATCTCGCTCCAGACCTTCACGGACTTCGAGGTCGTCCTCGTCGACGACGGGTCCACCGACGGCTCCGCCGAGCTCGCCGCCCGGCACTGCGCCGCCGACCCCCGCTTCCGCCTGATCCGGCAGGACGCGCACGGCCCCGGCCACGCCCGCAACACGGGTCTCAGGGCCATTCACCCGGACGCAGAATTCCTCGCCTTCGTGGACGGCGACGACGTCATCCCCGACTACGCGTACGAGCTGCTGATCGGGACCCTCGCCCAGAGCGGCTCCGACTTCGTCTCCGGCAACGTGCGCATGATGAACTCCCGCACGTCCTGGCCCTCCACCCTGCACCACAAGCACCTGTCCAGGGACCGGCGCCGCACCCACATCACCCGCCACCGTGACCTGGTCTTCGACCGCACGGTGTGGAACAAGGTGTTCCGCCGCTCCTTCTGGGACCGCACCGCCATCACGTACCCCGAGGGGGTGCTCTACGAGGACGTGTGGGTCAACCTCGTCGCCCACTACAGCGCGGAGCGCGTCGACGTCGTCGGTACGCCCGTCTACTACTGGCGCCGCCGGGACCGCGGCGCCGCCCCCTCGATCACGCAGACCAACCACGCCCTCGACAACATCCGCGACCGCATCACCGCCGTCGGAGACCTGAGCCGATACCTGGCCGAGCGGGCGCGGGAGTCCGCGGCGTACGTCGAGGAGAAGCGGCACTACGACCGCTCCTGCCTCGAGTCCGACCTCATGATCCACCTCAACGCGCTGCGCGACGCCGACGACGAGGCCCGTGCCTACTTCATGCGCCACGCGGCCGGGTTCCTCGCCTCCGTGGACGACGGCATCGTCGAGGAGCTCGGCGCCGTCGACCGCGTGAAGTGGGGCCTGGTGCGCGCGGGCAGGCTGGACGAGCTGCTCGGCGTCCTGGAGTTCGAGCGCGGCAACCGCGGCTCGCTGCCCGTCCGCCGCCGGCTCCGCCGCCACCTCGCCTATCCGCACCTGGACGACCGCGGCACCGGAGTGCCCAAGAGTGCCTACCGCATGGGCCGCGAGTTCACCCTGCGCGGCTCCTTGGCCGAAGCGGAGTGGCGGGACGGCAAGTTGAGGCTCTCCGGGCGCGCCTACATCCGAAATCTCGACGCCGGCAAGCGCCGCCACTCGCTCAAGGCCGTCGCGCTGCGGCAGAAGAAGCAGGGCCGGTTCCTCGCGCTGCCCGCGCGGACCACCTACGCGCCGGAGGCCACTGAGCACTCCGGCCAGCAGCGCTACTCCTACGACTGGTCCGGGTTCGAGGCGACCATCGATCCCGAGCGACTCAAGCACAAGGGCCAGTGGGTCGAGGGCACGTGGGACGTCGCGGTCGGCGCACTGAGCAGGGGCCTGTTCCGGTACAAGTCGATCATCGCCGGTGACGCAGGCAGCGCCTCCCACCCGCGGGACTTCTACGTCGACAAGAACGTCCGCGTCGTCCCGCTCTTCGTGAACGGCGCGCTCAAGCTCCGCGTGGAGATCGTCCGCGCCCGCATCACCGGACACCGCGTCACGGGCGAGCACGTGGAGCTGCGGGGCGTGCTCCTCGCGCCCGAGACACCGCAGACCGCCACGCTGCGGGTGCGCGCGCTGGCCGGGGCCGCCGAGCACGACGCGCCGGTCGACTTCACGGACGGCGGCGAGGGCTGGTGCACGTTCCGCACACGGATTCCGCTGCGCGCGCTGGCGCCCAAGGCAGCTGTCGAGACCCCCACCGCGTGGGCCATGGGAAGCAACGGCTGGAAGACCTCGCTGCACATACCGGGCCGGAAGCGGCCGCTGTACCCGGTCGTCGCCCCCGATACGGCCGACGGTGCCCACCCGCTGCCCGAGCGGATCGCCGCGGACCGCGAGGTCGTCGTCCTGCGCAACGCCTCCGGCTACCTGGTGCTCTTCGTCCGCGACGAACTGCCGGTCGCCGACCGCTGCACCTGGACCGACGGCGGCGGCCTCACCGTGGAGGGTTCCTTCCCCGGCCAGGAGCACCTGTCGGCCGAGGAGCTCGGGGATCTGCGCCTCGTCGTGCGCTCCCGCGCCAAGGGAGAGGAGTGGGGCTTCCCGGTGGAGTGTGTGGCCGGACGCTTCCGATTCACGCTCGCCCCCTCGCGCATCGAGGGGATGAACGGCGCGGTGCCACTCGCGGCGGGCCGCTGGGACTTCGCGTTCCGGGTGCCCGGTCGCAGCCGCGACCTCGCCCTGAAGGCGCACCGCGAACTGATCGCCACCCTGCCCAGCGAACGCACCCTCGTCGGGCGCCGCTTCGAGGTGCAGTCGCAGCAGCACGACCGGTTCACCCTGCGCTCCCACTCCGGCATCCCGGCCGCCGCGCGCGGCCCGTACGCACAGCGCCAATTGCGTACCCGCCACTACCCGCAGTGCCGCAAGCGCCCGGTGCGCCCCGCGGTGCTCTTCGACAGCTTCCGCGGCACGCAGATCGCCGACAGCCCGCGCGCCGTCTTCGACGAACTGGTGCGCCGCGGCACCGACCTGGACCTCCTGTGGGTCGTCCGCGACGACCAGGTCGAGGTCCCGACCGGGGCCCGCGCCGTGCGCATGTGGTCGCCCGAGTGGTACGAGGCGCTGGCCCGCTCCCAGTACCTGGTCTACAACAACCACTTCCCCGCCTGGTTCCGGCGCCGCGAAGGCCAGACCGTCGTCCAGACCTGGCACGGCACCCCGCTGAAGAAGATCGGCCACGACATCGAGTCGGTGCACTTCTCCGACCAGGGCTATCTGGACCGCCTGGCCACCGAGGTCGGCCAGTGGTCCATGCTGATCTCGCCGAACTCCTTCAGCACCCCGATCCTGCGCCGCGCCTTCGGCTTCGAGGGCGAGATGCTGGAGACCGGTTATCCCCGCAACGACGTGCACCACCGTCCGCCGGCGTATCAGGAGAAGCGTGCCGCGGTGGTCCGGGAGCGGATCGGCCTGCCCGAGGGCAAGAAGGTAGTCCTGTACGCGCCGACCTGGCGCGACGACCAGTACCACGCTGCGGGCCAGTACACGCTCGACTTCCGCATCGACCTCGACGACGCGCGGGCCCGGCTCGGCGAGGACCACGTCCTGCTGGTGCGCCGCCACCCCAACGTCGTGGACCCGGTGCCCGGCGCGGGGGACGGGTTCGTCTTCGACGTCTCCACGTACAACGACATGGCCGACCTGATGCTCGTCACGGACATCCTGGTGACCGACTACTCGTCCCTGATGTTCGACTTCGCCAACACCGGCAGGCCGATGCTCTTCTTCACGTACGACCTGGATCACTACCGCGACACCCTGCGCGGCTTCTACTTCGACTTCGAGCGCTCCGCTCCCGGCCCGCTTCTTCACACCTCGCGGCAACTCGTCGACGCCGTCCGGGACATCGACACGCTGAGCGGCACGTACGCCCTCAAGTACCGCCACTTCACACAGCGCTACTGCGATCTGGAGGACGGCGCGGCCTCGGCCCGCGTCGTCGACCGGATGCTCGGCGTCCCGGCCCTGCCCTCCCGTACGCGCTTCCGCCGCGCGGCCTGACCCCCACACCCAGCAGAGGAACGACTTCCGCATGTCCCGCACCTCCACGGCCCACGGCCGCCGCATGTTCACCGGCACCGGCACCGACACCACCGGCGCCGTCCCCGTCGACTATCGCTTCTTCCACGCCCGGGGTGGCAACCGGCGCTTGGTCGTCGTCTTCGCCAACTTCCAGGCCCCCGACGAGTACGGCTGGTCCACCGGCGTCCTGGACACCCTGCGCGCCAACGTCCTGTGGATCCGCGACAGATTCGACGGCCACAACAGCTACTACCTGTGCCAGGACGGCGACTTCGGCATCGAGCACTCCGTCGCCGCGCTCATCGACCGCTTCGCCACCGCCCTCGACCTCACCCGCGAGGACTGCGTCCTGCTGGGCACCTCCAAGGGCGGCAGCGCGGCGCTGTACTTCGGCCTGAAGTACGGCTACCGCAACATCGTGTCGGTCGTCCCGCAGTTCAGGATCGGCTCGTACGTCGAGAAACTCCACCCGCGCACCGCCGCCCACATGCTGGGCCGGGACGCCACGGACACCGACGTGCGCGCGCTCGACGAGGCGCTGCCCGCCCTGGTCCGCGACAGCGCCCACCGCGACGCCAACATCTACCTGATCTCCGCGCTCGGCGATCCCCAGTACAAGACGGAGATCGAGCCGCACCTGACCCTGTTCGCGGACTACGACAACGTCAACTTCATCCTGACCGACTCCCCGCACGCCCCCGCCCACGACCGCGTGGCACGCCGTAACGTCCCCGTCGTCATGGCCCTGGTCAACCTGCTGATCGACGGCATCGCGCCGCGCATCGGCTTCGTCCGCAACGGTTACGAGGACCCCGAGACGGCCCGTCCCGCCATGGACGCCCTCCTGAGGTCCACCGCCGCACCCGGCACCTGGGTCGATGCCCCGCGGGTCACGGCGCCGATGGCGGGCGACGAACCGGCGCGCTTCGAGGGCGTGGCATCAGGCGCGGCGCAGGTCCAGCTCTGGGAGAACGCCCGCTTCCTGGGCAGGGCGCCCGTCGCGGAGGACGGGACGTGGGCGTGGACACCTCGTACGCCCTTGAGCCGCGGCGAACACGCCGTCAAGGTCCTGGCCCTGAACGCGCACGGCGTCGACTCGGAGCGCACCGTGGTGCGCTGCCGCGTCAGAAGCGGCCGGGAAGTGGCAGCGGCCGCTTGAGCCGGCGCCCGAGCCGCCGGTCGATCCACGCGAACAGCCAGGCCAGCACGCCCGCGACCACGAGCACCCCGGCGATGTTCCGCAGCGCGAGCCCGTACCCGCGCGCGTGCACGTCGAGGAACGGATACGGATACCAGTCCGTGACCGCGCCGTGCACGAGCGTGTACGCGATCCACAGCGCGGGCCACACGAACGCCCAGCCCACGCTCACGCCGTCGATCCGCCCGCGCGGCCCGAACAGCAGCCAGCCGACGAGCGTCATCGGCGGCGCGACGTAGTGCAGCCCCACGGTGATCCACAACGAGACGCCCTCGAGGTGGATCTGCGGCGCGAGGACGATCGCGAACACCAGGCCGGTGATCGTGATGCCGAGCAGCGTGTCGAGCCGCAGCACCCGCCACACGGGGCCGTCCCGGCCGGGACGCAGCACCAGCGACAGGGAGCAGACCAGGACGAGGATGTTGCTCTGGATCGTGAAGTAACTGAGCATGCGCACCAGCCGGGTCAGCACGCCGGCGTCGTCCCCCGTCGTGTCCCCGGCCCCGGCGGCGGACCCACCGCTGAACACGAGCACGAGCTGAGCGACGAGCGCCGCCGCGACGACGACGGCCAACACACCGTGCCACGGCCGGGAGAGGCCGGAGCTTTGGTCAACGGCTGAGCTGGGTGCGGGTCCTGTGATGGTGATGACGGACTCCTCGACGTGCGGTGGTGTGCGTATTTCGTCGAGTATGGCCGATATGGGGATAGTGGTGAAGGTGAGGGTGGGGCCGCCTCACCGGGCTCCAGACGCAGCTCCAGGACTCGCCCGAGCCTCTGTGGAGTGCGCGCCACCCGATTCGGGTCCGCGTGAGCGCAGCGCGAGACCTATGAGGAGGGAGAACGCGACAACGGCGGTGAGCGTCCGGACGATGTTGAACAGCTCCCAGCGCTGCAGAAGTTCCACCGCGTCCGGCGAAGGGCCGTGAGCCGCCCACTGTTTGATCCTGCCGTTGATCGGGACGTTCCCGAAGCGGGTGACAAGGAAGGATGCGAGGGTGAGGGCGAACGCCGTCGCGGCCACGGCTCTGTGGCGGCCGCGCAGGAGGGCGGCGAGGGCGAGCGAACTCAGAGCAGACACGGTCATCGCGCCCTGCACCGTGATCCCGTTGACCTTCATCAGCTCGGTGTGGAAGTCGAACCGCATCTGCTGAGGCACGGCGTCGAAGGTGGGCACGAGGTTCGCGGCGCCGTACCCGAAGGCGCCGGCCAGCAGTCCCGTGGCGAGCAGCGCCATGCCGTGGACGAGCCGGATGCGCGTCGAGCGCGATGTGCTCATGGGGACTCTGCCTTGGTCTCCGGTGCGGGGACGCGGCGCGTGAGTTGGTGTGCACGGTGCATGCGTCCGTCCTCCGTGAAGTCCGCGAACAGGTGGACGTCGGTGGTGGACGGCCCGCCCTTGCGGGTGGAGGAGTGGATGGTGAGGCGCGCGGCCAGGTGTCGGCCGTCGGCGAATGCCTCGTGGACCTCGAAGCGCCAGTCCGTCACGTTCTTCGCGACCGGCCGCAAGTGATCGCGCAGGCGCTGGTGATCCAGCCGGATTCCGTCGCTGAACTGCACGATGTCCGGCGTGAAGTGGCGATCCATCACCTCGTCCGGCGCGTCGCCCCGGACGGTGGAGGAGGTGAGGGAGTCGAAGAAGGCGGCGATGAAGGTGGCGGGATCGGTCTCGGTGAGTGGCGGCATGGCTCTCCGCGGATTGTCGGTCCGGTCGCCGGCACATTGAGTCGGCGAGCCTCGGTTGGCTACGATCTCTTACACGTCTGTAAGATATCCCTGAGCCGTTAAATCTGACAAGGGTGTAAAAGATGGTTGCCTCCGAGGAACGTCGTCCGCGCCGCCGGGCCGACGCCGAGCGCAGCAGGACCCAGGTCCTCGACGCGGCCGCACGGCTGCTCCGGCAGCAACCCGACGCGGGGATGGCCGCCGTGGCGCAGGCCGCCGGGGTCACACGGCAGACGGTCTACGCGCACTTCTCCTCTCGCGAGGGTCTGGTCAGGGCCGCGATCGACCGGATGACGGCACAGTCCGTCACCGCGCTCGAAGCGGCGATGCTCGACGAGGGGACGGCCACGGCCGCGCTGCTGAGATTCCTCGACACGGCGTGGCGGTCCTTCGAGGACAACGCCCCGCTTCTCCAGGCCGCCACCCCGTCGCCGGAGTCCGGCGGAGGGATCGGGCGGGACGGTGCGCAGGACCGTGACCGCGAACTCCACGAACCCGTCACCGAACGCCTTGCCCGGCTCGTCGAACGCGGCCAGAACACGGGCGAGTTCGCCTCGGACCTCCCGCCGCACTGGCTAGTCTCCTCGATGGTCGCCCTCGGTCACGCCGCGGGCGACGAGGCGACCTCCGGCCGCATGACACACGCCGACGCCGAGGCCGCCCTCCGCCTGAGCGTCCTGCGCCTCTTCGGCGCCCAGCGCGAGGCGTAGGCGGGATCAGCCGCGGCGGTACCCGGCCCAGCGCCGGCCGCCGGCCGCCTCCAGGATCTCGCCCACCACGGCGCCGAAGCGGTCCGCGGCGTCGTCCGTGCCGGACATGGACGCCGCCGCGCCGGCCGTCAGCCGCTCGTGCAGGACCGGGTCCGCGTCCGCCAGTCGCCGCGAGAGCCACTTGCCGTTGCCGAGCCAGTGGCCGCCCGCGAGCAGCGCGAGTTCCGAGGCGCGGCCCAGCAGGTGCGCGACCAGGTAGGTGCGTTCCAGGGGGTCGGTGCAGCCTTCGAGGTCGTCGAGGGTGTCGGTCAGGGCGTAGCGCCTGTCCTCCAGTTCGTTCTCCGAGGGCGGTGGCGGGCCGGCCGCCCACCGCCGCCGGGCCTCCGCCCGCAGCGCCGCGCCGATCCCGTCCGCGTCGGACAGCAGCAGCCCCTCCGCGCACATGGCCAGGAGCGGGGAGCGCCGGACCGCGGTCTCCCGTTCGACGAAGCGGTGCCAGTCGGCCTCGGTCTGTACGAACAGTTCCACCGGCCAGCCCTCGTGGTGGAGGCTCTCGCGGTAGGGCGCCGGCGGGCCGGACAGCAGGACCACGATGTCGAGGTCGGAGCGCGGCGTGCGGCGTTCCGTCAGGACGCTGCCCGCGAGGAACGCGGCGCGGGCGTCCGGGAACCGGTCGCGTACCAGTCGCTCGGCGGCGCTCACATGATCCATGGGGGCAGTGTGCCGTCGCCGGTGGGTGCGGGGCATGCGCTTTTCCCGGCCCTCCCCGCGTCCGCCGTGCCGGTGCGCCCGAATGCGAGCCGTGTCCACAGGCGTGATCCTGGTGGGTAGGAGAGGCCTACGAGGAGGTAGCAATGTCCGCGTTCGACAAGCTCAAGCAGATGATCAAGGGGCACGAGTCCCAGGCCGGCAAGGGCATCGACATGGCGGGTGACGCCGTGGACAAGAAGACCGGCGGCAAGTACAGCTCCAAGGTCGACTCCGCCCAGGAGCAGGCCAGGAAGCACCTCGGCATGGACCAGGGCAAGGGGCAGGACGAGTCGCAGAAGTAACAGACGGCCGGGGACTGTCCCGGCACGGCCGGGGAAGGCCAGTGGTGCGGGAGGGGCGGCTCGACACCGCCCCTGCCTCAAGCGGACCGTGCCACGAGGAGGCCCACCGATGTACCGGATGACCGTCATCTACGACCACCCCGCCGACCCCGCGAAGTTCCTGGCCCACTACCGCGAGGTGCACGCGCCGCTGGCGTCGGAGATGCCGGGCCTGCGGTCCTTCCAGTGGAGCGTGTCCGAGATGCCCGACGGCTCGACGCCGCCGCACTTCCTGGTGGCGGCGCTCGACTGGGACTCCAAGGAGGACGCGCTCGCCGCCCTCGGCACACCGGCCGGCCGGGCGGGCGCCGAGGACATCTCCAACTTCGTCGCGCCGGGCGGGGTCAGCATGAGCTTCTCGGAGGTCGTCACCTTCCCGCTCTGACGCGCCGCCGGGTCAGTGCCCGGCGAGCAGCTTCACGGAGACCACGCCCAGGCCGATCGCGGCGTTCAGCGCCGATGTCACCACGGCGTGCAGGGCCCCGGCACCGGCCCGGCGGCCGCCGACGAATCCCCACAGCGCGAGCGTGAGGACTTCGCTGCCCGCGGCGATCCACAGCGCCGTGGTGAGGTCCACGGCCCCGAGCGCTGACACACCGATCAGCAGCAGCGGCCCGATGGCGCTGGTCAGCAGGGGGCTGCTGGTGAACAGCTCGTGCTTGATCTCGTGCAGGGTGGGCCGGCTGCCGTGCACGACGGGGTGGGCCTGCATGTCCGCCACCAGGGTCGCCAGCCACAGGCCGAGCGCGGTGGCCGCCACCGCCACCGTCGCCCCCTTGTGGCTGCTGTGCCCGCCCTGCGCCAGGCCCACCAGGACGGCGAGCAGGGTGAGGGAGGCGTAGATGCGCTCCTTCAGGCGCTCGCCGAGCACCGCGGCACGGTCGTACGGGGCGGCCTCCGGCGGGGTGCTTTCGCTCATGATCGAACCCTATAGCGGCAGGGCGGACGGGCCCTGCCGATGCGCCCTGGTGAACGGCCGGTTCAGCGCAGCGTCGCCACGAACTTGCCCAGCCGCTCCATTCCCTCACGGAGTTCGTCGGACGACGCCGCGTACGACAGGCGTACGTGGGTGTCCGCCGTGTGCGTGCCGAAGTCGCGGCCCGGGGTGAGCGCCACGTGGGCGTCCCGCAGGGCCCGCTCGCAGAACTCCCACGAGGTCAGGCCCGTGCCGGCGACGTCGAAGTAGACGTAGAAGGCGCCATCGGGCGGGACCGGGACCGGCAGCCCGATCCGGCGCAGCCCGGCGAGGACGAGCGCGCGCCGCTCCGTGAACTCGGTACGGCGCTCCTCGCAGACCGCCAGGGACGCCGGGGTGAAGCACTCCAGCGCGGCCAGCTGGGCGGGCGCCGAGGCGCACAGGAAGTAGTTCTGGGCGAGCCGCTCCATCGCGGCGACGAGCGGCTCCGGCGCGATGCACCAGCCGAGCCGCCACCCGGTCATGCCGAAGTACTTCGAGAAGCTGTTGATGACGACGGCGTCGGGGTCGACCGACAGCGCGCTGCGCGGCGGCCTGCCCTGCTCGTCGTGGTCGCCGAGGTCGAGGTAGATCTCGTCGACGAGCCGCCAGGCGCCGCGCTCGCGCGCGAACTGGCAGATCGCGTCGAGTTCGTCGAGCGGCACGGAGGTCCCGGTCGGGTTCGAGGGCGTGGCGACCATGACGCCCGACGTCCGGTCCGTCCAGTGCCCGCGCACCGATGCCGCATCCAGCTGGAAGCGGGTGGCCGCGTCCGTGGGGACGAGGGCGACATCGGCGCCGAAGCTCTCGACGATCTGCCGGTTGCACGGGTACGAGGGGTTCGCGATGAGCACCTCGTCGCCCTGGTCGACGAGGGCTGCGGTGGCCAGCACCAGCGCGGCGGAGGCGCCGGCGGTCACGACGACGCGGGCCGGGTCGACGTCGACGTCGTGCCGCTCCTTGTAGAAGCGGGCGATGGCTTCCCTGAGCGCGGGCAGCCCCAGGGCCGCCGTGTAGGCCAGCGGCCGGCCGTCCATGGCCTCGCGCATCGCCTCCCGGACCGCGGGCGGCGCCCCGGAGTCCGGCTCGCCGAGGTTGAGCTTCACGACGTGGTGGCCCTCGGCCTCCAGCGCCGCGGCCTGCTTGCCGAACTCCATGGCGTAGAACGGGGCGACGTTCCGCGCCCGTTGCGAGATCTTGACGGCGGGCGTGGACTCGGTCGTGTCGGGCATGGCGCGATCCTATTTCAGCGGGTCGGTGGCCGGTCCAGGTGCCTCCAGCAGCCGCGCGGCCGCGAATCGGGAGGCGGCGGACACCGGCCGGGAGAGGGCCTTTCGGCCCGGGCCGCAAGGGACCATGGGCTCCTGTGCGAGGTCTGGCGTCCCGCGGAAAATGGTGGTGAGCGCCGAGGAGGAACCATGCCGAAGCCCCCGCCGAATCGCGCCACCGTCTCCGCACTCGTCGAAGACGCGGCCGCCGCTCCCTCCATGCACAACGCCCAGCCGTGGCGGTTCCGGTACGACACCGCCACCGGGACGCTGCGGCTCACCGTCGACACGGACCGCGTCATGCCGGCGGCCGACCCCGACCTGCGGGCCGTCCACCTGGGGTGCGGCGCCGCACTGTTCAATCTGCGCGTGGCGGCCGCCCACGCGGGCTGGTTCCCACGGGTCCGCCTGGTGCCCGATCCCGCCGAGCCGACGCTGCTCGCGACCGTCGACTTCGCCGAGACCGGGCCGGTGGACAAGGGCCTGGAGGAGCTGAGTCCCGCGATCCGTCGACGGCACACGAGCCGTTGGCCCTTCGCGGCCAAGGACATCCCCGGATCGGCCCGCAGCGCGGTCGGCGACGCCGCCGACCGGGAGGGCGCCCGCCTGCGGTTCGCCGGTCAATGGCACGCGAACCTGCTGCGGGACCTCGTCCGCGACGCCGAGGGCCGCGACGGCTCCGACCCGGAGCGCCAGGGCGACGTGGAGCGCTGGACCCGGCGCGGGGACGAGGCGGACGTGAGCCACGACGGCGTTCCCGAGTACGCCTTCGGCCCGCGCGCACGGTCCGGCGGCGCGCCCATGAGGGACTTCGCCGGTCGGCACCCCGTCCGCGGCCCCGGGACGGCCGCCTTCGAGGACGAGCCGAACCTGGCCCTGCTCGGCACGGCCGGCGACGGGCCGGCGGAGTGGCTGCGCGCGGGACAGGCCATGGAACGGGTCCTCCTGGTCGCGACGGTGCACGGCCTGGCGGCCTCGGTCACCTCGCACGCCCTGGAGTGGCCGGATCTGCGGGATCTCGCCCGCGATCCGCTGTCCGACCTCGGACAGGTCCAGATGGTGCTCCGGCTCGGGTACGGCCCGATGGGGCCCGTGACACCGCGTCGTCCGCTGGGGGACATCCTCAGCATCGTGTAGGCGTGCGACTCCGGGGCCGGAGCGGTCCTGGCCCCGGCACGCCCGGACGGCAGGTCTGCCGCGACCTGGACAGGTCCCCGTTCGGCCCGCGCCGCGACCGCCTCACTCGTACATCACGTACGACGGCCGCGGGCGCAGGCCGAGTACTTGGTCGGGGGTCATCACGCGGGTGCCGCCCTCGGTGTCCTCGTCGAGGAACAGCTTGAATCCGGTGTGCAGCCGGTCGGGCATCCGGTCGACCAGGCGTTCCCAGGTATGCCGTTTGAGCTGAGGGCTGCCTATGCCGTCGGCGCTTTTGATGACGGCGACGCCCTCCGGGACGTCGAGCGCCCCTTCGTCGTGGACGACCGACTCGGCGACCTGGTGGTAGACGAACGGCTTCTCCGGGAGGTCGTGGTCCTTCACGAGCGAGGCGAGGTGGTCGGCGATGCGGGTGAGTTCGGGGCCGCTGGTGTGTCCGTAGGTGTCGCCGGGGATCTGGCCGGGACTCATCTCCCACTCGGGGTCGAGAGCGATGCCCACGTCCGGCCGGACGAGCCACTTGTCGAGTGCCTTCACCTCGTCGAGGGCGTCCGCGCGGCCGGGCTGGATGTTGAGGAGCAGCAGCGCCTTGTGGCGGCGCGCGGCCTCGTGGAAGGTGCGGATCGTCGCGTCGGGTGTGCGGGTGCGGTACGTGCCGTCGGGGCCCGGGCCGGGGTTGGCGACGGTGGCGAGCAGCTCCAGGACGGGCAGCACGCGACGTCCTTCGGCGTACGCGCGCCCGCGCCGTTCGAGCTCCGTGACGCGGTCGTCGAGGTCACCCGTGCCGAGCCGGCCGAGCGCCGTCGCGCCCGGCAGCCCGCAGTAGCCGACGAGCCGGTGCTCGGGGAACAACCGGCGCCCGCCGCGCGGCAGTTCGGGGCGCTTGCGGGTGGGGCGGGGCGAGGGTGAGCGGGAGGACTTCGCTCGGCCGCGCGCGGCCTTCTCGGTACGGGAGGGCCGGTCGTCGGCCCCGGATGTGCCGCAGCCGCCGATGAGCGCGGCGGCGGACGCGACTCCCGCGGCGATGAGTGCCCGTCGCCGCGAACCGCCCGCTCCGGGGTCCGTGTTGTCGTCGCGGCCGGCGCTGTGACCGACTGTCCGCATCTGGCCTCCCCACGAAGTGATCATCGTCCGTGGGGTGCCTTGCCGACGTGTGCGGGGTGAAACGTGCGCGGGGGAGGAGTGGGGTGCTGATCAGCCACCGGGTTCCGGGCGTGGTTACGCCGACGCCTCGCGCGGGCGCAGCGCGTCCACCACGAGGTCGAGCAGCGGGCGGACCCGGTCCCCGCGGTCGCCCGCCGTCGTCGACAGGAACACGCCGAGCAGCATGGTGATCACGTCGTCGGCGGGCACGTCGCCGCGCAGTGTTCCCGTGCGCGCCCCGGCGTCGAGGAAGGCGGCGACCGAGGCGGTCAGACGCTCCCGGGTGTTCGCGGTGACGCCGCGTCCGGAGGCCGGAGCGAGGGTGAGGCTGCCGGCCATCGCGCGCTTGGCCGTGACGAGGTCCGCGTACCGGTCCATCCAGGCCCGCAGCGCCTCGTGCGGCGGCAGCTCGCCGAGCAGCGGCTCGACGGCGGCGGTCACGGCGTCCAGCTCGGCGGAGTAGACGGCCTCGACGAGGGCCTCGCGGGTGGGGAAGTGCCGGTACAGGGTGCCGATGCCGACCCCCGCCTCGCGGGCGACCGCCTCCAGGGCCACCGTCGTGTCGTCCCGGGTGAAGGCGGTGCGGGCGGCGGTGAGGAGCCGCTCCCGGTTGCGGCGCGCGTCCGCGCGGGCGGGGCGGTCGGCCTTGCCCGCGCCGGGGTTCGGATGCTGGTCGGATGTGGACGCAGACAAAGCGGAGGCTCCTCCGGTTGTGCTACCTTCGGCGTAACGGAGGTTCCTCCGTTTCCTCTATCTTCGCACGAGGCGGGATTCCCATGACCTCTTCCGCGTCTTCTTCTGCTTCTTCCTCCTCCACCGTCACCGCGAACGGCACCCCGCGCCCCGGCGGCGCAGGACGGCTCCTCGGCCGGGACGTCTCGCGCGTCGGATTCGGCGCGATGCAGCTGGAGCGACTGGCCCCGGACCGCGCCGCGGCCGTCGCGCTGCTGCGCCGCGCCGTCGAGCTGGGCGTCGACCACATCGACACCGCCCAGTTCTACGGCGACGGCTTCTCCAACGCGATCATCCGTGAGGCGCTGCGCCCCGAGGACGAGGTCCTCGTCGTCAGCAAGGTCGGCGCCACCCCCGACTCGGGCGGCCCGCTGCCGCTGCGCCTCGCCCAGCGCCCCGAGGAACTGCGGGCCGGCGTCGAGGACAACCTCAAGAGCCTCGGTGTCGACCAGGTCCCGCTGGTCAATCTGCGCCGCGCCGAGACCGGCCCCGGGCTGCGGGCCGAGGGCGACCAGGTGGTCGACATCGACGACCAGCTCGCCGTCATGACCGCCCTGCGCGACGAGGGCAAGATCGGCGCCATCGGGCTCAGCAACGTCGGCCTCGACGAATTGCGCCGCGGCCTGCCCGCCGGGATCGCCTGCGTGCAGAACGCGTACAGCCTTGTGGCCCGCGACGACGAGGAGATGCTGGACATCTGCCTCGCCCAGGGCATCGCCTGGGTGCCCTACTTCCCGCTGGGCAGCGCCTTCCCCGGCATGCCCAAGGTCACCGACGAGCCCGCCGTCACCACGGCCGCCGAGGCGCTCGGCGCGACACCGGCCCAGGTCGGACTCGCCTGGCTGCTGCACCATGCCCCGAACGTCCTCCTGATCCCGGGCACCGCCGACGCCGACCACCTCGCGGCGAACGTCGCGGCGGGTGCGCTCGCCCTCGACGCGGCGACCCTGGCAAAGCTGGACGCCGTGCCGACGCGGGCGGGTGACATCCGGATCGAGGGGCACGAGTGAAGGAGGCGGTGCGGCGTCCCTGATCGCCGCCGCATGGACGGGATGCCTGCTGACGTCCCGCCGTGCGAAGGGGCGCCCGTCGGGTCAGTCTGGACAGTGGGGACACGCAGTCTGGACGGCAGTACCGACGAAGGAGCGCACACATGGCGGGCCACGTGCTGGTCGGGGCCGACGGGTCGGAGTCGAGCCTGGAGGCGGTCGCGGTCGCCGCGCACGAGGCGCGGCGGCGCGGGCTCGGCGTGCGCATCCTGAACGCGTTCACCTGGCCGATGATGAAGGTCCGGCACGGTTCGGGGTCCGCGGACACCGCCGAGCCGGCCCTGCGCCGCCGGGCGGAGGAGATCGTGGCCGAGGCGGTCGAGCGGGTCAGGGCCGAGGAGCCGGGCCTCGCCCCCGTCGAGGGCGAGGTCGTCACGGGCGAGGCGCTCACCGTCCTGGCCAACCGTTCCCGGGACGCCGCCCTGGTCGTCGTCGGCAGCCGCGGCCTGGGCGCCTTCTCCGGCCTGCTGATCGGCTCCGTCGCCGTGCACCTCGCCGCGCACGCGGACTGCCCCGTCCTCGTCGTACGCGGCCGGGCGCGGCCGGAGGGTCCCGTGGCGGTCGCCGTCGACGGCTCGGACGCCGCGAAGACGGCGGTCGAGGAGGCCTTCGACGACGCCGCGCGCCGCGGGAGCGGACTGCTGGCCGTGCACGTGTGGAACACCTGGAGCGGCACGGGGCCCGCAGGCCCCGGCGGGCCGGCCCCGCTCTGGTTCGACACCGACAAGCTGCGCGAGGACAGCGAGGCGGCCCTGTCCGGGGCGCTGGCCGCCGGCCGGAGCCGCCACCCCGACGTCGAGGTCGAGGCGCGCTCGGTGCACGGCCGGGTGCGCCCGAGCCTGATCGAGACCTCGCAGGAGGCGAGCCTCCTCGTGGTCGGCGCGCGCGGCCGGGGCGGCTTCCAGGGGCTGCTGCTCGGCTCGGTCAGCCAGGCGCTGCTGCACCACGCGGACTGCCCGGTCCTCGTCACACGCCGCTGACGCGCCATCGGGGCCGGCGGTGGCCCCCACCATGAACACCCTTGCCGTCCCCCGGAATTGATCACGGGTCTGGACAGCCCGGCACCCACCCTCGTAGCTTAACGATTGTTCAATGCGGGGTGGGTGAGGCCGAGCCGTGCCGGGCGGAGCGGTCGTCGGTCGCTCCGTCGCAGCGTACGCAGTCCGCGACCCACTCCGGGAGCCACGCCATGACCGACGCCGTGCTCAGCGAATTCCGCGCCGACGGGATCACCGTCATCACGCTCAACCGCCCCGAGGCCCGCAACGCGGTCAACCGGGTCGTCGCCGAAGGCGTGGCCGCCGCGCTCGACGAACTCGACCGCAGGGACGACCAGGTGGTCGGCGTCATCACCGGCGCGGGCGGCAGCTTCTGCTCCGGGAT
The DNA here is from genome assembly GCF_042730865.1 of Streptomyces sp. NPDC059897. NCBI lineage: Bacteria > Bacillati > Actinomycetota > Actinomycetes > Kitasatosporales > Streptomycetaceae > Streptomyces > Streptomyces sp. NPDC059897. The sequence continues at coordinate 309,906 of NZ_JBHWKQ010000002.1, read as the reverse complement.
GGACCTCAAGGCGTTCCTCAAGGGCGAGACCCCGACCGTCGAGGGGCGCGGCCTCGCCGGGATCACCGAGGCGCCGCCGCGCAAGCCGGTCATCGCCGCCGTCGAGGGGTACGCCCTGGCCGGTGGCTGCGAGATCGCGCTCGCCTGCGACATGGTCGTGGCGGCCCGCGACGCCAAGTTCGGGATACCCGAGGTCAAGCGGGGGCTCGTCGCCGCGGCGGGCGGGCTGCTGCGGCTGCCGCGGCGCATCCCGTACTCCGTCGCCCTGGAGATCGCCCTGACCGGCGACTTCCTCGACGCCGAACGCGCCCACACCTACGGCCTCGTCAACCGGGTCACCGACCCCGGCGGCGCCCTCGACGGCGCGCTCGCGCTCGCCCGCGCCATCGCCGCCAACGGGCCGCTCGCCGTCCGCGCCACCAAGGAGATCATCGCCAACGCGCCGAACTGGACCGCCGACGAGGAGTGGCAGCGCATGCGGGAGCTCGCGGGCCCGGTGATGCAGTCCGACGACGCGCGCGAAGGCGCCCGCGCCTTCGCCGAGAAGCGTGCCCCGCGCTGGACCGGCCGGTGAGCGCCGGACCGCTCGCCGGGATCCGGGTCGTCGAGCTGGGCGGCATCGGCCCCGCACCGTTCTGCGGGATGCTGCTCGCCGATCTCGGAGCCGAGGTCATTCGCGTCGACCGCCCCGCCGAAGCGGGCAAGGACAGCCCTCACCCCGTCATCCTGCGCGGGCGCAGCTCGGTCGCCGTGAACCTCAAGGACGCCGAAGGCGCAGCCGTCGTACGGGAGTTGATCGCCCGCTCGGACGCCGTCATCGAAGGGTTCAGGCCCGGCGTCGCGGAACGGCTCGGCCTCGGCCCCGACGTCCTGCTCGCAGCGAACCCGAAGCTCGTGTACGGGCGGATGACCGGCTGGGGCCAGGACGGGCCGCTCGCCCAGGAGCCGGGCCACGACATCAACTACATCGCCGTGACCGGGGCGTTGCACGCCATGGGCCCCGCAGGCGGGGATCCCGTGCCGCCGCTCAACCTGGTGGGCGACTTCGGCGGGGGCGGCATGCTGCTCGCGCTCGGCCTCGTCAGCGCCCTGCTGCACGCCCGCACCAGCGGCGAGGGACAGGTCGTCGACGCCGCCATGACGGACGGCACCGCGCTGCTGCTCGCCATGACCTACGGGTTCCTGGCCAAGGGCGGCTGGGAGGACCGGCGCGGCGTCAACATGCTCGATGGCGGCGCCCCGTTCTACGCCGTGTACCGCTGCGCCGACGACCGGCACGTCGCCGTCGGCGCCATCGAGCCGCAGTTCTACGCGGCGCTGCTGCGCGTCCTCGGCCTCGAAGGCGACGAGCGCTTCGCGCGCCAGCACGACCGCGCCAACTGGGCCGTGATGAAGGGCGAGTTGACGCGCCTGTTCGCCACCCGCACCCGCGACGAGTGGGCCCGCGCCTTCGACGGGCAGGGCGCCTGCGTCTCCCCGGTCCTGTCGCTGAACGAAGCGCCCGAGCATCCGCACAACAGCGCCCGCTCGACCTACCGGCGCGGCCCGCACGGCGGCCCCGAGCCCTCGCCAGCGCCGCGCTTCACCACCACCCCGACCGGCGAGCCCGCCCCCGCCCCGCGCGTCGGCGCCGACACCACCGAGGTCCTCGCCACGCTGGCCGGGCTCGCCCCCGACGACATCGACACACTCCGCGAGAAGGGAATCGTCGGTTGACGACGTGCTACGTGCCCCCGGGCATGCCCCAGAGTCTCGACTACCCCGACGCCGCCGTGGGCGACATGCTCGCCGGAACCGCCCACCGCCACCCCGACCGCACCGCCCTGCGCGACGGCGAACTCGCCTTCACCTACCGTGAGTTGTACGACACCGCGCTGCGGATCGCCGCCGGACTGCGCGCACGGGGTGTCGGCAAGGGCGACGCGGTCGCGCTGCACCAGCCCAACTCGGCCTGGTTCACGGTCTCATACTACGCCGTCCTGCTGGCCGGGGCGGTCGTCGTGCCCCTCAACCCGGCCCTGCCGCCCGCGGCGCTGCGCGAGCAGCTCGACGAGGCGCGCGCCGTCGCCGCGCTCACCCACCCGGCCACCGCGCCCGCGCTCGCCAAGGCCGCCGCACCGGGCGTCCGCCTGACCGTCCTCGTCCCGTCCACGGCCACCGCGCCGGCCCCCGACGGCGACGCCGCACCCGGCGGCGTATCGCTTGAGGAACTGCTGGTCACCGAACCGGGGGAGCGGGCAGACGTCGGCGGCGCCGATCTGGCACACCTCGCCTTCACCGGAGGCACCACAGGCCGCTCCAAGGCGGTCCGCGTCCTGCACTGCAATGTCCTGGCCAACGCCCTGCAGATGGCCTGCTGGCGCGGCGCTGCCGTACCCGTCACCGACGCCGAAGGCCGAGTGGCGCTGGAGTCCGTGCCCGCGGCCCGTACCGCGCACACCATGGACCTGGGCGCGTCCACCGCCGTGGCGCTCGCCCCGCTCTTCCACGCCATGGGCCTGGTCGGCCAGTCCGTCGGCGTGGCGGTGGCCAGCACGGTCGTGATGGCGGGCCGCTTCGAACCCCGCCGCTTCGTGCGGCTCATCGAGGAGCACGGCGTCACCTCCGTGCCCGGCTCGCCTGCCCTCTTCCACGCGCTGCTCGCGCTGCCCGGCGTCGACGACCTCGACCTGTCTTCCGTGCGCAGCGTCAACTCCGGTGCCGCGCCCGTCGACACGGACACCATGCGGCGCCTCGGCGCGCTCTTCCCGAACGCCACGATCGTCGAGGGGTACGGGCTCACGGAGGCCACCATGGCGCTGGCCGCGCACCCGCTGGTGGACGACAATCCCGTGCCGGAGGGCAGAGTGGGCGCCCCCGTCTTCGACACCGAGGTCGAGATCAGGGACCTCGGCTGCGGCCCGGCCCTGCCCGTCGGCGCGACCGGCGAAGTGTGGGCGCGCGGCCCGCAGATCACCGACGGCTACCAGGGGCACCCCGACCTGACGGCCGAGCAGTTCCAGGACGGCTGGCTGCGCACGGGCGATCTGGGGCGCGTCGACGAGGACGGCTGGCTGTACCTCGTCGGCCGGGCCAAGGACATGCTGATCTACAAGGGGTACAACGTCTATCCGACACCCCTTGAGGACCTGCTGCACCGGCACCCCGCCGTCGCGGGCGCCAGCGTCATCGGCGCGCCGAGGGCCGAGGTCGGCGAGATCCCCGTCGCGTACGTGGTCCCGCGCGCCGGGCATCAGGCGGGCCCCGAACTCGCCGAGAAACTCATGGCGTTCGTGGCCGAGCACGTCGCCCCGTACCAGCGGCTGCGCGAGATCCACTTCCTGGAGGCCCTCCCGGTCTCGGCCGCCGGGAAGATCCTCAAGACGGACCTGCGGCAGCGGTACGCGACCACCGACGGAACGGGAGTGACGCACACGTGAGCGGCGGCATGGTCGAAGAGGCGAAGGCCCGGCACGCCTACCGGGAGACGGGCGACGCACCCCGGGCCCCTCTCGGCGAACTCGGTCAGGGACGACACATCCGGGTCGAGGCGGCCGACGACGGTGTCTTCCACGGGTACTGCCACTCCGGCCGCGCGGCAGCCCGCAGCTACGGCGGCGCCGTCCTCGCCCAGGCCCTCGACGCCGCACACCGCACCGTGGACGACGACCGGGTCGTGCACTCACTGCACGCCTACTTCCTGCGCGCCCTGTCGCCGGAACGGCCCGTGCGCTACGAGCCCGAGGTCGTACGCGACGGCCGCAGCTACTCGATGCGACAGGTCACCGCGTTCCAGGACGGCAAGGAGTCGCTCACCATGAGCGTCTCGTTCAAGCAGCCGCAGAACGGCGGGAGTTGGCGCCAGCCCGGCATGCCCGACGTGCCCGGACCGGAAGGTCTTGGCAACGGCTGGGCGCACCGGCCGCAGGACCATCCGCTGAGCACCTCCGTCGAGTACCGCGAGGTGCCCCTCGAGCGGGACCCGGACGCCGGACGCATCGACCGCTACGCCTGGATGCGCACCACCGGCGCCCTGCCCGACGAGCCGGGCCTGCACGCCGGCGTACTCGCCTACATCTGCGACGCCCCGCTGGCCCCCACCGCCCTGGTGGCCTACGGAGAGCCGCGACCGCGCGGGATCTCGCTCGCCTCCCTCGACCACGCCATGTGGTTCCACCGGCCGGTCCGCGCCGACGCATGGCTGCTGTTCGCGTGCCACAGCGTCGTGGCGGGCGACGGGCGGACCCTGGCGCACGGCGAATTCTGGACCAGGGAAGGGGAGTTGGTCGCCTCCGTCACCCAAGAGGCGCTGCTCCACGTGCCCGCACCCCGGTGACCCGCGCAAGGGTTGTCAGGGCGCGGCACGCCGACGTAACTTAACGATCGTTCTACACAGGCAGAAGGGGCCGCTGTGCGCCGTACGCTGTTCAACGAGGACCATGAGGCGTTCCGCTCGATGCTGCGGGACTTCATCGCCAAGGAAGTCACCCCCGTCCACCAGGAGTGGGAGGAACAGGGGCATCCGCCGCGCGACTTCTACCGCAGGCTCGGTGAGCTGGGGGTGCTCGGCATCCAGGTGCCCGAGGAGTTCGGCGGCGCGGGCGAGGCCAGCCTCAAATTCGCGGCGGTGGCCGTCGAGGAGACGACACGCGCCGGCGTCACCTTCGGCAACTACTCCGTGCACTCGAACCTGATCCTGCCGTACCTCATGACGTACGCGACGCAGGAGCAGAAGGAGCGCTGGCTGCCCGGCTTCGTCTCCGGCGACCTCATGACGGCGATCGCCATGACCGAACCCGGCACCGGCTCCGACCTCGCCAACATCCAGACGAAGGCCGAACTGTCCGCCGACGGCAGCCACTACGTCCTCAACGGCGCCAAGACGTTCATCACCGGCGGGGCCCTTGCCGACCTGGTCCTCGTCGTCGCCCGCACCGCGCCCTACGATCCGGAGGACCGCCGCGGCGGACTCTCCATCCTCGTCGTGGAGTCCGCCAGCGAGGGCTTCTCCGTCGGCCGCAAGCTCCAGAAGATCGGGCTCAAGGCCTCCGACACCGCCGAACTCGCCTTCGTGGACGTCAAGGTGCCGGCCGGGAACCTCCTCGGCGAGGAGGGCAAGGGCTTCTCCTACCTGTCCCACAACCTCGCCCAGGAACGCCTCATGATCGCCCTCGGCGGCTCGGGCACCGCCGCGGCGGCGCTGCGCTTCGCCACCGACTACGTGAAGGAGCGCACGGTCTTCGGCAAGCCCGTCGCGCACTTCCAGAACACCAAGTTCGTGCTCGCCGAGTGCGCCACCGAGGTCGAGGCCGCCCAGCTGATGGCCGACCGCGCCCTCGAACTGCACGACGAGGGCGAACTCTCCGTCGCCGACGCCGCGAAAGCCAAGCTGTTCTGCACCGAGGTCGCGGGCCGCGTCATCGACAAGTGCCTTCAGCTGCACGGCGGTTACGGATACGTCACCGAATACCCCATCGCCCGCCTGTACGCCGACACCCGCGTCTCGCGGATCTACGGCGGCACCAACGAAGTGATGAAGACCATCATCGCCAAGTCGCTCGGCCTCTGACCCTCTTCCCCCCTGCCACTCCCGGCCCCAAGAAGGGACCTGCCATGCAGCTCGACGCCCAGTCCTCCGCCCTCATCACTGGCGGCGCCTCCGGCCTCGGCCGCGCCACCGCCGAACGCCTCGCCGCCACGGGCGCCAAGGTCGTCATCTTCGACCTGCCCACCTCCGACGGCGAGAACGTGGCCAAGGAACTCGGCGCCACCTTCGTCGCCGGCGACGTCACCAGCGAGACCGACGCCACCGCCGCCGTCGAGGCCGCCGTCGCGCTCGCCCCGCTGCGCGTCGCCGTGAACTGCGCGGGCATCGGCTCCGCCGGGCGCACCGTCGGCAAGGAGGGCCCTTACGTCCTCGACACCTTCCGCAAGGTCGTCGAGATCAACCTCATCGGCACCTTCAACGTCATCCGCCTCGCCGCCCAGGCCATGACCGGCAACGAACCGGTCGACGGCGAGCGCGGCGTCATCGTCAACACCGCCTCCGTGGCCGCCTTCGACGGGCAGATCGGCCAGTGCGCGTACTCGGCGTCCAAGGGCGGCATCGTCGGCATGACCCTGCCGATCGCCCGCGACCTCGCCCGCATGAACATCCGCGTGATGACCATCGCGCCCGGCCTGTTCGAGACCCCGCTGCTCGGCCGCCTCCCGCAGGAGGCCAAGGACTCGCTCGGCGCCCAGGTCCCGCACCCGGCCCGCCTCGGACAACCCGCCGAGTACGCGCACATGGTCGACTCCATCGTCACCAACCCGATGCTCAACGGCGAGACCATCCGCCTCGACGGCGCGATCCGCATGGCCCCGAAGTAGACCGCGCGCGACACCAACCCCCGTATCCTACAGAGGAGTTCAGCATGCGTGACGCAGTCATCGTCGATGCCCTGCGGACCCCCGTCGGCAAGGGCAAGCCGGGCGGCGCGCTCTCCGACATCCACCCCGTCGACCTCTCCGCCCACGTCCTCAAGGCCCTCGCCGAGCGCAACGGCCTCGACCCGGCCACCGTCGACGACGTCATCTGGGGCTGCGTCTCCCAGGTCGGCGAGCAGGCGGGCGGCGTCGGCCGCTTCGCGGTGCTCGCCGCCGGCTGGCCCGAGTCCGTGCCCGGTCTGACCATCGACCGCCAGTGCGGTTCCTCGCAGCAGTCCGTCCACCAGGCCGCCGCCGGGGTCATCGCCGGGCAGTACGACATCGCCATCGCGGGCGGCGTCGAGTCCATGTCCCGCGTCCCGATGGGCTCCACGCGCGCGGGCGGCCAGCTCGGCAAGCCGTTCGGCCCGCTCGTCGGCGAGCGCTACGACCACGTCGTCTTCAACCAGGGTGTCGGCGCCGAGATGATCGCCGAGGAGTTCGGGCTCACCCGCGCCGAGCTCGACCAGCACGCCGCCGACTCGCATGAGAAGGCCGCCCGCGCCATCGACGAGGGCCGCTTCAAGAACCAGATCACCCCGGTCCCCCTCGCCGACGGCACGCTCTTCGACACCGACGAGGGCGTACGGCGCGGCACGACGGTCGAGAAGCTGGCCGCACTGAAGACACCGTTCAAGGAGGACGGGGTCATCTCGGCGGGCAACGCCTCGCAGATCTCCGACGGCGCCGCCGCCCTCCTCGTCACCACCTCCGAGGTGGCCGCCCGCAACGGCTGGACGCCGCTGGCCCGCTTCCACACCGGCACCGTCACCGGCGTCGACCCCATCACCATGCTCAAGGGCCCGATCCCCGCCACCGCCAAGGTGCTTCAGCGTTCCGGGCTCGCCCTCGACGAGATCGGCGCGTACGAGATCAACGAGGCGTTCGCCTCCGTCTCGCTCGGCTGGCAGTGCCAGACCGGCGCCGACTACGCGCGCCTGAACCCCAACGGCGGCGCCATGGCCCTCGGCCACCCGCTCGGCGGCTCCGGCGCCCGCCTCATGACCACGCTCGTGCACCACATGAAGGACAACGGCATCCGCTACGGCCTCCAGTCCATGTGCGAGGGCGGCGGCATGGCCAACGCGACGGTGCTCGAACTGCTCTGACACCGCCCCGGGCCGGGAAGCACCTCCGGCGGGCGTTGCGCGAGCGGTCGGACGGGGGAGGAGTCGCACCATGACCGAACACACAGCCCCCGCATCCGATGCCGCCACCGCCCGCCCACCGCTTCCCCCGTTCACGCGCGAGACGGCCGCGGCGAAGGTGCGCCTCGCGGAGGACGCCTGGAACACCCGTGACCCGCAGCGCGTCGCGCTCGCCTACACGCCCGACAGCCAGTGGCGCAACCGCGCCGAATTCCCCGCAGGGCGCGCCGAGATCGTCGACTTCCTCACCCGCAAGTGGAACCAGGAGCTCGACTACCGCCTGATCAAGGAGCTGTGGGCGTTCGACGGCCCCCGCATCGCGGTCCGCTTCGCGTACGAGTGCCACGACGACGCGGGCAACTGGAAGCGCGCGTACGGCAACGAGAACTGGGAGTTCGACGAGAACGGGCTGATGCGCAGGCGGCTCGCCTCCATCAACGACCTGCCGATCGCCGAGGCGGACCGCAAGTTCCACTGGCCGCAGGGCCGCCGCCCCGACGACCACCCGGGCCTCAGTGAACTGGGCCTGTAGCGACGCTGCGGCTGCGCCCCCGGAACTCGGCGATCACCGACTCCCCGCGCGTCACCCGCACGTCGTACAGGCCGCTGCGGCCGAAACGGGTGACCTCGCGGGCGGTGGCCTCCAGCACGTCGCCCTCGTACGCGGGGGCGACGAAGGTGACGTCGGCGCCGGAGGCCACGGTGACGGGGCCCTCGCTGTTGCAGGCGCAGGCGAAGGCCGTGTCGGCGAAGAGGAACACGTAGCCTCCGTGCGCGATGCCGTGGCCGTTGACCATGGACGGCGTCACCTTCATCCGGAGCGCGGCGTGCCCCGGACCGTGCTCCAGGAGTTCGATACCGAGGAGCTGGGAGGCCAGGTCAGCGGCGAACATGCGCTCCGCGGGGCCCGGTTCGGCGGATTCCGTCACGCTGCTTCCCTCCCGCTCGGCCTGCCGACCGATCATTCGGTGTGTCGTGGGGCCAAGCAATCAAGGAGCGCACGGCCTGTCAAGGGTGTCCGGCGGGCCGCGGCGCCCGGTGTGTCCCGCGGGCGACATCCAGGTGAACGCCGAACCCGGGCAAAACGGTCCCGCGCCACAGCCGTGCAACAGCGCCCGCCCCGCGGACAACTCCCGCCCCACCCCGTCCATCGAACCGTGTGTGATGCACACACGCGCCGCGGCGGGACCGGTACCGCCCGGCGCAACTCCTCATGAACTGACCGAACTTGGAGTTGAACCGTGTCCGGAAACACCCTTCCGAAGCGGCCGGCCGTCCTCGCGGCGCTGCTGCTCGCCGCGGGCGTCCTGTCCGCGCCCGCCGCCGCGGCGCAGAGCGCGGACGCCGCACCCGGCGACGCCTACGTCCTGCACGTGACCACCAACCCGACCAGCACCGACTACGACGACCGCCGCGTCGATGTCACCGGCACCGTCACCAAGGCCGACGGCACCCCGGCGCCCAACATCCCCGTCACCGTCAAGGAGGTCGTCCGCTTCACCACCTGGAACCCGTGGGGCGACCCGATCGACCCGAACTACTACGAGCCGCGGGAACTGGGCACACCGGTCAGCGACGCCGACGGCAAGTTCAGCGTCCGGAACGTCAGCATCGACCACGAGGGCGCGAGCAGCCTGCTCAACGCCGAGCACGAGGTAGAGATCTCGGCCTCCTACGACGAGGACGGCGACCCCAATACCCCGCAGGACGGCTACTTCGCGGACACCATGGTCGGCGTCGAGACCCGGTCCAGCTCCGTCAGCTACCAGGTCAGCAAGCGGAAGGTGAAGGCGGGCGACATCCTCACCGTCCAGGGCCGTGTCACCACGCCCGAGGGAGTCGACCCCTACGACACCGAGGTCTTCTTGCAGACGTACTGGGAGAGCCAGTACGACGTGAAGACGACCACCGAGCACGACGGATTCTTCGTGATGTCCGTCAGGGTCGACAGGGACGACACCAAGTTCGTGCTGCGCACGGCCCCGCGCGACCTCTACGTGACCGGAGCGCAGAAGACGCTCCCGATCACCAACACCTCGGCCACCAGCGGCTGACACGCCCTGAAGCCCGCCCGCCCCGACCGCGACAGGTGCCGGGCGGGGCGGGCATGGCAGGCTTGGTCCGGCACACGGAACGGACCCCACCCCGAAGTCGAGGAGCGCGGCATGGAATGGCGTGACTTCGCCCTGAACATGGCGTCCATGGCGCGCGAGCTCCTGGCGCAGGAGTCCGTGGACGCGACGCTGCGCAAGATCACCACCTGGTCCGTCGACCAGGTCGAGGGCTGCGACGCGGCCGGCATCCTCGTCCTGCGCAAGGGGCAGGTGGAGACGCTGGCCGCCACCAGTGACCTCGTCGTCGAGAGCGACCGGCTCCAGGGCGAGGTCCGTGAGGGGCCGTGCTTCGACGCGGCCCGCACGGGGCATCCCGTGTTCCGCATCAAGGACGTCTCGACCGAGGCGACGCGCTGGCGCTCGTACGCCCCGCGCGCCCATGAACTCGGCATCGGCAGCATGATGGGCTTCCTGCTCTACACCGAGGACGAGGGCGACCTCGGCGCCCTCAACCTCTACTCCGCCGAGCCCGGGGCGTTCACGGAGGCCAGCGAGACCGCCGGCTGGCTCCTCGCCTCGCACGCCGCCGTGGCCTTCTCCAGCGCCCGCGAACACGCCTCCCTGCACCGCGCCGTGGAGACCCGCCACGTCATAGGCGAGGCGATGGGCATCCTGATGGCCGGCCACGACCTGAGCGAGGCGGACGCGTTCGCCGTGCTGCGCCGCTACTCCCAGGAGCACAACATCAAGCTCCGGGAGGTGGCCCGCCTGGTGAGTGAACGGGGCGGCCTGTGAGCCCTCACGGCCCGCCCCGTCGCCCTCGCCCGCTCAGTGCTGGATCGCCTTGACCTCCAGGAACTCCTCCAGCCCGTGGCTGCCGTACTCGCGGCCGATGCCGGACTGCTTGTAGCCGCCGAACGGCGCGTTCGGGTTGAACGAGCCGTCGTTGACCTGGACCTGGCCCGAGCGGATGCGGCGCGCGAAGGCGCGGGCGCGCTCGGGGTCCGCCGACCAGACGCCACCGGCGAGGCCGTAGGGCGTGTCGTTGGCGATACGGGCCGCGTCGTCCTCGTCCTCGTACGGCTCGATGGACAGGACCGGGCCGAAGATCTCCTCCTTGTGGATCACCATGTCGGTGGTGACGTCGGAGAACACCGTGGGCCGGACGTAGTAGCCGGTGGCCAGGCCCGGCACCGGGTCGCTGCCGCCGGTCACCAGGCGGGCTCCCTCGGCGATACCCCGGTCGATATAGCCGCGCACCCGCTCCAGTTGGGTCGCGGAGACGAGCGGGCCGAGCACGGTCTTCTCGTCGCCGGGGGCGCCGACCGTGATCGATTCGACGATCGCCCGGGCCAGCTCCTCGGCCTCCGTGAGGCGCTCGCGCGGCACCAGGAGGCGGGTGAGCGCGGAGCACGTCTGGCCGGAGTTGATCATCGCGGCCTGGACGGCCTGGGGGAGCGCGGCCCCGAAGTCCGTGTCGGGCAGCAGCACGTTGGGGCTCTTGCCGCCCAGTTCGAGGGCCACCTTCTTGACCGTGTCGGCGGCGAGCTGCGCCACGCGTTTGCCCGCGCGCGTCGAGCCGGTGAAGGAGACGACGTCGATACCCGGGTGCGCGGCGATGGCCTCGCCGACCACCGGGCCTGTGCCGCTGACCAGGTTGAAGACGCCCGGCGGCAGCCCCGCCGCGTCGATGATCTCGGCGAGCACCCACGCGTTCAGGGGCGCGACCTCGCTGGGCTTGACGACGACGGTGTTGCCCGCGGCGAGCGCGTAGGCGACCTTCGCGGCGATCTGGTGCAGCGGATAGTTCCACGGCGTGATCGCGCCGACGACACCGTACGGCTCGCGCACGATCGTCGTGGAGCCCTCCTCGCGCTCGAACGCGAAGGTACGGGCGACCGCCGCGGCCTGCGTGAAGCTGTTGACCGGCAGCGGCACCTGGATCGCCTTCGCGAAGGACAGCGGCGCACCCATCTCCGAGGAGATCAGCGCGGCCAGCTCGTCGGCGCGCGCCATCAGCCCGCCCGCGATCTCCTCCAGATACTTCGCCCGCTGCTCGACGGGCGTGTCCCACCAGCCGGGGAACGCCTCGCGGGCCGCCTCGACCGCCCGGTCCACGTCGGCGGGCACACCGTCAGGGACGGCGCCGACGATCTCCTCGGTGCTGGAGCTGATGACGTCGATGGTTCCCGGTCCTGCCGATGCGACCGGGCGGCCGCCGATGTAGAGCTTGCTGGTGTCGGGCATCTGCGGGTTCCCTCGGAGTGGTGAGCGGTTCGCGGACGGGGAGCGGGCGGGCCGAGGCCGGCCCGCCCGCATCGGTGGTGTGGTGGCTCAGTAGTCGGCGTCGGTGTAACGGACCACGCCGCGCAGGTTCTTGCCGTCCCGCATGTCCTGGTAGCCCTGGTTGATCTCCTCCAGGCGGTACGTGCGCGTGGTGAGCTCGTCCAGCTTGAGCCGGCCGGCGCGGTACTGCTCGAGGAGGCGCGGGATCTGGGTGCGCGGGCTGATGCCGCCGAAGATGGCGCCCTGGATCCGCTTCTGCATCAGCGTCAGGTCGAACAGGCTGACCTTGGCGTCGATCTGCTGCATGTCGGCGAGGGCCGTCGCGATGACCTGGCCGCCCTTGGCGGTCATCGCGAGCGCCGGGGCCAGCTGGTCGCCCTGGAGTTCACCGACCGTGAGGATGACGGTGTGTGCCTTCGCACCCCAGGTCAGCTCCGTGACCGGCCCCTCGGCCTCCTCCATGGAGGCGAAGGTGTGCGTGGCGCCGAACTCCCGTGCCTTGTCCCGCTTGAACTCGACCGGGTCCACCGCGATCACGAACCGCGCGCCGGCCGCCGCCGCGCCCTGCACCGCGTTGATGCCGATGCCGCCGACCCCGACGACCACGACGGTGTCGCCCGGGCGGGTGTCGCCGATGGAGACGGCGGAGCCCCAGCCCGTGGAGACGCCGCATCCGAGCAGTGCGGCCGTCTCCAGCGGCACATCCTTCTCGATCTTTATGACGGACGACTGGTTCACGGTCACGTACGGGGCGAACGTGCCCAGCAGACACATCGGTGTGACCGGGTCGCCGCCCGCGGTGAGCGTGCGGTAGGTGTTGTCGGCGATGGACTGCCCGGTCAGCAGGTTGGCACCCTGGTCGCACAGGTTCTGCAGGCCCTGCGAACAGGGGCGGCACACACCGCAGGCCGGGATGAAGCCGAGGATCGCGTGGTCGCCCTCCTCGACACCGGTGACGCCGGGGCCGACCTTCGTCACCACGCCCGCGCCCTCGTGCCCGCCGAGCAGCGGGTAGGTGGCGGCGAGGCTGGCGCCGACGCGGAAGTGTTCGTCCGAGTGGCACAACCCCGAGGCGGCCAGGCGCAGTTGTACCTCGCCCGCGACCGGATCGCCGACCTCGATCGGCTCGACCGTCCAGTCCTCGCCGGGCTTGTGGAGCAGGGCTCCCTTGGTCTGCATGCGCGTCCTCCCAGCTTCGGCAACACGGCCGCGCCCGACCGCGCCCTCGTCACCGACACCGGACGGCCGGACGGGGCCGGACACACTTGCCTCAAGCTAGGGCGGTCCACCGGCGTGCCTCCATGACCAAAGCGGACAACGCCGGGACAGATTCGGACACGCAGCCGGGTTGTGGCCGCCGAGATCGCCGTGCTGTCATGAACTCCCCTGACGGATGCGGGCGTTGGCAGCGTGAACGGCGGGAAACGGAGGGCCGGTCATGACCGTGTCGGTGGACACGACTGCCGCGCAGCCGGAGGTCATCGCCGAGGGCTTCACCGACTGGGACTTCCCGCGCGCCGCATCGGGCGTCGTCCTGCTGCTGGACTTCGCCGCGGAACGCGGGCTCGGCGCGGTCGACTGTCTCGCGGGCTCGGGCATCGACGCCGCGGCACTCGGCGACCCGCACCACCTCGTCGAGGCCTCCCAGGAGATCGCCGTCGTCCGCAATCTGCTGCGCGGCCTCGGCGACCGCCCGGGGCTCGGCATCGAGGTCGGAGCCCGCTACCACGTCACCACGTTCGGCCTGTTCGGCTACGCGCTGCTCAGCGCGCCGACGATGCGCGAGGTGTTCCGGTGCGGCCTTCGCTACTCGGCGCTCACCTTCGGCTTCGCCCGGCACAGCGCGGTGGTGGACGCGGCGGGGGACGTCCTGCACCGCATGGACGGCGGCCGGATCCCCGCAGACGTACGGCGCTTCCTCGTCGAACGGGACTGCGCGGCCAATATCGTCCTCGGCCGCCAGGTGTTCGCGGGCGGGCCCGCCGTCCCGCTGCGCCGCGTCGACCTCGCCTTCCCCGAGCCGCCGGGCACCGCGCCCGCCACCGTCCTGGACGCGCCGGTCCGCTACGGCGCCGGGACCACGGCCCTCGTCTACGACCACGACTTCCTCGACAGCCCGCTGCCGCACGGCAACCCGCACACCTCCCAGATCTGCCAGGAGCTGTGCGAGCGCCTCGTGGCGCAGCGGGCGAGCGGCAGCGGCGCGGCCCGCACCGTGCGCCGGCACCTGCTGGCAGGCGGCGGCCCCGACCCCGGCATCGAGCACATCGCCCGGCGCATGAACATCACTTCGCGCACCTTGCGCCGCAAGCTCGCCGCCGAGGGCACCACTTACCGGCGGCTGCTCGACGACGTACGGCTCACCCTCGTCCAGGACGGTTTGCGGCACGAGCGGCTGTCCGCGGCGGAGCTGGCGCACCGGCTGGGCTACTCGGAGCCGTCGAGCTTCATGCGGGCCTTCCGGCGCTGGACGGCGGCCGATTCCCAGCGGCCCGACGGGAGTTGAACCGGCAAGTGAGTCGGCAAGTGAACCGGAAGGCCCGCCCTGAACGAACGATCAATTCATCGCGTCGTACGTCTTGCTGCCGCCTCACGGGGTGACTTAGAAAGAGTCCACGGCCACCCACCGGCGTCCACGTCCATGCGAAAGGCGTCCCGTGTATCCAGGTGCCCATGCCCAGAATGATCCGCAGCGGCCCGCCGTCGTCATGGCGTCGACCGGCGAAGAGCTGACGTACGGGGAGCTGGACGAGCGCTCCGTCCGGCTCGCCCACGTGTTCCGGGAGGCGGGCCTGCGCCGCGGCGACGTGGTCGCCCTCCTCACCGACAACTCGATCCACGCCTACGAGGTCTACTGGGCGGCGGTCCGCTCCGGTTTCTACATCACCCTCGTCAACCACCATCTGTCCGCGTCCGAGATCGCGTACATCGTGGCCGACTCCGGCGCCGCCGCCCTTGTCGTCTCGGGCGCCCTGGCCGATCTGGCGCGGGACGTGGTGGTCCAGGTCCCCGCCACGGCGCGCGTGCGGCTCGCCTACGGCGGCGCCGTCGAGGGCTTCGACGACTACGCGACCGCCCTCGCGGCGGCCTCCGCCGAGACGCCCGCCGATCAGCCGCGCGGCGCCGACCTGCTCTACTCCTCCGGCACCACCGGCCGCCCCAAGGGCATCCGCCCCGAACTCCCGGACCGTCAGGTCGGCGAGCCGGGCGACACGCTCGTCGAACTCCTGCGCCTGTTCTACGGCTTCGACGAGCACGCCGTGTACCTGTCGCCCGCGCCCGTCTACCACGCGGCGCCGCTGCGCTACGGCGCCTCCGTGCACGCGCTCGGCGGCACGGTCGTCATGATGGAGCGCTTCGACCCCGAGGACGCGCTGCGCGCCATCGAGCGCTACCGCATCACGCACAGCCAGTGGGTGCCGACCCACTTCATCCGTCTGCTGCGGCTGCCCGAGAAGGTCCGCACGGCCTACGACCTCTCCAGCCACAAGGTCGTCGTGCACGCCGCCGCGCCCTGCCCGCCGGACGTCAAGCGCGCGATGATCGACTGGTGGGGGCCGAAGCTGTACGAGTACTACTCCGCGACCGAGGGCATCGGCATGACGCTGATCACCTCCGAGGAGTGGCTCACGAAACCGGGCTCGGTCGGCCGGCCCATCCTCGGGCAGCCGAGGATCTGCGACGACGAGGGCCGCGTGCTGGCCGCGGGGGAGACCGGCACGGTCTACTTCGCACGGGAGGGCGACGGCACCTTCGAATACCTCGGCGACCCCGGCAAGACCAAGGGCGCACAGCACCCGGAGCACACGGACTGGGTGACGCTCGGCGACGTCGGCCACCTCGACGAGGACGGCTACCTGTTCCTCACCGACCGCCGCACCTTCATGATCATTTCCGGTGGGGTGAACATCTACCCGCAGGAGATCGAGAACGTCCTCGCCCTCCACCCCGACATCACCGACGTCGCCGTGATCGGTGTCCCCGACCCGGAGATGGGCGAGGCGGTCAAGGCGGTGGCGCAGCCCGCGCCGGGCGTGACACCGGGCCCGGAGCTGGAGGAGCGCCTGATCGCCTACGTGCGCGAGCGCATCGCCCACTACAAGGCGCCCCGCAGCGTCGACTTCGTGGACGAACTCCCGCGCACGCCCACGGGCAAGCTGGTCAAGGGAAAACTCAAGGCCCGCTACGCCGCGCCGGGACCGGCATGACGAGCGGCGTCGGACCCGCGGCCGAAGCCTGGCTCGCCGCACACGTCCCCGGCATCGCCCCACCGCTCACCTTCGACCTGGTGTCCGGCGGCCGTTCCAACCTCACCTACCGGGTGACCGACGCGACCGGCACCGTCCGGGCGCTGCGCAGGCCGCCCACCGGCGGAGTCCTCAGCACGGCACACGACATGAGCCGCGAATGGCGCTTCCTGACGGCCCTCGCGCCCACAGAGGTGCCGGTGCCCGCACCGCTCGCCTACTGCGCCGACACCACGGTGAGTGGGGCGGAGTTCTACGTCATGGACTTCGTCGAGGGCACGGTGGGTGCGGACCGGGACGCCGTCGCGGACTGGCCGCAGGACGCCCGGCGCCGGGCGGGCACGAGCCTGGTGGAGGTCCTCGCCTCCCTGCACCGCCTGGACCCGGTCGAGGTCGGACTCGGCGACATGGCGCGCCCGCGCGGCTACGTGGAACGCCAACTGCACCGCTGGCAGCGTCAGGTGCACCGCTCCGGCGCCCCCGACCTGGCACTCCTCGACACGGTCCACGACGCGCTGCTCGACCGCGTACCGCCGCAGTCGACGGGCATCGTTCACGGCGACTTCCGCCCGGGCAACCTCTCCTTCGCCCCCGACGGCACGGTGGTCGCCGTCTTCGACTGGGAACTGGCCACACTGGGCGACCCGTTGGCCGACCTCGGCTGGCTCGTCTCCACCTGGGAACAACCGGGCGACACGGCCCCACCCACGACGGCCGGCCCGAGCGCGGCTCCCGGCTTCCCCACCCGCACCGACCTGATCGACGCCTACGCGAAGGCCTCCGGCCTCGACGTCTCGCGCCTGCCGTACTACGTGGCGTTCTCCCGCTGGCGCTCGGCCTGCATCGGCGCGGGCGTCGCGGCCCGCTTCGCGGCCGGGGTGATGGGCGAGAACGAGCTGCCGGTCGAGGAGCTGAAGCGGCAGGTGCTGCGGCAGAGCGAGGCGGCGTACGAGGCGGTGGGGGCGCTGGGCCGTCCATAATGGGCAGCGCCGTACCGCCTGACATCGAGGGGTGAGGAAGTGCCGGTCACGGGTCAGCGTGCGTGAGGCGGCCGGTCCCGGCCGGCCGCGCTCATCGCACGTCCTCCGGCGGCTCCGGCCACGCCGGGAGGGTGTCCTCGTGGTCGGCGAGGGTCGTCGGGAACTTCGCCGGGCGCTTCTCCAGGAAGGACATCACGCCCTCGGCGGCGTCCGGGCCCTGGCCGAGCTTGTGGATGGCCGCCGAGTCGAGGCGGTGCGCGTCCCACGGCGATGCGGCGCCGAGCATCGACCACATCAGGCGGCGCGAGTGGGCGACCGAGACGGCGGAGGTGTTCTCGGCGATCTCGGCGGCCAGCGCGTACGCCGTAGGGAGGAGGTCCGCGTCGGGGACCACGCGTGAGACGAGGCGTCCGGTGAGGGCCTCCGCCGCGTCGAAGACCCGGCCCGTCGCCACCCACTCCATCGCCTGCGAGATCCCCACCACTCGCGGCAGGAACCAGCTCGACGCCGCCTCCGGCACCAGGCCGCGGCGCGCGAAGACGAAGCCGAAGCGGGCGGACTCGGCGGCGATCCGGATGTCGGCGGGCAGCGTCATCGTCGAACCGACGCCCACCGCCGGGCCGTTGACCGCCACCACGACCGGCTTCACGCTGGCGGCGATGCGCAGCGCCACACACCCGCCGCCGTCGCGCGGCACCCCGTCGATGGTGCCGAAGTCGGCGCGCCCGCCGGCCCGGCCGGCGGCATCGTGGTCGAACGTGGCGGCGCCGCCCGCCAGGTCCGCGCCCGCGCAGAAACCGCGCCCCGAGCCGGTGATGACCACGGCCCGTACCTCGTCGTCCGCGTCGGTCAGGTCGAATGCCGCGATGAGTTCGGCGGCCATGGTGTGCGTGAAGGCGTTCAGGCGCTCGGGCCGGTGCAGGGTGATGGTGGCGATGCGGTCGGCGACCGCGTAGCGGATCTCCGTGAAGTCGGTTGCCGTGGCGGCCTGTTGGGCGTCGGTCATGCGGGGGTCCTCAAGCTCTCTGTGCCGTAAGGGAGTTGTCAGATGTCGGTGAAGCGCGGCGCCCGTTTCCCGAAGCGGGCCGCCACCGCCTCGACCTGGTTCGGGCTGCCGATCAGCGCGCCGATCTCCTTCTGTTCCTCGGCGAAGCCGGTCGCGAGATCGGTGCGGCCCGCGAGGTCGAGGAGCCGCTTGGACGCGCGGACGGCGTGCGGGCTCTGCGCCGCGATCCGGGCCGCCGTCTCCAGCGCGGCGGCCAGCGGATCGTCCGCCGTGTACGTGGCGAGGCCGATGCGTGCGGCCTCCTCGCCGCCCACGATCCGTGCGGTGAAGGTCAGTTCCTTGGCCACGTCGCGGCCCACGAGCTCGGGCAGCAGCTGCGTGCCGGTCATGTCGGGGACGAGCCCCCACGCCACCTCGAACACGCTGAGCCGGGCGTCCGGCGCCACGATGCGGATGTCGGCGCCGAGCGCGACCTGGAGCCCGCCGCCGAGCGCGTTGCCGCGCAGCGCCGCGATCACCGGCACCGGCAGCTCGGCCCACACGTACGCGGCGCGCTGCCCGGCCGCCTGCGCGGGCCCGTCCGACGGCGGCAGCGCGGCGAGCCCCGACAGTCGCTGCCCGTCGCGCATCGCCTGGAAGGACGTGAAGTCCAGCCCGGCGCAGAAGTCCGGCCCCTCACCGGACAGCACCACGGCCCGGACGCCCTGCTCGGTCTTCAGCCGCTCGCCCGTGGCGACGAGCGCCTCGAACATGGCCGGGTCGAGCGCGTTGCGTTTGTCGGGCCGGTTGAGCCGGACGTCGGCGACGCCGTCGGAAACGGTGACGGTCACCCGCTGTGCGGTGTCGTCGGCGGCCTCTGTGCTGGTCATGCGCGTGCTCCCTCGGTTCTTGTGCCTACGGGTTCGGGGTGGCGCTCATCGTGCGGGCTGCGCCGCGTACGCCGGGTTGGCGACCGCGAGCCGGTCCGTGACACCGCCTCGTACGGCTTCGAGGACCGCCGGGTCGCCGGGGTCCACCGTGCCGTCGCGGACGGCCTCGGCGAGGGCACGGTCGTCGGCGAGGCCGAGCGCGGCCAGACGGCGGGCGTGGGCCCCGGCCTGGAGCGGCGCGAGCAGCGCCTCGCGGCGGGCCACGGCCACGGCGTTCGCCGCCACCTTCGACAGGAAGCGCAGCCGCGGATCGCCCGCCGTCTCCTCGGTGAGGAAGGCCTGCACGGAGCGCAACAGCGCGTCGGCGCCGGGCCGGTCGTGCGGGGGAGCGGCGGTCGTGTCGTCGCGGCCGGCGAGCACATCGGGCAGGGGGCCGGGCTCGGTGACGCCGAGCGCGAGCAGCAGGTCGTACTCCTGCTCGCACACCTTGCGGCCCAACACGGCGTACTCGACGGACTGTTCGGCGCCGGACAGGAAGCGCTCGGCCTGCATGCGGCACAGCATCGCCCAGCGGAGCGTGCCGTACACCTCCCACCAGTGCAGCTCGTCCTCGCCCGGACGGGTCCCGGAGGCCTCGGCGTACCCGGCGAGCAGTTCCTCGCGCGGTCCGAAGCCTCCCACCGGTTCGGCCGAACCGAACCGCCAGGCCTTCACGCACAGCCAGCCCAGATCCTCGACCGGATCGCCGAGGTGGGCGAGCTCCCAGTCGAGGACGGCGCGCACCCCCGTCTCGTCGACCATGAGGTTGCCGTTGCGGAAGTCGCCGTGCACGAGGCGGCAGGGTCCTGTGGTCGGCGGGCGGTGCTCGGCGAGCCAGTGGAAGCCCAGTTCGAGCGCCGGGCGCGGATCGTTGAACTGCCGGTAGAGGTCGGTGAGTTGGTCCAGTGGGTCGGTCGTCGGCAGGTCCGGGACGGACGCGACCGGGATCGCGTGGATGCGCGCGAGGATCCGGCCGAGCTCGCGCGCCAGCTTCGGGCGCACCGCCGCGAACCGCTCGTCGCGCAGCAGGCGGCGCGGGATCGTCTCGCCCTCGACGCGCTCCATGAGCAGGCAGGCGCGCCCGAGGGCCGTGCTGTGGTCGACGAGCCGGGGCACCGGCACCCCCGCCTCGGCGGCCGCCGCCAGGGCCGCGGCCTCCCGCGCCATCACCTCGGGGTTCGGCCTGGCCGGCGGGTCGCAGCGCAGGATCAGCGGGTGCGGGCCGCCGTCGGGAGCCGTGGCGTCGAGGGAGAACGTGTCCCGGCTCGCGCCACCGGAAAGCCGCCGCCAGCCCTCGACACTCACGGCCCCGCCCCACAACTCGCCCAGCCGGGCCCGCAGTTCCTCCCGCAGCGGATCGCTCACGCGGGCAGCCCCGCCCACGGCGCCCTGCCCACGTCGGCGAGCAGCTTGCGCGCGACGACCATGCGGTGCACCTCGTCGGGCCCGTCGTAGATGCGGGCGTAGCGGGCCCGCCGGTACATGGCCTCCAGCGGTGTGTCGGCGGTGACACCGAGCGCGCCGTGCACCTGGATGGCGCGGTCCACGACGTTGTGCAGCACCTGCGCGCCCCAGAACTTCACCATGCTGATCTCCAGGCGGGCCTGCCCGCCCTGGTCGTAACGGCGCGCCGCGTCCAGCGTCATCAGGCGGGCGGCCTGGATCTCGGCGGCCGACTCAGCGATGTAGCGCCGGATCTCGCCCTTCTCGGCGAGCAACGACCCGTGCGCGTAACGCGTGTTGGCGCGCTCGACCATCAACTCGAAGGCCCGCTGCGCCTGCCCGAGCCAGCGCATGCAGTGGAAGATGCGGCCGGGGCCGAGGCGGCGCTGCGCGATGGTGAAGCCCTCGCCGCGCTCGCCGAGCAGATGGTCGGCGGGAACCCGTACGTCGGTCAGGCGCAGTTCGCAGTGGTCGCCCTCGGTGTCGCCCATCGTCTCCAGGACCCGGGAGATCTCCAGGCCCGGGGTGCCGGCCGGGACGATGATCGCGGACACGGCGGCGTGCGCGCTCGCGGCGTCCTCGTCCGTGCGGGCGAAGACCGTCGTGAACGCGGCCCGGCTGGCCCCGGTCGTGAACCACTTGTGGCCGTTGATCACCCACTCGTCGCCGTCGAGCACCGCCGTCGTCGCGATCCGCGTCGGGTCGGAGCCCGCCACCTCCGGCTCGGTGAGCCCGACGCTCGGGCTGATCTCCGCGTTGACCAGCGGCTTCAGCCAGCGTTCGCGCTGCGCCCGGGAGGCGTACAGGTCGAGCATGATCGAGTCCTGCATGGTGTACGTGCCGACGGCCAGCTGGCCGTACTCGGAACGCCCGATGATCTCGTTGACCAGCGCGAAGTCGTACAACGGCAGCCCCTTGCCGCCGAGTTCGGCGGGGTGGCCGAGGATCCACAGGTCCAGCTTCTTCGCCCGCTCCTGGAGCGCGGCGAGCGTGGCGCGGGCCTCGGGGGTGCCGCCGCCGAGCGCCTTCTCGGCGGGGATCACCTCGTCGTTGATGAACGCGGCCATCCGGGCACGCAGTTCCGTCAGGTCTTGGTGTGTCGCTTCAGGCATGCGGATCTTGATCCGTCCAGTCGGGGAGCGTCGGGGGAGTCCTGTCAGTCGCGGGCGGCCTCGCGCAGCCGCACCTTGAGGACCTTCCCGGCGGCGTTGCGCGGGAGCGCCTCGATGACGACGACCGAGGTCGGCTTCTTGTACGAGGCGAGCAGTTCGCGGCAGTGCTCGGTGATGTCCGCCTCGGTGGGCGGATCGGCGGGATCCTTCGGCACGACGTACGCGCGCGGGGTCTCCACCCACTCGGGGTGCGGCACGCCCACGACGGCCACCTCGGCGACCTTGGGGTGCTGGTCGATGACGGCCTCGACCTCGGCGGAGTAGATGTTCTCCCCACCCGAGATGATCATGTCCTTCTTGCGGTCGACGACGTAGATGTAGCCCTCGTCGTCCATCCGGCACAGGTCGCCGGAGTGGAACCAGCCGCCCTCGAAGGCCGCGGCGGTGGCCTCGGGGTTGTTCCAGTAGCCCAGCATGAGGTTGCCGCCGCGGTAGACGATTTCGCCGACCTCGCCCACCGGTACGTCCCGCATCTCCTCGTCCACGATCCGCGCGTCGACGTGCCGCACCGGCTTGCCGACGGAGCCGAGCTTGCGCACCGCGTCCTCGCCGTCGAGGTAGCACGTCACCGAGGCCATCTCCGTCTGGCCGAAGGCGCTCCTGATGACGACGCCGGGAAACGTGTCGTTCATCGCCTCCAGGACGGAGGGCGGGGCGGCGGACGCCCCCCAACTCAGGCTGTTCAGCACGAGCTTGCGGTCCCGGATGCCCGGCACCTCGCAGATCGCCTTCCACTGGCTGGGCACCAGGAAGCAGCTGGTGATCCGCTCCCGCTCCAGCAGGTCGACCGTCTCCGCCGCGTCGAAGCCGACGGTGGCGCCGATGACCGTGCAGGTGCCGTAGAGCATGGAGGCGACGACCGAGTCGACGCCCGCGATGTGGAACATCGGGATGTTCAGCAGGCCGCGGTCGGTCGGCTTCGGCGCCTGGACCTCCACCATGTGCAGGGTGTTCACGATCAGGTTGAGGTGGCTGAGTACGGCGCCCTTGGAACGGCCCGTGGTTCCCGAGGTGTACATCAGGAACGCCGGGTCGTTCTCCTCGACATCGGTCTCGACGGGCCCGTCGTCGTACGTGTCACGCACCGCGGTGAGGCTTTCGGTGCCGTCCGGGGCCTCGCCCTCCCCGAGGTGCAGCACCCGGCAGCCGGAGCCGGCGAGGCGCCGTGCCTCCAGGCCGAGTTGTGCCAGTGGCTCGTCGACCACGAACACGGTCGGTGTGCAGTCGCCTAGGACATGGGCCACTTCGGCGGGCACCAGACGGAAGTTGACCGGCACCGCGATCGCGCCGAGCCGCAGCGCGGCGAACCAGACCTCCACCGTCTCCGTCCGGTTGGTGGTCAGTGCGGCGACCCGGTCGCCCGGTCCGACACCACGCGCGGCGTAGGCGCGCGCGAGCCGGTTCACGCGCGCGTCGAGGGCGGCATACGTGATCTCCCGGTCCCGGTGCCGCAGGGCCGGTGCGGTGGGCGTGCGCCGGGCCTGGCGCGCCAGTTGGTGGGCGAGCGAGAGACGGCGACCGGCCCGCAGGGCGGCGTCGGGCGAGGGGGCGGGCGGTGCGGTGGGACCGGATGTGTCAGGTGCGTCAGTGGCTTCAGTTGCGTCGGGCACGAAGGACACGGGGCTCCCGTCGACGGCTGCCGGACGGCCCGGGTCACCCTGGCCGTGGCGGCCTGTGCGGGGACCCGATCCAGGACTGATCGAACGTTAAAAGGCCCGCGGTCCCACGACAACCCCCGCGGCGCGAAACGGGGTTGTTCCGGCCGGGTTCGCCGTTGCCGCGGGGAGATGCTGATCGGTCGTTAAGGTGCTGGGGGCGGTGTCGCGGTGCGCCGCAGGACCAGGAGGGTCGCGTCGTCGGAGCGGTGCGGTCCGTCGAGCTCGCCGACGACGCGCTCGGCGTACTCGTTGAGCGCCTCGTGCCCCGCGCCGGGGGCTTCGCCGCGCAGGCAGCGCTTCGCCGCGTCGAGAAAACGCTGCGTGTCGAGGTCGGGATCGCTGTCGCGGCGCTCGGTCAGCCCGTCGGAGTACATCAGGACGAGGTCGCCCACGCGCAGCGCCGCGTCCGCCGCCGTGTACGGCACGCCCGACAGGACGCCCAGCGGGAGCCCTGGCCCGCCCTCGGGGTCCGGCAGCTGGCGGACCGCGCCGTCCCGCACGAGGACGGGGCGCGGGTGACCCGCGCAGGTCCAGCGCAGCAGCCCCTCCTCCGGGTGGTAGCGGGCGATGATCGCGGTCGCGGTGGACTCGATGCCGTCGGCGCAGGCCAACTCATTGAGCCACTCGGTGAGTTGCTCGACGCGCTGCTCGGTGTAGGCGAGGCCCGCCAGCGCGTATCGGAGCTTCGCCATGAGGGTGACCGCGGCGAGGCCGTGCCCGCGGGCGTCGCCGAGCGCCACGAGGAGCCGGTCGCCGGGGAGTCTGCGTGCCTTGTACCAGTCGCCGCCGACCCCGGCCTCCCGGGCGTCGGGCCGGTACACGGCGGTGGCCTCGAGTCCGTAGGCGGCCAGTTCGTCCTGGAAGTGGGGGAGGACCGCCTCGCGCAGTACGCCCGCGACCTCGGCGACGGCCTCGGCCCGCTCGCGCTGGCGCCGCGCCTCGCGTTCCGCGCGCTCGGCCGTCGCGCGGCGGCGCCGTTCGGCGGTCACATCGGTGAGCACGGCCCGCAGCGCCCACACCAGGCCGCCGGGGGCGATCCGCACCGGTTCGGCGGTCATCCGGACCACCCTGTCACCGGCCCCCTTCAGTCGCAGCTCGCAGACGGCCGTGCGTTTGCGCAGGATGACGTCGTACAGCGTCCGGTACAGCTCGGGCAGGCTCTCCGGGGTGACGGCCGTCGCCAGCTCGGCCAGGGTGGGGATGTCCGCCTGCCCGTCGAGGCCCAGCACCCGGCGGAAGCCGCGCGACGGGTCGACCCCGCCGTCGCCCAGGTTCCACTCCGCCCAGCAGGTGCGCACCAGCTGCTGGGCGGCGGCCGCCATGTGCAGGCGGTGGCCGCGCTCCCAGGTGATCAGGAGGTGCTCGCCGCACGGGGCGACCCGGACCTGGTCGTTGATCCGCACCGGGCCGTGTGACGTGGTCACGACCCATTCGATCAGCGTGGGCCCCTGCGGGGCGCGCTCGCGCAGCGCGCCCGCCAGCATGTCGGGCAGCGGCGTCCCGGTCAGGGACGGGAACCGCTCGAACAGCGACACGGGACCCTCCCAGCGCGGCAGGCCGCCGTGCGGGAGGCGCTCGGTGGCGTAGCTGCGGGCTGCCGCGTTCTGGGCGACGTAGAGGGCGTCCTGGATGCGGCCTTCGTCGTCCCGGAGCGGGGCGACCAGGAGCGCGGGCGCGGGCAGGGCGTCGAGGACCTCCCGGCTCGTCGGCGCGGGCGGCAGCGGCGAGGACGAGACGGTGGCGGACAGCGCGCCCTCGTCGTGGCCGCCCTCGCCCTGTCCCTGCTCCTGATACGACTCGGCGTACCGCCTGATCCGCCGCCGCTGGGCCGCCAGCAGCTCCCTGATCGACCGGAGCGCCAGGTGGGTGCGGGCGTCGGGCACCGCTGAGGTGGCGTCCATACGGGCGGAGTGCCTCCTGTGCGCGACGTGGCCAGTGCCCATCAGCCTCGGTGGCCGGGCCGGTGCGGGCCAGTCCGCCTACGCCACACGGTGGCGTGCCGCCTGAGCTGCGAGGTTCAGGCGGCGACCGACAGCGGGCGCTCGACCACCGAGTCCAGGAAGAGCAGCACCGTGAGCAGGGCGCCGCTGGCCGCGGGGCAGATCCCGTAGCGGACCATCTCCTCGTCGAGCTCGGACAGCAGCCGGCCGCCCTCCTCGGTGCCCGAGCCGCCCGCGGCCAGCACCGCGGCGGCGTCCTGCCGGATCAGACGCACGGCCAGCGGGCCCTTGTCCTGCGCGACCCGGACGTCGTCGACGGACGCGATCAGCGTGAGGAGCGCGTCGAGCTGCGCGGTCTCCTCGGGGACACCGCGCGTCCGTGCGGCGCGCAGCTCCGGCAGGGCGGCGAGGGCGGTGGTCAGATGGCGCCGCTTGTCCTCGGCGCGCAGGGCGCGGTAGCCGTCGCGGAAGTCCCCGGTGGGCTCGACCCGCGCGTCCAGTTCCAGGGCGCGGCGACAGGCGTCGTCGGCTTCCTCCGCCCCCTGCGCCCAGGCCGCCGACAGCAGGCACAGCGAGCGGGCGGCGACGTCGAGGCCGTTGAGGGAGGCGACGTACGGCACCTGGCGCTGCGCGTCGGCGCAGGCCGCCGCGAGCCGGTCCAGGTCCAGGTCGCCCCCGGCGAGGGCGGCGGCGCGGAACGAGCCGTGCAGGCCGACACCGGCGTCGACGAGGGCGGAGAACACGGTGTTGGCGGGGGTCTGCGCGGTCCGGCAGTCCGGAAGCCCCGGCTTCGGCGTCAGGAACACCGCGCGGGTGAAGGCGGCGACGGCGAGATCGGCGAGACGGTCGGCGGTGACGTTCGGGGTGCTGGCGAGCATGCGGTGTCGCTTCCACTGGACGGTTGGACAGGGGTCGTCCTCCCCGGGCCTAAACGCGCAAACCGGGACCAAAGTCCTGTGTGCGGGAGGTCGTGCGGCCCTGAATATCCGCGAAAGAACTGACCTTTTAACTGGTGCACACATGTCTACTGAGCCACTGCTAAGGTGGCCTTTATGTCCGAAATATTCACTAACTCCCCTGAGGGGGAGGGCGGTTCACCCCCGACCACAGAGGACGTCCTCGCCGCGCTGTCCGGGGCCCGCGTACTGCTCGCGGACCGTGACGTCGAAGGTGCCGCATCGGCGGCGGCGCGGGCGCTGCTGGCGCAGGGAGCGGCGTGGGTCCACACCGTCGGGTCGCCGCAGGACTTCGTCGAGGCGGGGCAGCGTCCGCCGGACTCCGGGGCGGACTGGGACGTCGCCGTCTGGGACACCGGGCTCAGCGGAAGCGACGACGCGCTCACCGCCTTCCTGCTGCAGTGGCACACGCGGCACCCGCACGTCCCGGTCGTGGTCACGGAGGAGACGCCGAACACCAGGCGGGGCGGGGCCGTGCTGCGCGGCCGGGCCGCCGACATGGTGGAGCGGCACGACCGCGACGGACTGGTGGCGGCCGTGGCCCGCGCCCTGCACGAGCGGCCCGACCCGGCCGAGGCCGCCGAGCCGCGCAGCCGCGTGCACATGCTGGTCGTCGGCGCCCACCCCGACGATGTCGAGATCGGGGCCGGGGGCACCATCCACCGCAGGGCCGACGAGGGCTGGGACGTCACGATCCTGACGCTGTCCCGCGGCGCGGGCGGCGGCGACCCCGATGAGCGCCGTGAGGAGGCCCTCCGCGCGGCGACGGCCATGGGTGCCCGCCTGGTCATGGAGGACCTGCCCGACGGCTCCATCGCCGACGACAGCCACACCGTCAGGACCATCGAGCGGACCGTGGCCGACACCCGGCCCGACGTCGTCCTCGTGCACTCCGACAGCGACACCCACCAGGACCACAGGGCCGTCCACCGGGCGACGCTCGTCGCCAGCCGCCGGGTGCCGCGCGTGGCCTGCTACCAGTCGCCGTCCGCGACCGTCGCCTACCGCCCCAACCGCTTCGTCGGACTGCGCGA
This sequence comes from Streptomyces sp. NPDC059897, assembly GCF_042730865.1. Lineage (NCBI taxonomy): Bacteria > Bacillati > Actinomycetota > Actinomycetes > Kitasatosporales > Streptomycetaceae > Streptomyces > Streptomyces sp. NPDC059897. The sequence continues at coordinate 282,627 of NZ_JBHWKQ010000002.1, read as the reverse complement.
GGGCGACCTCGACGCGAAGCTCTCCGCGATCAACGAACACCACTCCCAGGCCGCGAGCCGCTGGTACCTCGAAGAGGACCTGCTGCGCTCCACCGCCCGTTACTGGGGCCGCTTCTCGCAGGCCCGGTACGCAGAACCTCTGGAGGTCATCCGCGATGCCACTCCGCTCGGCTTCTTCCCCGCGGACCATGTCTGAGCAGGCCATGTCTCAGGCCATGTCCGAGCCGCACACCGTCCCGGTCCCCGACCTCTCCGACGCGTTCGGCCGACCGCCCCGCGTGCTCGTGACCGGCGCGGGCGGGCCCTCAGGCGTGTGCTTCCTGCGGGCCCTGGACGGGGCCGCCGAGCGGTACGCCGCCGACATCGACCCCAACGGCGCGGGCCTGTACCTGGTGCCGCGCGCCTACCGCCTGCTGCTGCCGCCCGGACACGCCCCGCACTTCGCCGAGGCCGTGCTGAACCTGGCCCGCCGCCACGCCGTCGACGTCGTCGTCCCGACCGTGGACAGCGAACTCGTGGCCCTGGCCCGCGCCGCGGACTCCTTCGCCGAGGCCGGGGTGCGCGTGCTGGTGCCGTCCGTCGAAGGCCTGGAGGCCTGCCTGGACAAGTGGCGGCTCGCCGAGGCGTGCGAGGGCCGGGTGCGCCAGCCGGTCACCCGCCTCATCGGCCCCACGGACGTGCCCGGCGCCGACTTCGCGGGCGGCTTCCCCGCCATCGCCAAGCCGCGCACCGGTTCCGGCTCCCGCGGCGTCACCGTTGTCGAGAGCGCCGCAGACCTCGACCGGCTGCCCCAGGACGGCACGTACCTCCTCCAGGAGATGCTGCCGGGCACCGAGTACTCCGTGGACGTGCTCACCGACGCGGACGGGCGGGTGGTGGCCGCGGTGCCGCGCGCCCGCGACAAGACGGACTCCGGGATCGTCGTCGCCGGTCGTGTCCTGCACGACCCCGAACTGTCCGCGCTCGCCGAGGACACCGTGCGCACCCTGGGCCTGCGCGGCGTCCTCAACGTCCAGGTGCGCGAGGACCGCGAAGGCAAGCCCGCCCTCCTGGAGGTCAACCCCCGCCCGCCCGGCGGCCTGTCGCTGACCGTCGCCGCGGGCGTGGACATGCCCCGCTGGGCGGTCGCCGGGCTCCTCGGCGCGCCGCTGCCCGAGCGCATCGGCCACCGCGAGACCGCCGTCGTACGCCACTGGCAGGACGTCGTGCTGCACCCCAGCGAGCTGGGCGACATGGGCGACGTGCGCGAGGCGGGCGGGGCGGGAGCCGCCGCATGAGCGGCCACCCGCACCCGCTGCTCGGCGCGGACCTGCACACCCACACCGCCTTCTCCGACGGCCACGACCCGCTCGACCGCGTGGTCGCCGCCGCGGAGGCCGCCGGACTGCACACCCTCGTGCTCACCGACCACGTGCGCGCCGACACGGACTACCTGCCCGACTACGTCGCCGCCGTGCGCGCCGCGCGGAACCACACACAGGTGCACCTGGTCTGCGGGGTCGAGGCCAAGATCATGGACACCGAGGGGCGCATCGACCTCCCCGACGACCTCACCGGCATCGATCACGTAGCCCTCGCCGACCACCGCTTCCCGCTGCCCGACGGGCCCGCCCACCCGGACGAGGTCCGCGAGCGGATCGACTCCGGCGCCCTCACCCCGGCCGAGGCCCTCGACCACCTCCTGACGGCCACCACGCGCGCCGTCGCCCGCGTCCCGGCCGGCCGCACCGCGCACCTGGCCCACCTGTTCAGCGTGTTGCCCAAGGCGGGCCTGGACGAGACGGCGGTCGACGCGCACCTCCTCGCGCCGCTCGCCCGCGCCTGCCGGGAGCACGACGTCACGGTCGAGCTCAACGAGAAGTGGCGCTGCCCCGCCCCGCGCACCGCCGCGCTGCTGGCACGGGCCGGCGTCCACCTCGCCGCGGGCAGCGACGCCCACCGCGCGGAGGTCGTCGGCGTCTTCCCCTGGGTCGCCGGGGCGCTGACCGAGACCGAGAGGCGGTGCGCCGGCTGATGGAGATCCTGCACACCATCGCCGAGGTGATCGTCTTCCTCGGCGCCGTGCCCCTGGTCACCGCCGTCGTCCAGTTCCTGCTCATCGGCCTCCAGCGGTTCCGGCACCTGTACGAGGACCAGGACACCCTGCACCTGCCGCGCACCGCCGTCCTCATCCCCGCCTGGAACGAGGCCCCCGTCCTCACCGCCTCCGTCGAGGGCCTGCTCGCGATGCGCTACCCGCCCGACCGGCTGCGCGTCGTGGTCGTCGACGACGCCAGCACGGACGAGACACCCGAGGTGATGCGAGAGCTGGCCGACCGCCACCCGGGCCGGGTGATCCACCTGCGCCGCGAGAACGGCGGCCAGGGCAAGGCCCACACCCTCAACCACGGCCTGGAGCATGTCCTGCGCGACGACTGGGCGGAAGCCGTCCTCATCATGGACGCCGACGTCGTCTTCGACGAGGACGCGCTGTGGCGGATGACCCGGCACCTCGCGAAGCCGGACGTCGGCGCCGTGACCGCGTACATCAAGGAGGGCAGCGGAAAACAGGGCAACTACCTCACCCGCTACATCGCCTACGAGTACATCACCGCGCAGGCCGCCGCCCGCCGCGCCCAGAACGTCATGGGCGTCGTCGCCTGCCTCGCCGGCGGCGCCCAACTGCACAGCAGGGCCAACCTGGAGGACATCGGCGGCCGCATCGACACGACGACGCTGGCCGAGGACACCGTCACCACCTTCGAGACCCAGCTCGCGGGCCGCCGCGTCGTCTTCGACGGCTTCGCCACCGTCCTCGCCGAGGAACCCGGCGACCTGGCGGGACTGTGGAAGCAGCGGCTGCGCTGGGCCCGCGGCAACGTCCAGGTCACCCGCCGCTACAAGGACATCTGGTTCCGCGGCCGCACCGCGCGCGGCGAGCACCACCGCCTCGGGTCCTTCCTCTTCGGCCTGATCTGGTTCTCCCTGCTGATCACGCCCGTGCTGCTCGTGCTGTGCTCGGCGTCGCTGCTCTTCCTCTACCTCACCGACCCCGACCGCGCCTGGCCGCTGTTCCACTGGCTCTGGGTGACGAACCTGATCTGCTACCTCCTGATCACGTTCATGTCGGCCGTGATCGACCCCGGCACCTTCCGCCGCAGCTGGTTCGAGGCCCTGATCTACCCCGGCGCCATCGCCACGGCGATCCTCGTGATCACGGCGCTGCCCGGCATCTTCATGCCGCTCCTTGAACACTCCGGACTGCTCCCGCAGGACGGCTCGATCCACCCGGTGATGCTCGTCGTCTACGCCTGGCTCGCGCTCTCGATGCCGATCGCCTGGCTCGCCAAAATGCTCACTGGCACCCGGCTTCGGTGGCTGGCCCCGCCGCTGCTGCACCTGGCCGGATACGGCTCCCTGCTGGCGGCCTGCCTGGTCGCCTCCTTCGTCCAGGAACTCCGCAACAAGCAGATGACGTGGGACAAGACCGAGAAGACCGGAAAGGTGGCGGTGGGCCGATGACGCACGACGACCACGCACCGGAACAGCTCGCGCGGCGGGCGCGCGAGCTGACGCGCGAGGACCGGCGCAGCGATCACCGCCTGTTCTGGCTGGAACTGCTCGCGGTGCTGCTCGTCGCGGGGGTGCTGGTGGCGCGGTGGCTCTGGCTGCTGTGACGCCGCCGGCCGCGCGGCGAGGACGTGGGGCAGCCGGTCAGCGGGGCAGGACGAACGGATTGGCCCGCCGCGCCGCCAGGGTGAACCAGGCCGTCGTGCCTGTGTGCAGACTGGCGTAGATCTTGTCGCCGTCCCCGGTGTCCAGGCCGTCGGACGACGCGGCGACCAGGCCGTGGCCGTCCGCGTTCGGGGCGTCGGACTGCGCGGCCCGCAGCGAATCGAGGAACCGGTCCGCGTGCCCGGCATCCCCGTCCCCGTTGCGGGCCCGCAGCGCGCACACCAGGTGTGCGGTGCCCTCGAACCACACCTTGGACGTGTCGGCGTCGCTGACCGACACCCCCACGAAGCCCCCGTCCTCGGCCGCGAGACGCTTCCGCGCCCAGTCGACGGAGGCGGCGTGCCCGGCGTCCCGCGTGGCGAGGTACGACCACGTCTGCGGGTCCTCGGGGACGGGCATGCGGTTGACCGTACGGCCGTCGGTGCCGGTCCCGGTCCAGAACGCGCCCCGGTCGCCGTCCCACATGGCGTCGAGGAAGCCGGCGGCGGTGTCGCCCCGGGCGGCCCACTCCTGCTCGCCCACGTCGGCGAGTCCCCGGAAGAACCCCGCGACATCGGCGTTGTGCTCGCTGGACTTCCAGCGCACGACATCGCCCTGCGCGGTGACACCTCCGGCGTATCCGGGCACGCCCGACGGCCGGTACGCATGGCGCTGGATCCACTCGGCGGCGGCCACGGCGCCGTCGCGGAAGCCGGCCGTGCCAGTGGCTTTGTGGGCGTGCAGGAGGGCGAGGCCCGCCCAGGCGAGGGTGCCGGTGAAGGTGTCACCGGCCGCCACCTCGGGCCCCTTCCGCCCGTCCGGCACACGCCCCGACACGTACGACTGCCGCAGCCTGCCGTCCGCCCCGGAGTCCTCCTCCTGGAGCGCAAGGAGCGTACGGGCCAGCGCGGTGGCCCTCTTGAGGTCGGCGTCCGTGCCCCGGGCGCAGTAGGCGATGACCACGAGGGCGACGTCGTACGTGAAGGCCGTTGTGGAGTGGTCCCGCGCCATGTGGCCACCGGTGAAGCTGCGCGGCAGGCCGTGCGGGCTGCCGGCCGCTTCGTCGACCCGCCGGTCGAGGAACGTGTACGCACGCCGTACGGCGTCCCGCGCCGAGTCGTCGTGCGGAGTGCCGCCGGACCGGGCGCAGCCGAGGAGCGGGGCAGCGGGCGCCGCCACGGCGCAGCCCAGCAGCAGGGCGGAGAACGAGCGGCGGTTCATCGCGTGGCACGGCATGACCCCATACAAACCCATATCCACCCATTGGCGCCTTCTTGGGTGTACGGACGCGGCGTGGGCCGAGACCACCTCGCCTCGCCGCCCAGCCCTGTGCACCGAGCGATGAATTCGGACCGCGGGCCGGGTCTTCCCTGGTATGACCACCGTGAAAGCCAATGACATCGTCCTCGGCATCGAGTCCTTCGGCGCCGAGGACGCGCCCCCGGTGCTGCTCGTGGGCGGGACGACGATGTTGTCCTGGCCCGACGCGCTGTGCGAGCGCCTCGCCGCGGGCGGGCGCCGGGTCGTGCGCTACGACCTGCGCGACAGCGGCGAGTCCACGACCGGGGACCCGGAGGCGCCGGCCTACACGCTGCGCGACCTGGCCGCCGACGCGGCGGCCCTGGCCGAGGCGCTCGGCGGTGCTCGCGCGCACCTCGCGGGGATCGGCGTCGGCGGGATGGTCGCGCAGGTGGCCGCGCTCGACCACCCGGGGACGTTCTCGGCGCTCACCCTGGTCGGCACCCGCGCGGTCGCGCCCGGCCCGGTCGACGACGACCTCCCCGATCACGACGGGGCGACGATGGGCCGGCTCTTCTCGAGTCCGATGCCCGACTGGTCCGACCGCGAGGCGGTCGCGGAGTTCGCGGCGGCCGGCGCGGAGGTCATGGGCGACGACCCCGCCGCCGCCCGCTCGGTCGCGGCGCGGATCTGGGACCGCACGCCCGGCACCGACCCTCAGGTCCAGATGGCCAACCAGCTCGGGATGGTGTTCTCGCGGCTCGACTGCGCACCCCGCTGGCGCGAGCGGCTGCCCGGGATCGACGTCCCCACGCTCGTGGTGCACGGCCGCCGCGACCCGTTCTTCCCTGTGGGCAACGGCGAGGCGATCGCGAGGGAGGTCCCCGGAGCGCGGCTGCTCGTCCTGGAGGAGGCCGCCACCGCGATCCGTGCCGCGGACGTCGGGGAGATCGCCGAAGCGATGCTGACCCTGCGCTAGCGCGGGCGACCCTCCGCCCCCTCCCGACGAGCAGCAACACCCGCTCCCCTCCAGCGGGTGCTGCCACGTCCATGGGCCGCTCGTGACCGGCGACAGCCGGTCGAGCGGAACGGGTCGCCCGACACCGGGTGCCCCGCGGTTCACGTCATCGTAGGAGAAGCATCAAGTGCCGCACAGTTCCGGCCAGTTGTCGCGACGGAACGGCGGTCGAGGGTGTAGAGGGCGGCCGGTGCCGAGCTTCAGGGTTTGTGGGGTGCCCGCAGCTCCACCGCGTCGAGGAGCAGTCCGAGAACTGTCTCGAACTGGTCGTCCTCGTCCGCGGCGGCCAAGTGCGGCGCGACCGACGCGAGGTGCGGATAGGCGGTCGGCGACACGGCCAGGTACTCGCGCCGCCAGGCCAGCCGGTCGCCTTCCCGCGCCGTGCTGTCGAGCGCGGCGAGGGCGGCCTCCTGGGCGCCCATGGCGAGGGCGGTGTCGGCGAGCGCGCGGTAGTAGCGGGCCGCCTCCCGGTCGCCGAAACCCGCCTGCCGCAGCGCGCCGATGACGAGGTCCGCGCCCCGGAACTCGGCGTCGCGGCGCGAGACCCGGCCTGCCACGACGGCGGCGACCTGCGGGTGGGTGAGGCAGGCGCTGCGGACGCGGCGGGCCAGGCCGGCCAGCGTCTCACGCCAGGAATCCGTCGGCTCGTACCCCGTGACGGCCTCCTCGATCAGCTGCTCGGCGAGCCCGAGCAGGATGTCCTCCTTGCCGGAGAAGTGGCGCAGCACGGCGGTGTGGTTCGAGCCGAGTTCGGCGCCGAGGCGGCGCAGGGTCAGGGCGTCGGGCCCCTCGCGTTCGACGAGGGCGCGGGCGGCGTCCAGGATCCGGTCCCGGTTCAGGGCGGTGGACGGCGGCCGGCCGCGCCGGGCGGCCGGTGCGGGGGCGCCGCCGCCCTGGACGCCGTGGTCTGTCATGGCGCCAATCCTATGCACCGGCCCGCCCGGTCACTCCGCCTCGGACAGGTGGTCGACCAGGGCCGAAAGCGCCGCCACGGTCTCGGCGTCCCGGTCCGGATCCTCGGCCGTGGGCCAGGCGCTCGTCTTCACCACGACGACGTCCGCCACCGGATCGACCCACAGGAACTGCCCGTAGATGCCGAGCCCCGTGAAGGCGCGGTGCTCGCCGCCGAGCGTCCACCACTGGTTCGCGTAGCCGTAGTGCGCGGGGTAGAGCTCGCTGAGCGCTCCCGGCCGCAGGAACTCCTTCCCGCTGCCGCGTCCGCGCTCGACCCACTCCTCGGGGACGACCTGCTCGCCGTCGACGGTGCCGCCGCGCGCCATGAGCAGCCCCACTCGGGCCATGTCCCGCACCGTCGCGTTGAACGATCCGCCGCCGACGGCGGTCCGCGGACGGCCGCGCGTGAGCCCGTAGTACGCGTCCGTCTCCGCGCCGATCCGGCTCCACAGCCGCTCGGCGGCGTACCGCGCCAGCGGCATGCCGGTGGCGCCCTCGAGGACCCAGCCGAGGACCTGCGTGTCGAGCGTCGAGTAGTTGAAGAACGTGCCGGGGTCCGCACCCGGGTCGACGGAGCGGACCACGTCGAGCACCGAGCCGCGGCCGGTCACGGCCCGCATCAGACGGTTGACGGGCGCCTGCGGGTCCTCGTAGTCCTCGACCCCGCCGGCGCCGCTCGTCATGTCGAGCAGATCCGCGACCGTCGGCCCGTCATAGGCCGACCCGGCCAGCTCGGGGCAGTACGTCACCGCTTTGTCGTCGAGGGAGCCGAGCGCGCCCTCCGCCAGGGCGATGCCGAGCAGCACCGACGTCACCGACTTGGTGAGCGAGAACAGCTGGAAGCGGCGGGCGGGCCCGCCGAACCGGCCCGGGTAGCTCTCGTGCACGAGCCGCCCGCGGTGCAGCACGGCGAACCCCGTGGTGTGCGTGCGCGCGTGCAGCTCCTCCAGCGTGCGGCGCGCGCCCCGGAACTCGTACGTGAACCCGGGCGGCAGCTCGCCCTGGGGCAGCGGGCGCGGCCGCGCGGCGGCGGGCACGGCAGCCGCCGGCAGCACCGTCGACATGTGCGTGAACGTCCACTCGTTCACGGGCCGCCGGAACGCGACCTCCTCTTGGTGCCGCCACAGCCAGGCCATCCCTGCCCCGGCGGCGACCGCCGCTCCGCCTGCCATCCATCGCGCCGTGCGTGCCATGCGTGTGCTCCCGAGGGCTCTCCGCCGATTTATGAACCAATGGTGACACCGGTGGTTCGGCCGGGGCAATGGGCTGTCGACGGCGGGATGGGACGGCCCGGCGCCCGGGTCTCGCCGTGCGCCGCCCGGCAGACCGGGTCAGTCTTGAAGCGGGCCGCACAGGCGGCCACGGACGGTGCCGGGAACGACAGGGAGCGCGCGCATGGCAGGCCATGTACTGGTCGGGGCCGACGGATCCGATTCGAGCCTGGAAGCCGTGGCGATCGCGGCCCGGGAGGCGCGGGCCCGCGGCCTCGGGCTGCGGATCGTGCACGCCTTCATCTGGCCGGTGATGCGCGCCGCCGGATTCGCGGCGGCCGCGGACGCGCTGCGCGGACAGGCCGACGCCGTGGTCGCCTCGGCCGTCGAACACGCCCGCGCCGCCGAGCCCGACCTCGCCGACATCGAGGGCGAGGTCGTCAAGGGCGAGCCGCTGACCATCCTGACGGTCCGCTCGGCGGACGCGGACCTGGTCGTCGTCGGCAGCCGCGGCCTCGGGGCCTTCACCGGGCTCCTGATCGGCTCGGTCGCGGTGTACCTGGCCGCGCACGCCAAGTGTCCCGTGCTCGTCGTGCGGGGCCGGGCCGACGCGGGCGGCCTGGTCGCCGTCGCGGTCGATTCGTCGGGTGACGCGCAGGCCGCGGTCGAGGCGGCGTTCGGCGAGGCCGAGCGCCGCGGCACCGGTCTGCTGGCCCTGCACGTCTGGAACACCTGGTCCGCCGAGGGCCCGGACCGCCCCGGCGCCCTGACCCCGCTCGTCTCCAACATCAGCGAGCTGCGCAAGGCGGCCGGCCAGACCCTCACCGACGCGCTCGCCCCCGGCCTGGTCGCCCACCCGCACATCTCCGTGGAGCGGCGGCTGGTGGAGGGCAGGGTGCGCCCCACCCTGATCGAGGCCTCCAAGGAGGCCGGGCTGATCGTCGTGGGCGCCCGCGGCCGGGGCGGCTTCAAGGGGCTGATCATGGGCTCGGTCAGCCAGGCCCTGCTCCTGCACGCGGACTGCCCGGTCCTCGTCGTCAGGGACGGCCACGAGGACGACGCCTGAGCAGTCCGTGGCCGGAGCCGCTGCCGGGTTTGCGGAGGTCAACCGGGCACTGTGGGCCAGAATTTGGCCCGCTGTGCTCACTGTCCGTGACGTCGCGGTTGGACACTGCCCGGGAGCGTCTGGCAAGGTCGCCGGTCCGATCCCGTAGACCCGATGGGAGGGGCGCGATGACCGAAGTGAACACCATCAGCGTCGAGGAAGCGACAGCCGTCGCGCGGCTGCGCATGAACACCACGACGCTCGACATCCCCAAGGACTTCGACCGCTGGTCGCCCGACGAGATGTCGGACTGGCTCGAACAGACAGAGGACGACCCGGACGTCTCCGACGAGGACTTCTACGAGGCCCAGCAGACCGTGAACCGGGTGCTCGGCGTCGAGGACGCCTGACCTCAGCCGCGCTCGCCGTACGCCGCCGCGATCTCCTGCGGCGACGCCCACCGGCTGTACGTCGGTGACTTGGGCCAACCCGCGGGGGAGTCCTGCCACTCCTCCTGCCGGCCGTACGGCAGCAGGTCGACCAGGCCGAACAGATAGCTCAGCTGCTCGGTGCCGCGGCCGTCGGTGTGCCAGGTGCGGTACACCGTGTCGCCGTCGCGCAGGAACACATTGACCGCGAACCCCGCGTTCGGCGGTGCGCCGACATCGGCGCCGAACGGGCTGTTCGCGGTGGAGTACCAGGTCATCGTGTTGCCGACCTTGCGCCGGTACGCGAGCGCCTCGTCGATGGGCCCCTGCGTGACGATCACGAAGCGGGCGTCGAACTTCTCGAGGCCCGCGAGCCGGGTGAACTGGGACGTGAAGCCGGTGCAGCCGCCGCACTGCCACTCCTCGCCCGCGTGCCACATGTGGTTGTAGACGATCAACTGCGGGTGCTCGCCGAAGACTTCGGCGAGCCGCACGGGGCCGTCCGCGCCCTCCAGCACGTAGTCGGGCATCTCGACCATCGGCAGCCGGCGCCGCTGGGCCGCGATGGCGTCGAGCTCCCGGGTGGCGGCCTTCTCGCGGACCCGCAGCGCCGCCAGTTCCTTCTCCCACGTGGCGCGGTCGACGACGGGCGGCAGGGCGTTGCCGGTGGTGGACATGGTGCCTCCGGACGGTGAGGTGCGGTGCGCGGACCGCGCGTATCGCGCGTACTTCCTTACGTGGGTGGGGACCGCCGCGGGCGCGGAAACTCATCGGTGGCCGCCGCGATTCCCCGGGAGCCCGTCCGGCCGGACGTCACCCGTTCGGCCCAGCCCCGATGGTCCGGGCCCCGGCGCGGCCAGAGGCTGGGGCATCAGGGCCCGTGGCGGTGGGACCCGCGCAAGGGGCGGGACCGTGGCCGGTGCGGAGCCCCGGTACCTGAGGAGGGACCCGATGCCCGCGCACGATCTGCCCCCGGACGACGGAAGCGACGCGGCGGACGCCGACAAAGGGTTCGTGGCGGCCCTGGAACCCGGCGTCGTCAAGAACGCCGACGGTGCGACCGTCTGGAACAGTGACGCGTTCGCGTACCTGAGGGAGCGCCCGGAGCCCGCGGACACCGTCCACCCCAGCCTGTGGCGGCAGGCCGCGCTCTGCGCGCGCCAGGGTCTCTACGAGGTCGCCGAAGGCGTGTACCAGGTGCGCGGCCTCGACCTGTCGAACATGTCGCTGATCGAGGGCGAGCGCGGCGTCGTCGTCGTGGACCCGCTGGTGTCCGCCGAGACGGCCGCCGCGGCGCTCGGCCTGTACCGCGCGCACCGCGGCGACCGGCCGGTGACCGCGGTGATCTACACCCACCCGCACTTCGACCACTTCGGCGGCGTGATGGGCGTGATCAGCCCGGACTCCGACGTGCCGGTCGTGGCACCCGAGCACTTCATGGAGCACGCGGTCTCCGAGAACGTCTACGCGGGCACCGCGATGATCCGGCGCGGCGTGTACTTCTCCGCCTTCGGGACACCGGCCGGGCCCACCGGGCAGGTCAACATGGGGCTCGGGATGGCCACGTCGTCCGGCTCGGTCGGCCTGATCCCGCCGAGCGTGATGATCACGAGGACCGGTCAGGAAGAGGTCCTGGACGGCGTGAAGTTCGTCTTCCAGATGACACCGGGCACCGAGGCGCCCGCGGAGATGAACTTCTACCTGCCCGACCGCCGCGCCCTGTGCATGGCGGAGAACGCCTGCCACACCCTCCACAACCTGCTCACCCTGCGCGGCGCCCAGGTCCGCGACGCCCGCATGTGGTCGCGCTACCTCAACGAGGCACTCGAACTCTTCGGCCACGAGGCCGAGGTCGTCTACGCCTCCCACCACTGGCCGACCTGGGGCACGGACCGCATCGCGCAGTTCCTCGGCCAACAGCGCGACCTGTACGGCTACTTGCACGACCAGACGCTGCGCCTGATGAACTCCGGACACACCGGCATCGAGATCGCCGAGGAGATGCAGCTCCCGCCCGAGCTGGAGAAGGCCTGGCACACGCGCGGCTACTACGGCTCCGTCTCGCACGACGTGAAGGCCATCTACCAGCGCTACATGGGCTGGTTCGACGGCAACCCCGCCCATCTGTGGCAGCACCCGCCGCAGGCCCAGGGCGAGCGGTACGTGCGCGCGCTCGGCGGCGCCGACCGGGCCGTCGAGGCGGCGCGGGCCTTCGCCGACGAGGGCGATCTGCGCTTCGCCGCCGAACTCGCCTCCCACGTCGTCTTCGGCGCCCCCAGTCACGCCGGCGCCAAGGAACTGCTCGCCGACGTACTGACCCGGCTCGGGTACGGCGCCGAATGCGCGACGTGGCGCAACTTCTTCCTCGAAGGGGCGCACGAGCTGACGGACGGCGCCCCGAAGACCCCGATCGCGCTCGCGTCGAGCATGGCCTCGGCCCTCTCGGTGACGCAGATCTTCGACTCGCTCGCCATCCGCGTCAACGGCCCGCGCGCCTGGGACGTGCGGCTCAGCATCGTGTGGAAGGTGATCGACCTCGCGGAGACGCACCGCATGGAACTCTCCAACGGCGCGCTCGTCCACTTCCCCGAGCCCCGCGACACCGAGGCCGACCTGACGGTGACGCTCACCAAGGCCCAACTCCTCGGCATCCTGGCGGGCCACGGCCTCGACGGCATCGGCCAGCAGGGCGACGCGACGGCCCTGGCCCGCCTCTTCGGCCTCCTGGACGAACCGGACCCGAACTTCGCGATCGTGACGCCCTGACGCACCGACCGATCCTGGCAGCACAAGGTGAAGGGGCGGCGGATGGGAACCGAGCGGCAGGGCGGTCCGAAGAAGTGGCTGCGCGGACTCGGCCGCCCCAGCTCCGCCGACGCGGCCAGCGGCGCGGTGACCGGGCTGTTCTCCATCCCGGAGGGCATGGCGTACGCGGCCATCGCCGGCTTCAATCCGGTCGCGGGCCTGTACGCGGGCGTCGTGCCCGCGATCGTCGGCTCGCTGACCTCCCGTACGGTCCTGATGGTCACGACGCTCACCAGCGCCATCGCCCTGACCTCGCAGAGCGTGCTGTCGGATGCCGGGCTCGACCCGAAGAGCGCGGGCAACATCGCGATGCTGACCGTGCTAGTCGGCGTGGTGATGCTGCTGATGGGGGTGCTGCGGCTCGGAGTCGTGATGAGCTTCGTGTCGAACGCCGTCATGACCGGCTTCGCCACCGGGATCGCCCTGCAGATCATCGTCGGTGTTCTCAAGGACGCCACCGGTTACACCCCGCAGGGCCACAACAAGCTGTACCAGGTGGGGGACTGGCTGGCACACGTCGGCGACTGGAAGGGGGCGGCGACCCTCGTCGCCGCCGTCACCGTCGCGGTGTGGGCGGCCACACGCGCGGTGCGGCGACTGGAGTCGGTGGCGCTGCTGGTGGCGATGGTCGTCGTCAGTGTCGGGGTGGCCGTGGCGGGCACGGACGTCGAACTGGTGCGGGACATCGCGCACATCCCCGGCGCCCTGCCGACCTTCTCCGCCCCCGACCTGTCGGCGCTCCCCGACCTGCTCACCGGCGCCTGCTCCGTCGCCCTGGTCGCCCTCGCGCAGGCGGCGGGCATCTCCCCGTCCATGCCCAACCCCGACGGCTCCCGCTCCGACGTCAACGCGGACTTCCGCTCCCAGGGGTACGCCAACGTCCTCGGCGGCCTCTTCCAGGCGCTGCCCAGCGGCGGTTCGATGTCGCGGACCGGCGTCGCGGTGAGCGCGGGCGCCCGCACCCGCTGGGCCGGAGTGATCTCCGGCGTCTTCCTCGCCCTGGTCGTCCTGGTCTGTGGCTCGCTCGCCGAACGCATCCCCATGCCGGTCATCGGCGGCCTGATCCTGGTGGTCGGCGGCGAACTGATCTGGGGCAAGCGCCGCGACATCGCACTCGTGCTGCGCACCTCCTGGATGTCGTCGGCCGCGATGATCCTGACCTTCCTGGCCACCACCCAGCTCCCGCTCCAGCAGGCCATCGTCATCGGCGCGGTCCTGTCCCTGCTCCTGTACTGCGCCCAGGCCGCCCGCCAGGCGAAACTCATCGCCCTGACCCGCACGCCGGACGGCACCTGGCACACCGCAACGCCCCCGAAGCGGCTGCCCGCGGGCGAGGTCACGGTCCTCGACTACGCGGGCACCTCCTTCTTCGCCGAACTCCCGCGGATCGAGGGCGAGCTGCCGTCGCCCGACGGGGCCCGCGACGCGGTCCTCGTCCTCGTCGTCCGTACCCTCCCCGACGTCCCGTCCTCCGCCGTCATCAAACTCCTCGACCGCTACGCCCGCTCCCTCGACAAGGCCGGCGGCCGCCTGATCCTCGCGGGCGCGCAGCCTTCTCTCGTCCGGGTCCTGAAGTCGACGGGCCTGAGCGACCGCCTCGGCATCGTCCCCGCCGCCCCCGAACTGCTCGGACCGCTGGCCACGGCGGAGGCGCAGGGGCGGGAGTGGATCGCGGGGCGGCGCGAACAGGGGCCGGCCCCGGCTACGGAGTGACGACAGGGAAGTCCGGATCGAAGTCGTCGAGCAGCCCCGCGAGCCGCTCCGGCTCCGCCGAGTACCAGGAGTGTCCCTGGGGCGCACCCGCTCCGGCAGCCTCGGCCCACCCGGCGCGGTGTCACGGCGGGTGTCTCGTAGGGTGCCCTCACGGTCCCGTCCACCAACGGGGCCGTGACGGGCCGAGTGCGGGGGAGTGGCCATGCGGCGAATGCGCGGGCACCGGCGGCGCTTCGGGGCGCGGGTCGCGGTGCTGGTGTCAGGGGCCCTGCTGGCCATGACCGGGGCGGCGGTCCCGGGGCTCGCGCAGGAACAGGTCCAACTCACGCTCGACGTGCCCGAGGCGTCCGGGCTCTACGTGCACCTCACCGCACGCGCCGACAACACCGCGGACGTACGCGCGGACATGCGGATGGAGATCCAGCCGCCCGACCTGACACCGGCCGGCCCGGAGCGGGTGCCCGGCCTGGCCGGGCCGGACGAGCCGGTCGAGCTCCGGCCGGGCTTCGTCAACGAGAGCGGTCGGCCGGTCGGGAAGTTCGCGCTGCGGATGAACGCCTACAACCGTCATCTGACGGTGGACCAGAAGTACCGCAACTGCTGGTACCCCGACACCGAGGACGAGGCCTCGGACGCGGGGCTGGCGGGGACCGAACTCGCCTGGTGCGAGTTCGACACACCCGTGCCCCCGCACACCGCCTGGCGGATCGCCCAGCCGATGATCGGGTACCTGGACGCGGGCATTCCCGCGGAGAGCGTCCGCTATGAACTGCTCTACGGGGGAAGGGACAAGGCCGCCTACCCGCACCGGGGAAGCGGTCCGGAGCTGACACTCGAACGCGTTCCCACCAGTGACATCAAGGAGAGCCGCGACGCCTGGGGCGCACTGATCGTGTACGGCACCGCGCAGGTCGACTACGCGCCGGTCGTCGAGGGGCCCGTCCGCGGCAAGGTCGGCCAGACCGTAACGGTGCGCATCGGCGCGCGCAACGTCAACGGCGGCAAGCTGCCCGGCGTCAACCCGGACCGCTTCGAGATCGTCCCGCCCGAGGGCACCACGATCACCGGCACGCCCTACACGGTGGACGGCGACCCGATGAGCAACGCGTGCAAGCGCCCCGCGAAGGGCTCCCGCGTGTGGCGGTGCGGCCTGGGCAGCGAGGCGTTCGAGCAGATCGACGGCCGCAAGGGCGCCCGCACGACCGTGACCGTGCGCCTGCGCATCGACGACAAGGTGCCCGGTGCGCGCGGCACGGTCCGTGTCATCGGCAAGTACGACCGCACGAACGACAACGACAGCGCGGCACTGGCGACCGACATCAACGGCCGGGTGGGGACCTCCCCGATCGCCATCGGTGCGGCCGCGGCCGGCGGCCTCGTGGTCGTGGCGGGCGGCGTGGTGCTGGCCCGCCGGTACCTGAGGGGCAGGCGGGGCTGAGGGCCCCGGTCCCGCCTGCGCCCGCTCAGTGCTTGATGCCCACGCCCGCGAGGAGGCTGATCTCGGCGTCCGCGATCTCCGTCCCGTCCTCCGGGTTGTCGCGGCGCCAGCGGTGGCAGCAGATGATGCCGGGCTCGATCAGGTCGAGGCCGTCGAAGAAGCGGCGGACGTCGCTGTGCGAGCGGAACTGCACGGGCGTCCCGGAGTTGGTGTACGCCTCCGCCACCCCGTTCCACGTCTCCGGGTCGAAGTCCGGCGTGCAGTGGTTCATGGCGAGGGCGCTGCCCGGCGGGAGCGGCTCGAGCAGCCGGCGCACGATCGCGTACGGGTCGTGCGGGTCGGTGACGAAGTGCATCAGCGCGTTGAGCGAGAGCGCGATGGGCTTGGTGAAGTCCAGGACCTCGGCGTCCTGCACGGCGTCGAGCAGCGTCTCGGGGTCGGTGACCGTGGCCTCGATGTAGGCCGTGCGTCCCTGGGTCGTGCTGCGCATGAGGCGCTCGGCGTACTTGAGGACCAGCGGGTCGTTGTCGGCGTAGACGACGCGGGCCTCGGGGACGAGGGACTGGGCGACCTGGTGGAGATTGGGCTCCGTGGGGATGCCGGTGCCGATGTCGAGCCACTGGCGGATGCCGTGCTCCTGCGCGAGCACGCGGGTGGCCCGGTGCATGAACGCACGGTTCTCGCGGGCGGTGACAGGCAGGCCGGGGTGGGCCTTGGCGGCGACCATGGCCGCCTCCTTGTCGACCTCGAAGTGGTCCTTGCCACCGAGGAAGTAGTCGTACATCCGGGCCGAGTGGGCCTTGCTCGTGTCGAGGTCCCGGCCGGACTGCCTGGTGGTCATGTGCTCCCTTTCATCGGTGTGACTGTCGGTCCACAGGCCGGGAACGCCGGCGGTGTCGGCGCCCCTCCCGCAGGCCACCGGCTCAACCGGCGGCCAAGTGATCGGCCATGCCCTGCTTCACGCCACGGACGAACGCGGCGATCTCCTCCGGTGTGTAGATCAGCGCCGGCCCGGCCGGGTCGGTGGACTGCCGCACGGCCACGCGGCCGTCGGCCAGCAGCTTCGTCTCGACGCACTGCCCGCCGTTGGGCCCGCTCCAGGGGCGCTCCCAGCCCTGCTCCCCGAGGTTGCGGGCCGGCATCCCGTTGTAGACGCCCTCTTCGACTTCGACGACCGTCATGTTGAGTACTCCTTGCGCATACGGTTCAAGAGCGCCCTGCTGTCATCCGACGACGTCAGCAGCGCCATGCGCGAATGCGCCTCAAGATGGGCGACCACGTCCGCGCGCTGGTCCAAATAGACGGATGCGGACAGGAGTTCGCTGTAGACGATGTCGGGCAGCTCGGGTTCTTCGAACCGGAAGTACGTGAACGGGGCGCACGCCCCGACATGCGCGCCCGCGGAGAACGGCACGATGTCCAGGCTGATGTGCGGTAGCTCGGACACGTCCAGGAGGCGCTCGATCTGCTCCCGCATCACGTCGGGGCTGCCCACCTCCTTGTGCAGGACAGCCTCCTCCATGACCACCCACAGTGTGGGGGCGTCCTCCTTCTCCAGAAGGCTCTGGCGGCGCAAGCGCAGCGCCACGCGGCGCTCGAGGTCCTCCTCGCTGCCGTTCGGCAGGCCGCCGCGCAGGACCGCGCGTGCGTAGTCGGGGGTCTGCAAGAGGCCCGTGACGTACTGCGGTTCGTAGGTGCGCAGGGTCTTGGCGTCGGTCTCCAGGCTGACGTAGGCCGTGAACCAGCTGGGGACGGCGTCCCGGTAGGAGTGCCACCAGCCCGGCTCGTTGGCCTGTTCGGCGAGGTCGACGAACTCGTCGATCTCCTGCCGGCCCGCGCCGAAGGTCTCCAGGAGCTTCTCCACATAGAGAGGCTTCAGCGCCACCTCGGCCTTTTCCAGCCGCCGGATCGTCAGCGTCTTCACGCGCAGTGCCTTCGCCGCGTCCTCCAGCGAGGCACCGGCAGCCAGCCGCATGTCCTGGAGCCGACGGCCCAGGATCATGCGCAGCACTGTCGGCGCGCTCGTAGCAGAACGGGCCTCACTCACGCCCAACCTCCTGAAGTTTCATCAACAAGAGCATTCTTGCAGTGACTTGATGATGACGCCAGGGTGATACCCCGCTCGCTGAAATTATCAGGGAGTCGGTTGCAGCGTGCACGCGATCACGCGCATAGTTGCACTGTGAGCGGTCACGTCACGTCTCTGACGCGGCATCAGGCCCCGTCGCGGGCCGCGATGCCCGGCTGGGCCCGTGCCCCTCACGGCTCGAGCTGTAGCCCGCACCCCCACACCGCGCCCGCCCCGCGGAAGGCACTGGAAGGCGACATTCGTGACACTCCCCACGCCCCTGGCCCCGGCTGCGTCCCCCGCCTTAGCCACCACCTCGCCCGGCCGGCAGTTCTGGTTCGGACTGCCCGCGCGGCGCACGAGCGCGAGATCCGCCCGCGACACCGTGCGCGAGCGGCTGAGGTCCTGGGAGGTGCCGGGCGACACCTGTTGCGACGCGGTGCTGCTGGTGTCCGAGCTGACCACGAACGCCCTGCTGCACACCGAGAGCGATCAGGTCCTGTGCGGCCTCACGCTGACCGACGACGAGCGCAGCCTGCGCATCGAACTCCACGACGAAGGCACCACTCCGGTGCGGCCGCCCGAGTACCGTGCCGGGCCGGGCGAGGAGGGCGGGCGCGGCCTGTTCCTCGTCCAGCAGCTCGCCGACCGCTGGGGCTCCGCGCGCTCGACGCGGGCCGAAGGGAAGGTCGTCTGGGCCGAGTTGACGGCCTTCTCCTGAGTCCACGGAGACCGGCCGGCTCGCCCCACGACCCTCGCGCGGCGAGGAATCCATTCTCCTTGATCCCATTACAGGAGGCGCCCATGACCCCCCACTGCGACACCGCGACACCCGCCGTTCTGTACGTATGCGCCGACCGGGCCCC
The DNA here is from genome assembly GCF_042730865.1 of Streptomyces sp. NPDC059897. NCBI lineage: Bacteria > Bacillati > Actinomycetota > Actinomycetes > Kitasatosporales > Streptomycetaceae > Streptomyces > Streptomyces sp. NPDC059897. Next base: position 264,149 of record NZ_JBHWKQ010000002.1, on the reverse strand, counting down.
GGACGCGACCGGGCCCGCCACGCAGTGCGCGCAGACCGAGGGCCGCGCGTTCGCCCAGGAACGCGGACTGACGATCGCCGAGGTCGTCACCGACACCTACGGCGAGCCCGACCCGGCCCGGCGCACCGGCTGGCGGCGGGTGCGACAGCTGGTGCAGACCGGCGACGTCACCGCGGTCCTCGTCCGCTGGCCCTGCGCCATCGCCCCGGAGTCCGCGCACGAACTGCGGCACAGAGAGACCAGCTGGCTGCGGGACCACGGTGTGCGCGTCCGCTACACCTGGGCGCCCCTCACGAGTCCAGGCCCCCTCGCTTGACGAGCTGAGCCGCGATCACGTTCCGCTGGATCTCGTTCGTGCCCTCGCCGACGATCATCAGCGGCGCGTCGCGGAAGTAGCGTTCGACGTCGTACTCGGTGGAGTAGCCGTAACCGCCGTGGATCCGGACGGCGTTGAGGGCGATCTCCATCGCCGCCTCGGACGCGTACAGCTTCGCCATCCCCGCCTCCATGTCGACCCGCCGGCCCGCGTCGTACTCCCGGGCCGCGTGCAGGGTCAGCTGGCGGGCCGCGGTGAGCTTGGTGGCCATGTCGGCGAGGTAGTGGCCGATCGCCTGGTGCTGCCAGATCGGCTTGCCGAACGACTCCCGCTCCTGCGCGTACGCGAGCGAGTCCTCGAGGGCGGCCCGGCCGACGCCGAGGGCGCGCGAGGCGACCTGCAGACGGCCGGTCTCCAGGCCCTTCATCATCTGCCCGAACCCCTTGCCCTCCGTCCCGCCGAGGACACTGCCGGCGGCGGCGACGTACCCGTCGAAGGACAGCTCGCAGCTCTCGACCCCCTTGTAGCCCAGCTTGGGCAGGTCGCGGGAGACGGTGAGGCCGGGGCCGTGCTCGACCAGCAGGATCGAGATGCCCCGGTGGGTGGGCGTCGCGTCCGGATCGGTCTTGCACAGCAGCGCGATGAGCCCGGAGCGGCGGGAGTTGGTGATCCACGTCTTGGAGCCGTTGACGACATACGTGCCGTCCTCCTGGCGGCGGGCCGAGGTGCGCATCGCCTGGAGGTCGCTGCCGCCGCCCGGCTCGGTGAGCGCCATCGTCGCCCGCAGCTCGCCGGTCGCCATGCGGGGCAGATACGCCGCCTTCTGCTCCTCGGTGCCGTAGAGCGTGAGCAGTTTGGCGACGACGGTGTGGCCGCCCATGGCGCCCGCGAGGCTCATCCAGCCGCGCGCGAGCTCCTCGGTGATCAGGACGTACGCGGGCATCGAGACCGGGGTGCCGCCGAACTCCTCCGGGACGGCGAGCCCGTAGATGCCCATCTCCTTCATCTGTTCGATGAGGGCTTCCGGGTAGGTGTTGGAGTGCTCCAACTCCTGTGCGACCGGCTTGACGTGCTTGTCGACGAAGTCGTGCACGGTCTCGACGACGAACCGCTCGTCGCTTTCCAGGGCGTCCAGGGTGCTCACGGGGCGTTCTCCTCTGCTTGCTGTCGTGTCGCGATGTCCGGGGGAGGGGGAGCGGGGTGTCAGATCGCGCCCGCCGCGCGCAGGCCCGCGATCTGTTCGGCGGTGCGTCCGCGCTCCGCCAGGAGCCGTTCGGTGTGCTCGCCGAGGGCGGGCACCGGGTCCATCCGGGGGTCGATTCCGGCCAGGTCGGCCGGGGGCCGCAGCGCCTGGACGGGGCCGCCGGGCGTGCCGACCTCGTGCCAGCGCCCGCGGCCCGCGAGCACCGGGTGGTCGAGGAACTCGGCGACGTCGTTGACGCCCGCGTTCGCGATGCCCGCCGCGTCGAGCACCTCGGCGGCGTCGGCGCCGTCGCACGCCAGAAAGCGCTCGGCGATGACGGCGTTCAGCTCCTCGCGGTGGGCGACGCGGGCGGAGCCGGTGGCGAAGCGCGGGTCGGCGGCCAACTCGGGCCGCTTCAGGAACTGTTCGCACAGGGCGCGCCACTCGCGCTCGTTCTGTACGGAGATCAGGATCCGCTTGCCGTCGCGCGCCGGGTAGGCGCCGTACGGGGCGATGGTGGCGTGCTGGGTGCCGATGCGAGGCGGCTGGGTCCCGCCGTAGCGGGTGTAGTTGGCGGGCTGGCCCATCCACTCGGCCAGTGCCTCGAACAGTGACACCTCCACGGCGTGCGCGACGCCGGTGGTGGCGCGGGTGAACAGGGCGGTGAGGATGCCGCTGTAGGCGTACATCCCGGCGGCGATGTCGGCGATCGACACACCGGCCCGCGCGGTCTCCTCCGCCGTGCCGGTGAGCGAGACCAGGCCGGTCTGGCACTGCACCAGCATGTCGTACGCCTTGCGGTCGGCCCATGGTCCGTCGGTGCCGTAGCCGGACACGGTGCACGGGATCAGGCGTGGGTGCCTCGCGGTCAGCGTCGCGGCGTCCAGGCCCAGGCGGGCGGCGGCGCCGGGCCCGAGGTTCTGCACGAACACATCGGCGTCCGCGAGGAGTTCGTCGAGGATGCCGCGCCCCGCCGGGGACTTCACGTCCAGGGTGAGCGACTCCTTGCCGCGGTTCAGCCAGACGAAATAGCTCGACTCGCCGTGCACCGTGGTGTCGTAGTGCCGGGCGAAGTCGCCGCCGTCGGGCCGCTCCACCTTGATGACGCGGGCGCCGAGGTCGGCCAGCTGCCGGGTGGCGTACGGCGCGGCCACGGCCTGTTCGAGGCTGACGACGGTGATCCCGGACAGCGGGTGCGTCGGCGGCGGGGCGGCACGGTCGGTCGTCCCGGTCATGCGGTGGCCTCCAGGAGCAGGGGGTGGTCGAGTGCGTTGCCCGGGGCGGCCGGCGGGCGGCCTCCCCATGACGACTAACATCATGGGTCTTCATGGCAATGCCCGTGAAATAGCAAATCGTGATGCCGCCATGCGCGGCGCGGATGGCGGGGCGAGGGGCGGAGCGCGATGGACATCAAGCAGCTCAAGGCACTGGTGACGGTGGCCGAAGTGGGCAGCGTGACGCGGGCCGCGACGGTCCTGCACCTGGTGCAGCCCGCCGTGACCCGCCAGATCCGCACCCTTGAGGAGGAATTGGGCGTCCCCCTCTTCGAACGGACCCGGCAGGGCATGCGCACCACCGAGGCCGGGGCGGCCGTGGTCGAGCGGGCCCGGCGTGCGCTGCACGAGCTGGAGCGGGCCCGCGCGGAGGTGCGGCCCACGCCCGGCGAGGTGTCCGGCATCGTCACCGTCGGCCTGCTGGAGAGCACGCTCGAACTGCTCGCCGAACCCCTGGTGACAGCCATGCGCGAGGCCCACCCCGGTGTGCAACTGCGCGTGATGACCGCCTACTCGGGCCACCTCCAGCAGTGGCTCGACGACGGCGACCTCGACCTGTCGCTGCTCTACAACCTCGGCAGCGCACCCTCCCTGAACGTACGCCCACTGGTGCGCGAGCGGCTGTGGGTGGCCGCGCCGCCGGAGGCCGGGCTCCGCGCCGACAAGCCCGTCCCGTTCGCGGAGGCGGCGGCGCGCCCCCTGGTGATGCCGACGTCCGGGCACGCGCTGCGGGCCCTCATCGAGTCGGCGGCGGCCCGTGCGGGGGCCCGCATCGAGGTGGCGGCGCAGACCAACTCGATGCCCGTACAGAAGCAACTCGCACGAGCCGGACACGGCTGGACCGTGCTGCCCGGCGTGGGACTCGCCGAGGACGTCGCCGCGGGCACGCTCAGCGCCGCGCCCCTGTGCGAGCCCGCCGCCTGGCGCTCCATCGTCCTGGGCACACCCCGCACCGGCCGCACTCCACCCGCGGTGAACGTCGTCGCGCGGGAGCTGGTACGCCAGGTGAACGCGGCCGTGGAAAGCGGCGGATGGCCTTCTGCGCGGCTCCCCGAGACGGAGGACGAGGGCGGAACGGCTGAGTGAGAAGAAGATCCAGGGGATGATCGAGAACGTGTACACCGAAGAAGGCACCACCACGGCCCCCGACGGCACGACCCTCGCCTACCAGACACGCGGCACCGGACACCCGCTCGTCCTCCTCGCAGGGCAGGCCAACAGCCACCACTGGTGGGACACGGTGCGCGACGACTTCCATCCGGCCCGCCGCACGATCACCGTCGACTACCGGGGCACGGGCGCCAGCGGCCGGCCCGAGGCCATGGACGGCTACGCGACCTGGCAGTTCGCGGACGACGTGATCACCGTGCTCGACGCCCTGGGCATCGAGCGCGCCGACCTGTACGGCACCTCCATGGGCGGGCGCGTCGCGCAGTGGGCCGCCGCGCGCCACCCCGGGCGGATCCGGCGGCTCGTCCTCGGCTGCACCTCACCCGGCGGCCCCCACGCCGTGGAGCGTGACGCCGAGGTGCGCCACGCCCTCGCCCGCACCGAACCGGGCGCCGCCGAGGAGGCACTGACCGACCTCATGTACACCCCCGCCTGGCGCGCATCCCACCCCGGCCCGTACAACACGCTGGGCGATCCCTCGATGCCGCCGCACGCCCGCCGCGGCCACCTGCGTGCCAGCAGCGGGCACGACGCCTGGGACGCGCTGCCGTACATCATGGCGCCCACGCTCATCCTCCACGGCGACCAGGACCGGCTCACCCCGCCCGACAACGTGCCGCTGCTCGCCTCCCGCATCCCCGACGCCATGACGTTGATGTTCCCCGGCGCGCGCCACGCCTACTTCGAGGAGTGCCGGGCCGAGGCGGGGACGGCGGTCGTCAGGTTCCTCAAGGGGGCGCCGCTGTAGGGCGAGGCGCGGGGGAGACATGTCCGGCGTCCATGCCCGCGACGCATGGACGCATCACCGAATTCTATTGTTCCGCATCCCACATCAGCGCTCATGATGAGTGGCGTTTTGAGCCGCCCGACCAACGCCGATCGAGCACTGAGTACGGAGACGCCACGGATGCCACGGACGAGCAGGACACCCGCCACAAGACCACCCTCCCGCGTCACCGCGAACGTCGTGCGCGGCTGCCTGGGCAACCTCATCGAGTGGTACGACTGGTTCGCCTACGCCACCTTCAGTGTCTACTTCGCGCCGGTGTTCTTCCCTGAGGGCAGCCAGACCGCCCAACTCCTGTCCACCGCCGTCGTGTTCGCGGTCGGATTCCTGATGCGCCCGCTCGGCGGCTGGCTGCTGGGTGGCTACGCGGACCGGTTCGGCCGCAGGCAGGCGCTGACCCTCTCCGTGCTCCTGATGAGCGCCGGATCGCTCGTTATCGCCCTGTCGCCGGGGCATGACGTCATCGGCCTGTGGGCGCCCGCCCTCCTCGTGGTGGCACGCCTGGCCCAGGGCCTTTCGGTGGGCGGCGAGTTCGGCTCCAGCGCCTCCTACCTCTCCGAGGTGGCACCGCCCGGGCGGCGCGGCTTCTACTCCAGCTTCCAGTACGTGTCCATCGTGCTCGGCCAGCTCTCCGCACTGCTCGTCGCGATCGTCCTGCAGAACGTGCTCACCGAGGCCCAACTGGCGAACTGGGGCTGGCGCATCCCGTTCGTCATCGGGGCGGTGGCCGGCCTGACCGTCATGTACCTGCGGCGCACCATGGAGGAGTCCGAGCACTTCCAGAAGGAGCGCGCTCGCGCCACCGACGGCGAACGCAAGGGCCTCGTCGCCCTGTTCAAGGAGTACCCGCGCCAGCTCCTCGCCGTCTTCGGCCTCGCCATCGGCGGCACCGTCGCCTTCTACACGTACACCACGTACCTGCAGAAGTACCTCGTGAACACCGCGGGCATCCCCAAGTCGACCGTCACGGTCATCGGGTTCGCGGCCCTGTTCGTGTACATGCTGCTGCAGCCGCTGGTCGGCGCGCTGTCCGACCGGGTGGGCCGCCGCCCCGTCATGTTCGGCTTCTCCATCGGCTGCATGGTGCTCACGGTCCCGGTGATGACCTTCCTCGGACACACCAGCAACCCGTGGGTGGCCTTCCTCCTGATGACTCTCGCCCTCGCGTTCGTCACCGGGTACTCGGCGCTCGCCGCCATCGTCAAGGCCGAGATGTTCCCCACGAAGGTGCGCGCCCTGGGCGTCGGCCTCCCGCACGCCCTCGTCACCGCGACCTTCGGCGGGCTGACCGAACCGGTCGCCCTCGCCCTCAAGCAGAACGGGCACGAGACCGTGTTCTTCTGGTACGTGACCGGCTGCGTCGGCCTCACACTCCTGGCCACGCTCCTCGTGCGCGAACCGTCCCGCGACTCCCAGCTGGAGACCGAGCAGGGCTCAACGGTGGCCCCCGCCAAGCCCGACGCCACCACCCCCGCGTGACACCCACCCCTCGACGGAAGGCAAGCACCCCCATGGCACCCGCCGCCTCCACCCCGTCCCTCGCCTCCTACGTGGAGTCCTGGGCGCCCTCCGCGACCACCGACGAGGACGCCCTGCCGCCGGGCCCCGCCGCCGCCCTCTCGGCCGTCCTCGACCTGCCCGAACCGGCCGCGAAGGCGGGCGACCGGCTGCCCCCGCTGTGGCAGTGGCTGTACTTCCTGGAGTGGCCCGCCCAGCGCGAACTCGGCCCCGACGGACACCTCGCCGACGCCCGCTTCCTGCCCCCGATCCCCGACCGGCAGCGCATGTTCGCCGGTGGCCGCGTGCACGTCGAGGAGCCGCTGCGCCTCGGCGAACCCGCCGAACGTGTGTGCAGCCTCGCCTCCGTCACTCCCAAGAGCGGCCGCAGCGGCGAACTCCTCTTCGTCACCGAACGCCGCGAGTTCCGCCAGGCGGGCCGCACCCGCCTCGTCGAGGAACAGGACATCGTCTACCGCTCCGGACGCAGCGCGGCGGCGGCCCACCCCACCACGGTCGACACCACGGCCCTCCCGCACACCGAGGACACCTGGCAGCTGCGGGCCCAGCCCGACGAGCGCCTGCTGTTCCGGGTCAGCGCACTGACCGCCAACGCGCACCGCATCCACTACGACACCCCGTACTGCCGCGACGTCGAGGGCTACCCCGGCCTCGTCGTGCACGGCCCGCTGCTCGCACTGCTGATGCTGGACCTCGTACGCCGCAACTCGCCCGAACGACAGGTGAGTTCGCTCTCCTACCGGCTGCACCGGCCCGCCTTCGCCGGGGAACACCTGCTGGCCACCGGGACACCCGCGGACGAGGGGCGGGGCGCCCGGCTCGGTGTCGCCACCCACCGTGAGGCGCGGCACGCCTCCGCGGAGGTGACCTTCGCATGACCGATGCCCTCGACGTGATCGCCGCCGCGCGCACCCTCCTCTTCGTGCCCGGCGACCGCCCCGACCGCTACGCCAAGGCGCACGCCTCCGGCGCCGACCTCGTCATCATCGATCTGGAGGACGCCGTCGCCCCGGCCGGCAAGGACGAGGCGCGTACACACGTCGCCGCCTGGCTGGCCGCGGGGCACCGGCCGGTCGTGCGGATCAACGCCCCCGGCACCCCCTGGGCCGAGGCCGACCTCGCGGTCGCGGCGGAACACGGCTGCCCGGTGATGGTCCCCAAGTCCGCGGACCCGGCGGCCCTTTCGGAGCTCGCGGCGCGAACGGCCGGACGCTGCCCCCTCATCGCCCTGATCGAGACGGCGCGCGGGGTGCTGCGCGCCCACGAGGTGGCCGAGGCGGCGAGTGTGGTGCGCCTCGCCTTCGGCAATGTGGACCTCGCGGCCGACCTCGGGGTCGCGCACGACGACCACCTCGCGCTGACCCACGCCCGCTCCCAGGTGGTGCTCGCCTCGGCCGCCGTGGGCCTGTGCCCTCCGCTCGACGGCGTCACCACCGCCGTACGGGACACGGACGCCCTCACCGCCGATGTCACGCACGGCCGCCGCCTCGGTTTCGCGGGCAAGCTGTGCGTCCACCCGGCCCAACTCGCCCCCGTGGCAGCGGGATTCGCGCCCAGCGAGTCCGAACTGGCCTGGGCGCGCTCCGTACTCGCCGCGGGCGACGCGGTCACCACGGTCGACGGCCAGATGGTCGACAAGCCGGTCCTGGACCGGGCCCGCCGCCTGCTGGCCCAGGCGGACCGGGCGGGCTGAGTCACGGCAGCTTGTGAGCCTGCTTGATGTGTTCGACGCCGTAGTAGGTGGCGATGCACGAAGCGGGCCACTTCGCCTTCCCGCCATGGCGGAACGGCTCGGTCATCCTGCTCTGCGGCAGCCGCTTGTACGGCAGCGTGCGGGCACCGGCCGCGGCCTGCGCGTTCATCCAGCGGTCCTGGCGGTCCCAGTCCCGGGCGTGCGTCTGCATGGTGGAGCCGAGGCCCGCGAGCGAAATCGTGAGGGCGACGCACACGACGGCGTAGAGCACTCCGGCGACGGCCAGGACGGGTGTCGGTGCCGGTTGCCGCACCCGAAGCCGCGCGGCGTGCCCGGCGAGCGCGCCGACGGCGACGAGGAGCAGCAGGTACAGCAGCAGGTAGTCGTTCCACAGCCGGGTCGAAGACACCACATGGTGCTTGAAGACGGGGTACGTGATGACCGTGCACACGTAGCCCGAGACGAGCAGCGCGCCGACACCGGCCGCGAGCACCGGAACGTACGTCTTCGCGAGGGAGGCACGGTCCCGAAGGCCGGGAGTCACCACGCCCAGGATGACGCCCGCGACGACGGCCCCCAGGTACCACCACGTCGTGAGCACCGTGGCAGTGATCTCGACGAACCCGTGCAGGGCGCCGAGCAGTGACTCGGGGGTGAGCATCGTCGACGCGTTCTTGCGCTCGCGCCGTCGCGAGGCGCCGGGGGACGTGTACAGGATCAGTGTGCCGAGGACGAGACTCCCGATACCGGCCGTGCAGCACAGCCGCAGGAACCGGCGGCGCACCGCCGGGAAGACCCGGCCGCTGATCAGCAGCGCGAACCCCAGGACGGTCGCCGCGACGACGGTCGTCTCCTCCGAGAGCATTCCCATCGACACCCCCGCGAGGACGACGGTGCCGAGCGCGAGGAGCTTGCCCCGCCGCGACGCCGCGCGCAGCACCGGGACGGCCGCCGCGCAGGCGAACACCGGGGGCAGGGTGTGCGAGACGGAGGCGGCCGGCCAGTAGAACGTCTTGTAGGTGTTCGGCGACCCGAAGAGGAACAGGGCCGTCACCATCGACGCCGCCAGCAGCGGCACACCCCGGGGAACCCGCAACCGCGCGGTGTGCAGCACGGCGACGGCGAAGGCCCACAACAGCGCGAGGACGAGCACAGCGGAGACCGGCGCGAACCACTGCTGGCCCGCCTCGCCGAACCGCGCATACGCCCACACCGCAACGGCGTTGACGACCCGTCCGTTGTCGTGGAGGTAGAACTTCCCCACCATCGCGGACAGTCCGCCGTCCTGGACCACCGGCAGGAAGCACCAGTCGTCGCCGCCGGGACGCACGAGGCGGGCGTTCCACGCGGCGTGGCCGAGAACGGCGAGCGGCAGGAGTGAGAGCAGCCCCAGGGGTGCAGCCGTCCGCCACCATGTCCTCCGCGGCTGCGGATCGACTTCGGTGCGCTGGTCTCGAACAGCCGTCTCCGGTGCGTGCACCACAGGCCGCCCCCTTTTCGGTCGGTGCCGCCGGGAAGGAATTCCGTGCGACACGAAAATACGGTTTGCAGTGTGCCGACGTTCGGTTCCGCCGGTCGGCCCGATCGAAAGATAGCGCGGTGCGGGTGGCTCCCGGCGCGTTCGGCCGAGCCTTCTTACCGTTGTCTTGACCTGATGCGTCATGGTGGTGGCCGTAGTCGGAAATCGTGGACTCACGCCTGCTGGGGTAGCGAATGGAAATGTGTCAGATCTCGGTTGTTGTGCCGTGCTTCAACGAGGAAGAAGTGATCAACACATTTCACCGTGCGTTGATGGAAGTCCTGGAGGACACGGGGCGCTCCTTCGAGATCTGTTACGTCGACGACGGCAGCCGCGACACCACGCGCGCCCGGTTGCGCGATCTGGCCGCCGCGGACGAGCGGGTCCGCTACACGTCCTTCAGCCGCAACTTCGGCAAGGAGGCGGCGATGCTGGCGGGCCTTCGGATGTCGCGCGGCGCGGCCGTCGCCCTCATGGACGCCGACCTGCAGCACCCGCCGGGGCTCCTGCACCGGATGCTGGAACTGCGCCGGCACGGCTACGACCAGGTCGTCGCCCGCCGGGACCGCTCCGGCGAGGGGCTGCTGCGCAGAACCGTCAGCTCGGCGTACTACCAGGCCATGGGGCGCTGCATGGACGTCGATGTCGTCGACGGCGAGGGCGACTTCCGGCTGCTGTCGCGCCGCGCGGTCGACGCGGTGCTCGCGCTGCCGGAGGCCAACCGGTTCTCCAAGGGAATCTTCTCCTGGATCGGCTTCGACACCGTCAGTTTTACCTATCACAATGTCAATCGCGCCGCGGGGCGGTCGAAATGGGGTGGCCGGCGCCTTCTCAACTACGGGATCGACGGGCTGATCTCCTTCAACAGCCGCCCGTTGCGCCTGGTCATCTATGCGGGCCTCGGTCTTGCTCTCGCGGCATTCGCCTATGCGCTCTGGATCGTCACCGATGTCGTCATTCACGGAGTGGACGTTCCCGGATTCGCCACGCTGCTGATCGCCATTGCGGCCCTGGGTGGAATCCAGCTCGCCACGCTCGGCGTCATCGGCGAATACGTCGGCCGGATCTACGGCGAGACGAAACAGCGGCCGCCCTATGTGGTGCGCGAGACCGAGGCGAGCGCACAGCGCGGCGCCACCGTGCCCGCCCCCGGAACGGAACCCCGACTCACCGTGGACGCGATCGTGCGCCCGAAGGAACCGGTTCACGGACAGGGCGCTCGTGGCACCTTTCGGCAGTTCGTCGTCTTCGGGCTGATCGGCATCGTGAACACGGCCGTCTACATGGCCGTGTACGTGTCGCTGAACCGGTGGATCCCGTATCTGATCGCGCACGTCATCGGGTTCTCGGTCAGTGTCGTCGGCTCCTTCCTGCTGAACAGTCGCATCACCTGCCGCACGCGGCCGACCTGGCGGGCCTTCATCCGCTTCCCGCTGTCGAGCCTCGTGAACATGGTCTTCAGCGGTGCGCTCCTCTTCCTCGGCGTGCACTCCCTGGGGATGGGCAAGGACATCACGGCGCTGATCGCGGGAGTCCTCGCCACACCCCTCTCGTTCGTGATCGCCCGCTGGGCCATCACATCAGGCACCGCGCACACCCCGGATCGGGAGACTGACTGGGCACCGGTGAGCGGGAGTTCGGCGGACGTGCTGAGGCAGAAGCAGCACCAGAGTCTGTGAGACGTCACCGGCCGGGATGCCTGGCGGCCGGTGACGCACGGAAAGGGCCCCTCGGCCGCCGACTGCCGAGGAGCCCCTCTCGGTGACAGCGCCAATCGGCCATTGGGTGTTACACACACGTGCGGTCGGTGTCGTCGTCCGAAAACCCGAAGGCGGCGGGGCGGCGCGCACGCTAGCGTCCCTGGGCATGGCCCCTTCACTCGAACGCCCGCCGTTCCAGGCCGACGAGCGCACGGCACTCGTCGGATGGCTGGACCTCCAGCGCCAGATCCTGCGATGGAAGTGCGAAGGACTGAGCGACGAGGACGCGCGCCGCAGCGTCGTCCCGACCTCCCCGGCGATGACGATGGCCGGACTCGTCAGGCACATGCGCTGGGTCGAACACACCTGGCTGGAAGTGCTGTTCCTCGGCGGCGACGAGTCGGTGAACCCGTCCTTCGACGAGTCCGACGAGTCCGACGAGTCCGGCGACGAGGACGCCGACTGGCGCACCGACGGCATCCCTCTCGAACAACTGCTGATCGACTACGAGTCCCAGTGCGCCCGCAGCAACGAGATCGTGGCCGCGGCCTCCCTCGACGACACCGGCCGCCACCCCAAATACGGCGCCGGAAAGGTCGACCTGCGCTGGATGCTGATCCACCTCATCGAGGAGACCGGCCGGCACGCGGGGCACGCGGACATCGTGCGGGAGCTGATCGACGGGTCGAAGGGCTACTACTGAGCGCACTGGCGAGGCGTACTGCCACGAGGGCTACTACCGAGGCGTACGTGTCACGGCGTGCCCAGCCACGTCAGCGCCGCGACCGTGAGCGCCTCCACGCCCGTGCTCAGGGTCGGTTCGATCTCGGGGGCGAAGTGCGGGGAGTGGTTGGCCGGCAGGTCGTCGAGCTTGCCGGCCCCCAGCGCGGCCAGGACGGTGTCGGTGTCGAGGCCGCCCCAGAACCAGAAGACGGTCGGCACTCCGATCGCCTCGCCGAACACACCAACGTCCTCACTGGCGTTGACCGGCGGCATCGGGATGATGCACTGCTCGCCGAAGTGGCCGACGAACGCGGCCAGCGTGGTGGCGGTGGCGTCCGGGTCGCTGACCAGGGCGGGCACGCTCCCGGTCCAGGCGAGGTCGGGATCGCGCGTGGCGCCCCCTGCCGCGGCCTCGGCACGGACGACCCGCTCGGTCGCCGAGCGGAGGAGCTCGCGGGTGGCGGCCGTCGTGGAGCGGATGTTGATGCCCAGCTCGGCGTCGTCGGGAATGATGTTGTCCTTGGTGCCGGCCTGCATGCGGCCCACCGTGACGACCGCAGTCTCCGACGGAGGCACCTCGCGGGCGACGACACCTTGCAGCCGGGTCACCACGTGGGCGGCCATCAGCACCGGGTCGATGGCGGCCTCCGGACGTGATCCGTGCCCGCCGCGACCGTGCAGGGTGACATCGAGGGAGTCGGAGGCGGCCATCACCGGTCCGCTGCCGTGGCCGATGAACCCGGCGGGCAGCGGCCCCACATGCTGGCCCAGCACGACCTCCGGGGCGGGGAACCGCTCGAACAGCCCGTCGTCGACCATGCCGCGGGCGCCGCACCCGAGTTCCTCAGCGGGCTGGAACACCAGCAGCAGCGTGCCGCGCCACTGCTCGCGCGCCCCGGCCAGCAGGGTCGCCGCCCCGACCAGGCAGGCCGCGTGCATGTCGTGCCCGCACGCGTGCATGACCGGCACGTCCTTGCCCTCGCGGTCCACCGCGCGGGCGACGCTGGCGTAGGGCAGCCCGGTCTTCTCCTCCACCGGCAGCGCGTCGAAGTCGGCGCGCAGCATGACGACGGGTCCCTCGCCGTTGCGCACCACGCCGACCACGCCGGTCGTGCCGACACCTTCGACGACCTCGTCGACACCGGCGGCCCGCAGCCGCCGCGCGAGCACATCGGCCGATCGTGTTTCCTGAAGTGACAGCTCCGGGTGCTCGTGGAGGTCCCGGTAGAGGTCGGCCAGATCGTCCCTGATTCCGTCAAGGCCTGCGACAACCGCGTGCGTCATGATCCAACCTCTCTGCTGCGTATGGTCGGTTCAGTGTCACCCAAGGGAGAGGCAAAAATGAGTGGCCCGGTTCCGGCGCGGCGTGCGAGGGTCCGGGCATGTCGCGCGAGTTCGAGTCACCCGAGTCCGTCTTCGGGCCTGTCACATCGGTCGAGTCCACGGACGGGACGGCCATCGCTCACCGCCGGTTCGGCTCCGGCCCACCGGTCGTCATGGTCCACGGCTCCGGCGGCGGGCTGCACTCCTGGCAGCCCGTGGCCGAACGCCTCGCCGACCGCTACGAGGTGTGGCTGCCCGCGCGGCGCGGCCACGCCCCGAGCGGACCGGCCCGCTCGCCCAAGCACTTCGCCGACGAGGTGGCGGACCTCGCGGCACTCATCGCCACGATCGGCCGCCCCGTGCACCTGGCCGGCATGTCCTACGGCGCGAACGTCGCCCTGCACGCGGCGGCGGCCGGCCTGCCGGTGCGCTCGCTGGTGCTGTGGGAGCCGCCGCTGTACGCGGCGGGCGCCGAACTGGCTCCCGTACTGGCGGAGTTCCAGAAGCTGACCGCGAAGGGCGATCAGCGGCGTGCCGACCGGCTGCTGGCGGAGAGGGTGGCCCGTGTCCCGGCGGCGCTCCTGGACCTGATGGAGCCCGCAGAGACCGCAGAGCCCAGCGAGAGCGGGAGTGAGAGCGACCCCGAGGAGGCACAGGGCTGGTGCGGCGACCTCGAATCGCTGATCGCGGACTCGGCGGACGTGGACCGCTGGTCCGACATCACCGTCCCGACCCTGCTGATGCGGGGCGCCGACACCTGGGACCCGATGCCGGCGACCCTCGACCGCCTCGCGGCGGCCCTGCCCAAGGTCACGTACACGTCGTTCCCGGGGCAGATGCACTTCGCGCCGTCACTCGTACCCGACGCGGTGGCGGCGGAGATCGCCGACTTCTTGCCGCACACCTGAGACGTCCCTGCCTTTCACGCCCCGATTTGCGCCGCGAGATCCGCCAGATCGGCGGCGTGGAAGTCGAACCGGTCGGAGGCCGCGGGCGGGTCGCCGACGGGGCGGGCGACGTAGGCGGTACGCAGCCCCAGGGCCTGGGCCGCGCGCAGGTCCCAGGCGTGGGTGGCGACCATCAGCAGCCGCTCCGGCGGTCGCCCGGACACGTCGACGGCCAGCCGGTAGACCGCCGGGTCCGGCTTGTACGCCCGGGCGTCCTCGGCGGACAGCGCCTGGTGCCAGCGCAGACCCGCGTGGGCGTTGAGGCCGAGCAGCGCCGTCCGGCTCGCGTTGGACAGCCCCATCAACGGGAACCGCTCGGCGAGCCGGGCCAGCCCCGCCACCGTGTCCGGCCACGGCGGAAGCCTGCGCCCCGCCAGGCCCAACTCGGCGACCGCGGCCGCGTCCTCGACCCCGGCGGCGTCCGCGACGAGCCGCGCGGCCTCCAGGTCGATGACGTCGCTGGCGGCGTAGGCCCGGTCACCCTCGCATACGCGCCGCTGCTCGCGCTCGATGTGCTGCTGCCACAGCGCGAGAAGCTTCTCGACGGTGAAGTCGTCGAGGCCCGGGGCGAGTTGACGAATCCCGGCACGGATTCCGGCGGGTTCGTCGACGAGCGTTCCCAGCACGTCGAACACGAGGGCGTCGATATCGGGCGATGGCTTGAGCTCGGACATGAGGTGTCTCCCGGAGGGCGGGGGTGTGCTGCCGGCCATTGATCCAACGCCACCGGCAGCCACCCGGATTCCCGCATCGCACGCGCCGCCCGACCGGAAGCCACCGGAAGCCACCAGAAGGCATCGAAGCTAGTTGAAGCTCCCCTCCTCCTCCGGCAGATACGTCACCTGTGGCCGCCGCGTCCGCGGGTGGACGGTGACCTCGGCGTTCACCTCGTAGACCTCGGCGAGGAGCCGCGGGGTGAGCACCTCGTGCGGTGGGCCCGACGCGACGACCGACCCTTCCCGCAGGACGTACAGACGGTCGCAGTAGTGGGCGGCCAGATTGAGGTCGTGGAGGGCCACCAGGACCGTCGCGGGCAGCCGGCGCAGCGCCGAGAGGATCTCCAGCTGGTGGCGGATGTCGAGGTGGTTGGTGGGTTCGTCGAGGACGAGGAGGGAGGGTTGCTGGGCCAGGGCGCGGGCGATGAGGACGCGCTGGCGTTCGCCGCCGGAGAGGTGGGCGAAGGACCGGTCGGCGAGGTCGACGGCGTCGACGGAGGCCAGTGCCGCCTCGATCAGTGCGGCGTCCTCCGCCGTGTCGCCCGCCAACAGGCGCTTGTGCGGGGCCCGCCCCATCGCGACGACCTCTCTCACCGTCAACTCCACGTCCGCCCCCGCGTCCTGCACGACGGCGGCCACCGTGCGGGCCAGCCTGCGCACCGGCAGTGACCACGCGTCGGCGCCGTCCACGCGCACGGTCCCCGCGTCCGGGCGCAGCACGCGGTACACGGCCCGCAGCAGTGTGGACTTGCCGCTGCCGTTGGGCCCGACGAGGCCGATGGTCTCGCCGGGGCGGGCGGTCAGCGAGACGTCGTCGACCAGTCGTCGTGCGCCCGCCGTGACGGTGACGTTCTCGACGTGAAGGTCGGCGGGTGTCATCCGGCACCTCCCGCGTTCTGGCGCCGCGCGTCCCGCCGCATCAGCCACAGGAAGAACGGGCCGCCGCACAGCGCAGTGAGCACACCGACCGGGATCTCCATCGGCGCGGCGACCGTCCGCGCCGCGATGTCCGCCCACACGAGGAACACCGCACCTCCCAGGGCCGCCGTCGGCAGCACGCGCCGGTGGTCGCCGCCGACGAGCAGACGCACGATGTGCGGCAGCATCAGGCCGACGAAACCGATCGGCCCGGCCGCCGCGACCAGCACACCGGTGACGAGCGAGACCAGCACGAACATTCGGGCGCGGAAACGGGCCACGTCCAGGCCCATCGTCGTGGCCGCCTCCTCGCCCGCCAGCAGCAGGTTCAGGTTCGGCGCCTGCACCATGAGGACGCCGATCCCGAGGAGCAGGCCGAGTCCCGGCAGCCACAGCGAGTTCCAGGACACCCCGCCCAGACCGCCGAGCGTCCAGGCGAGCACCGTACGTGCCTCGTTGCCGCGGTCCGTGGTGAGCAGCAGCAGGTTGAGCAGCGCGCTGAGGATCGACGCGACCGCCACCCCCGACAGGATCAGGCGGCCGGACGTGATGCGGCCGCCGGTGCGCGCGGTGGCGTAGACGAGGACCAGCGCGCCGAGCGCGCCCGCGAACGCCGCCGCCGACAGTGACATCGCGCCGAACACGCCGACCCCGAACACGAGGACCGCGACCGCGCCGAGCGAGGCGCCGGACGAGACACCGAGGAGGTACGGCTCGGCGAGCGGATTGCGCACCAGGGCCTGAAGTGCCGTGCCGACGACCGCGAGACCGGCGCCGGTCATGGCCCCGAGCAGGACGCGCGGCGCCCGCACGTCGAGCACGATCGTCTCCCGCGCCCGCGACCAGTCCGCCTCACCCCACCCATCGAAGCCCAGCGCGTGCGTCACGATGCCCCACACCTGGCCGGCCGGTACGTGCACCGAGCCGATGGCGAGTCCGGCCGTGAGCGAGACGAAAAGCAGCGCGGCGAGCACGACCAGAGTGGCGGTGAGCCGCACCCTCTGGCCGATGTGTCGTTCCCGCGCCCCGCCCGGTGTCCGCTCGTCGGCCACCGCGGGCGCCGTCACTTGAAGCTCTCCGGGTGCAGCCCGCGCGCAAGACCCTCCACCGCGTACGCCGACCGGACCCCGACCAGCGTCGCGGTCAACGGCAGCACCACGAACCGCTTGTGCTTGATGGCGGGTACGTCGGCGAGCGCGGGCTGCGCCAGCAGGTACCGCTTCTTCTGCTCGACGCTCTTGTCGCCCGCGTAGTCGTAGATCGCGATGACCTCCGGCCTGCGGTCGACGACCTGCTCCCAGGAGACATCACCGAACACGTCGTCCAGATCGGCGAACACATTGCGGCCGCCCGCCTGGTCGATCAGCTGCGTGCCCAGGCCCTTGCCGCCCGCGGTGAAGGCGGACTTGTCGCCGCTGTCGTACACGAACACGGGGACGTCCGGCCTGCCCCGGACGGCGGCGCTCGCCTTCTCCACCCGTCGGCGGAGGTCGGAGACGAGCGCGTCGGCACGGTCGGAGACCCCGAAGATCTTGCCGATGGTGCGTATCTCGGCGTAGGTGTCCCGCATCGTCACGTTCTTCTCGCCGCAGTACTCGCGGTTGAGGTACGTGTCGATGCCCGCGTCGGCGAGCGCCTTGCGCGAGCGGCCCTCCTTCTCGTCGAACGCGCTGGAGTAGCCGCCGTAGACGAAGTCGGGTTCGGCTTCGAGGACCTTCTCGAACGAGGGCGCCTTCGCGGCGAGTTCGGGCACCGACGCGTAGTCCTTGCGCAGGCTCGGCAGGACGGCGGAGTCGGGGAACGCCGTGCCGACCATGCGGTCCTTCAGGCCGAGGGAGAGCAGGAGTTCGGCGGGATGCTGATGGATGGTCACCGCGCGGGACGGCGGCCTGTCGTACGTCGTCCTGACGCCGCAGTTGTCGATGGTGACGGGGAATCCCTCGGCGGCCGACGACCGCGGGCGGCCGTCGGCGCCTGCGGGATCCGGTCCGGACGGGCCGCAGGCGGCGGTGAGTACTGTCGCCGACAGTGCGGCGAGGGCAGCCGTGACACGCACGACGAAGCGCCGCCGTCGCACACGGGTGAGTCTCCGTACATGGGAGAGGGGAAGGTCATGGGGACGGTACGGACCGTCGTACACGTGAAGCCTCCTACGGAGTCCGCGCTCCTCGGAATGAGCCCGCGACGGGCCAGTGACCTGACTCCCGGGCCGCGCTGACGCGCGCCGCCCGGTCACAGTGGCGGGACCGTGCCGGATTCGCACCGGCTTCCTGTCACCCGTCGCGGTGATGACCCGGCGATCCTACGTGCCTTCCACGCTGCGCACGCGGGGTTGCGAACCTGCCGGTGATCACGGTGGCGGGGATGCCAAGATGGGGCGGCCATGACCACACGCCGGAACGCTCGCGCTGGACGGGCCGCGATGTTCGCGGCCGTCTGCGTGCTGCTCACGGCCATCGCGCACACGCTCATGTCCGGTGACACCGTGCCGTGGTGGGCGCTGGCCGCCGGATTCGCGATCACCGGTGGAGCGGCGTGTGTGCCCGCGGGTCGCGAGCGCGGAATCCTGCCGGTCGTGGGCCTGGCGGTGGCGGCGCAGGCGGTGCTGCACCTCTTCTTCTCGTGGGCGCAGGTCGTCGCGCACCCGGCGGCTTCAGGCGGTTCCGTCGCCGGGCAGTGGCTGGACCATGTGCTGTGCCGCGCGCCCATGGAACCGACGGATGCCATGGGCGGCATGCCCATGGGTGCCATGCCGCCCGATGCGATGGGCGGCATGCACGAAATGGCGCATGCCGGTCACGACGTGAGCGGCATGTCTCCCACCGGCATGCTGATGGCCCACCTGCTGGCCGCCGTGCTGAGCGGGCTCTGGCTCGCGTACGGCGAGCAGGCCGCGTTCCGCCTCGCGCGGTGCGTCGTCGACCGGATCGTCGCGCCGCTGACGCTCCCGTTCCGCCTTCCGGTTCCGCCGCACCGGCCGCGCATCCACGTCCGCCGCACCCGGCCCGCCCGTACACCGCGCGAACTCCTCCTCGCGCACCCCATCACCTCCAGGGGCCCACCCGCAGGGAACGCTGTCGCCTGACGACAGCCGGTTCACCCGAGGCTGCGCCGCACCCTCGGGCGTCGGCCGTGCGCACGCCCCGGACGGGCCCGCACGGCCGAGTCCCCTTGCCACGCACCGGATCCGGATGTGCCCAGGGCCGCCGTCGAGAGGCGGGGCCCGCGCCCGGACTCCGTGCTGCCCGAAACTGGAGGACCACGTTGTCCATCACCTCCGAGACGTCAGACACCTCTGCCTCCCGCCCAGCAGAAGAGACCCGGCAAGCGCCGCCCACCGACCGGTCGCCGTGGGCATCGCTTCGCCCGCTGGTGCTCCGACTGCACTTCTACGCAGGGGTGTTCGTCGCCCCATTCCTGTTCGTCGCCGCGGTCACGGGACTGCTCTACGCGGGCTCGTTCCAGGCCGAGAAGATCGTGTACGCCCATGAGCTGAACGTCCCCGTGGGTAAGTCCGAGCTGCCCATCGCCGATCAGGTCGCCGCCGCCCGCAAGGCCCACCCCGAAGGGGACATCAGCGCGGTGCGGCCGTCTCCCGAGGCCGGGGCGACGACACGCGTCATGCTCTCCGGCGTCGCGGGTGTCGACGCCGAGCACACGCTCGCGGTGTTCGTGAACCCGTACAACGGCGAGGTCCGTGGCGCCCTCGAACAGTACGGATCGACCGGCGCGCTGCCCCTGCGCACCTGGATCGACGAGCTCCACCGCGACCTCCACCTCGGCCAAGTGGGCCGTCTCTACAGCGAGTTCGCGGCCAGCTGGATGTGGGTGATCGCGGGCGGCGGACTCGTCCTCTGGTTCAGTCGGCGTCGCGCACGTCGGGCGATCCGAGGGACGTCCGGCCGCAGGCGCACCCTCTCGCTGCACGGTTCGGTGGGTGTCTGGGCGGCGCTCGGGCTCTTCTTCCTGTCCGCTACGGGCCTGACCTGGTCGACGTACGCCGGTGCGAGCATCACCGACCTGCGTGCCGCGCTCGGCCAGACGACGCCTGCCGTCTCCGCATCCGCCGCCCCGGCCTCCGGCGGTGAACACGCGGGGCACAACATGGGCGGGTCGGGCACTCCGGCAGGGGACGCCGGCGTCGGCCTCAACGCGGTGCTGGAGGCGGCCCGCGGCGAAGGCCTCTCGAACCCGGTGGAGATCGTGCCGCCCGCCGACGACTCCTCGGCGTACGTCGTCCAACAGATCCAGCGGAGTTGGCCGGAGAAGCAGGACGCCGTCGCCGTCGACCCGGCGAGCGGGCAGGTCACGGACGTCGTGCGGTTCGCCGACTACCCGGTGCTCGCCAAGCTGTCCCGCTGGGGCATCGACCTGCACACCGGCAACCTGTTCGGCCTCGTCAATCAGATCGCCCTGGCGGCCCTCGCCCTGGCGGTGGTGCTCCTCATCGTGTGGGGGTACCGGATGTGGTGGCAGCGCGGGCGCGGTTCCGCCTTCGGGCGGCCGGTTCCGCGCGGTGCCTGGCAGCAGGTGCCGCCGTATGTCGTGGTGCCGGCGCTGGTGGTGATCGCCCTGCTCGGCTACTTCGTGCCGCTGCTCGGCCTGCCGCTCGCGGCGTTCCTGCTGTGCGACATCGTGCTCGGCGAGATCGCGTACCGGCGGGGCAAGCGCACCTATACGCCGGCCGCTTGATGTAGGCCGGTGAACGCCCTCGCCCCTGGTGCCGGTGCTCCGGCACCAGGGGCGAGGGCCGGATGACATGATGGCCAGGAACACGGGCGACGGCGGCCCGAGGAAACCGGTGCGAATCCGGTGCGGTACCGCCACTGTGATCGGCGAGCGGATCCCGGAAGACCACTGCCCCGCGAGGGTGGGAAGGCCGGGACGAGCGCGGACCCGAGAGCCAGGAGACTCACGCCGTCGCCCCCTCGAAGCGATCCGGGGCGGAACTCCCCGGCCAGAGGGAGGATGCGCCATGCCCGAAAGGCTCGCCGAAGCCCCGGAACCCGCGACGGACCGGGCGGTTCCGTGCCGCCTCGTCGTGTGCCGCGACTGCTGCTGCGGCACCGTCAAGGTCAACGGCGATCACGCGGCGCAGACGGCGCGGCTGCGGGAGATCGCCCCGTTGCGGATCTCCGAGTGCCTCGACGTCTGCGAACAGGCCAACGTCATCGTCGTACAGCCCTCCGCCGCCGGACGGGCGGCCGGAGCGCGGCCGGTGTGGCTTGGCCTGGTCAACGACCGTGACGCCACCGAGGACATCGCGGACTGGGTACGGGCGGGCGGGCCGGGAGTGGCACCGTGCCCCGAGATCCTGGAGTTCTACGTGATCAACCCACCGCGCCGGGCCCGGGTCTCATGACCGCGGTGCCGTCCGAACAGGTCGCCGAGGCGCTGCACGACGTGGCAGCGCGACTCGGCGGCTTCTTCGCCCTCGACACGACTCCGGCGCGGCGTTCGCCCGGCAGGCAGCTCGCCCACGCGGGCCTCGCCGAACGCGCCCGGGCGGTCAACGACCACTACGACACCGCCACCGAACCCCGCATCGGCGCCTCCATCGCGCACCTGGGCCTCGCGGCACGCCTCTGGTCCCCGGTCCTCGCCTGCGCGCTCGTCCACGGGATCGTGCCGACCATGAGCGCGGTGGAATGGTCCGGGGAGGGCTCGGCCCTCCGCCTGCCCGGCCCCGAGGGACGCCGCGCACCGGAACTTCCGGCCCTCGCCGACGCCGTGTACACGGAGGTCGACCACATGCTGGAACGGGTCGAGAGCGGCCTCACCACCAAGGTGGCACCACGCCTGCTGGCCGGCAACTCCGCCTCGGCACTTGTCGGATCGGCGGCGCAACTGCTGAGGATCCGCCCGGACTTGAGGACTGAAATCACCTTTCTGACGCGGGAGTTGCTGGAGGTGGGCAGGCTGCGGGGGACGGGCCGGATCACCGGACCGGGGCTCGCGTTTCGCCGCCGCAGCTGCTGCCTCTTCTACCGGGCCCCCAGCGGCGGCAAGTGCGGAGACTGCTGTCTGGTGGGGACGAGAACACGGTGAGGGCGAGTTGGCGCGTACAACCAGGAACCCGCCGCTCTTTCTGATGTCCTGCGTTGCGACAGCCGACGTTCTTGACGTTCTTCGCATGCAAGAGAGAGCCGCGATTCATGTTGATCACCGCAGCGCGTGTCCTGGCCGGACCTGATCGTCACGTTGTCGCCGACGGGTCGGTCCTCGTACGCGAGGGCGTCCTCGCCGCCGTCGGCCCGCGCGAAGAGGTCGAGCGCCAGGCGCGGCCCGACGAACCTCGGCTCGACTTCCCGGCCGGGACGGTCCTCCCGGGCCTGATCGACGCCCACGTGCACCTCTGCTTCGACGCGGACCGGACCCCGTGACCACGCTCCAGGAACAGGACGACGAGGCGCTGTTCGCGGCGATGGCGGTTCGGGCGCGGCAGCTACTGGCCGTCGGCGTCACGACGGCCCGCGACCTCGGCGACCGCAACGGCCTGGCGGTGCGACTCGCGCAGGACATCGAGCAGGGTTCGGCCGTCGGGCCGCGGCTCGTCCCCGCGACGACACCTGTCACTCCGCCCGGTGGCCACTGCTGGTTCCTCGGCGGTGAGGTCTCGGGTCCGGACGAAGTCCGTCGGCTGGTGCGGGGCAACGCCGAGTCCGGCGCCCGAGTCATCAAGGTGATGGCGACCGGCGGCGGGCTCACCAAGGGCGGTGCCGCGAGCTGGGAGTCCCAGTTCTCCGAGGAGGAGCTGGCGGCGCTCGTCGACGAGGCCCACCGCGCCGGACTGCCGGTCGCCGCCCACGCGCACGGCGCGGACGGCATCGCTGCGGTCGGTCGAGACGGTGATCGCGGCGGGCAGGCGGTACGAGGCGGGCGTCAACACGCAGTAGGAGAGGGTGAGTTGTTCAGTTCCCCGCGCACGGGTCTTCGCCCTTGGCCAGTGGCCGGGTGTCGGCCGCCAGACAGGAGGAGTACACGCGGGTGGGCGTGGGCTGCGGATCCGATTCTGGTGTGGCAAGCACGGCGATGGCAGCACCGGTGGTGAGAACGACCAGAGCCGCCAGTGCGGTGAGCCAGACGCGGCGGGTCACCGCTCGCCGCCGAAGTGGTCGTGGAGGGCGTCGCTGCAATCGTCGTCGGCGGCGTTCCGGATGCGCGAGAACGCCACCACTCCGTCCTTCTTGCCGTCCCGCTCGTTCTTCGCCAACTGCTTCTCGATGGAGGCGACCAGCTCGGCGCACTGGGCACTGACCGGCTTCTCGGGCTGCGGGTCGGGCTCCGAGGAGCTGTTCAACCCGTACGTGGCGGCGAGCCCGGCGGCGCACACCACCGCCCACGTGACGATCCACGCGCGACGGCTGGTCGGTATCGGTCTTGGCACCCCGGCATCCTACGAGCTGCGTGCAGTTGCGGTGGGAACTGAAGTTCACACCGCAGGCGGTGCGAGGTGCCGGTCCGCGGTCCAGGGCCGGTGGCCGACGAGCGTCGCCAACTGGACCAGATCTCCCGCGACCACGTCCCAGTCCGCATCGGGTGCCAGGTCCTTCGCCTGCGTGGGCCCGTACTCGGTGGCCGCGGGATGAACGCGGTCCGCAGGCCCGCGTCCCGGGCGGCCCGCAGATCGTCGTTGTGTGCCGCGGCGAGCATGACCTGTTCGGTGCGCAGCCCCAGGAACGAGGCCGCCCGCTCGTAGGCCTGCCGCTGCGGTTTGTACGCGTGGGTGACGTCAGAGGCGACGATCACGTCCCAGGGGAGGCCCGCATGCTTGGCCAGGCGGGACAGGAGCGCGAGATTGCCGTTCGACAGCGCGCCGACCGTGACGCTGCGGGCGAGTCGTGCCAGGCCGGGTGCCGAATCCGGCCAGGCGGGCAGCCGGTGCCACGCCTCGTTGAGCCACCTCAGCTCGGCCTCGTCGAAGGCGGCGGGGTCAACTCCGTGCTCGGCGAGCACGATCCGCAGGTTCTCCGCGTGGAGAACGTCGAGCGGCGTGAAGTCCCGCTCGCCCGTGCGTACGGGTTCCATGGCCGGCTGGTAGAGCTCCCGCCAGCGCATGGCGAACGCCGTCCCGTCGAGGTCCAGGCCGTGGCGCGAGGCGAAGTCGTCGACGGCGGTCGCGACTCCGGTCCGCCAGTCGACGACCGTGCCGAAGGTGTCGAACAGCACGGCCTCGACCTGTTGGGTTCGCCCATCCACTGACATCGACCTTTCGTAGGCGGCGCGGACGGCCACGCGCGGCGGCACGAAGGATCATGATGCTCTCCGGGGGCAGGCGCGGTAAAGACATCAGGAGGAGCCGTCGATGTTCACGCCCATCCCGCTGACCTCGGGGGACGTCCCGGAGGGCCGGTGCGCGGCGTGACGTTAGGATTCCCGGCATGGCGAACCTTCGACAGGCGCAGAAGCAGATGACGCGCCGCCTCCTGCTGGAGTCCGGGCTCGAGCTGTTCACGACGAAGGGCTACGCCGCCACCAAGGTCGACGAGATCGCGACCGCCGCGGGCACCACCCGCGTGACGTTCTACGCGTACTTCCCCTCCCGGACCGATCTGATGAAGGCGCTCATCGACGAGCGGCTCAACGAGGCACTCCAGCGCGTCCGTTCCCCGGAGCACGGCTCCACGGCGCAGGACCTCGTCGCCACCGTGGCCGACGGCACGGCGGCGGGAATCGGCGCGTGGCTGCGGCGCACCGCCGACAGCTGGCCCGAGATCCGGCCGATCATCCGCGTCGGCCGGGACGCCGCGGCGGTCGATCCGGAGCTGCGCGACCTCGTCGACCGGTGGATGGAAGAGGCCATCAGCGACATTGAGGACGGCCTGGCGCGGGCCGGCCGCTTCGAGCCCCACCAGCGCCGCTTCAAGGGGGTGCTGGCGATGGCCGAGCTGGACTACGTCGCCCAGCACTGGGGCAGCGCCGACTGGAAGCTCAGCCGCGAGCAACTGCTCGACGAGCTGAGCGCCAGCTGGGTACGCCTGCTGACCTGACCACCCCCCCCGCACCGCCCTCGTTCAAGGCTCCTCCGAGGTCCTCCACGGCCTCGCAGGAGCCTTCTTTGCTCACATGACCGGCTCTCGCGCAACGCTCTGACCAGTTATTTTTCATGGCGTTTGTTTCCTTGACGCGCTGTAAAGCGAATCGCTAGCGTGACGGCATCCACGGGGCGCACCACCGCACCCGCACCGGACACGTGAGGCAGGCATGAGCGTGAACAGCACCACCGTGAACACCGTCCTGGGACCGGTGCCGGCCGACGAACTGGGCGTCGTCTCCGTCCACGAGGCACTGCTCTCGGTGCTCCCGGGCGCCGAGCACGCCTTCGACATCACCCTCGACCGCGCCGAGATCTTCGAGACGCTCGCCGCCGGGCTGCGCGAGTTCCGCTCCCACGGCGGCGGCACCCTCGTCGACAGCACCGGCATGTTCCACGGCCGCGACCTGCGGCTCTACGAGTCCCTGTCCCGCGCCACCGGCGTCCACATCGTCGCCTCGACCGGCCAGGGCCCGGAGGAACTGCTCGGCGGCTACTTCCTCACCCCGCAGGCCGATCCGCCGACACCCTGGCCGGCCGACAAGTTCGCCGACCTCTTCGCCCGGGAGATCACCGAGGGCATGGTCGTCCCGCGCGTCGAGCGCCGCGGACCGGCCGGCCTCGTCACCACCGCCGTCACCCGTGCGGGCATGACCGCCACCGACGAGAGCCTGCTGCGCGGCGCCGCCCGCGCCGCCCTCGCCACCGGCACCGCCGTCTCCTTCCGGCACGGCGCCGACGCCGCAGCAGAACTCGACCTCGTCCTCGACGAGCAGCTCCCGGCCGACCGCGTGGCCGTCGGCGGCCTCGACCGCAAGGGCGCCGTCGCCGTCGGCGCACCCGCGAAGATCGCCGCCCGCGGGGCCCACGTCCTCCTCGACCACGTCGGCACCGAGGACGACGAGCATGTGACCGACGCCGAGCGCGCCGCCCTGGTCGCCGGCCTCGTGCGCGCCGGACACGCCGACCGGATCCTGCTCTCCGTCGGCGCGACCGGGGTGGCCAAGGGGCACCTCGGCAACGATCTGCCGTACAGCCACCTGCTGACCGCCTTCGTGCCGCTGCTGCGCGCGCACGGCATCGACGACGGCGACGTACGGCGCATCCTCGAGGTCAACCCGCGCGATCTGCTCGCGGTGCGCTGAACGCCCGGCACGCCCGGCGCGCCCCCAACCATCCGTCAAAAGACCTTCCGAAGGTGAGCGTTGTGTCGCGAGTGAACACCGTCCTGGGGCCGATCCCCGTCGAGGAGCTGGGGTTCGTGGCCGTCCACGAACACATCGGCTACGGCATGCCAGGATCCGAACTGGACACGCAGTGGTGGCAGACGCCCGAGCGGCGCTACGAGGAGACCGTCCCCAAGCTGCGTCGCTTCCACGAACTGGGCGGCGGCACCTTCGTCGACGCGACCGGCATCTGCAACGGCCGCGACATCGACTACTACAAGTCGCTCTCCGCGAAGACCGGAGTCCACATCGTCGCCTGCACCGGCTTCGTCGGCGGCGACACCGCCCTGCCGCACTTCGCCCGCGCCGAAGTCGACTACCTGGCACGGCAGTTCGTCCACGAGATCACCGTCGGCATCGGTGAGACCGGCAGCCTCGCCGGTGTCATCAAGGTCGGTGTCAGCCGCGGCGGCCGCATGACCGACCTCGACAAGCGCATCTACCGCGCCGCCGCCCGCGCCGCGCTCACCACCGGCGTGCCGATCCTCACCCACCTGGCCATCGACGCCGAGAACGCCGTAGCGATCTTCAACGAGGAGCAACTCCCGCTGGACCGCGTCCTGTTCGGGCACGTCGACGACGGAGTGAACGCCGACAGGACCCGCGACACCTGGATCGCCGAGCAGGGCGGCCGCATCGGGTTCGACACCTTCGGCTACGAGACCGAGCTGCCCGACCCGCCGTTCTGGGCCCGCCCCCGCAAGGAGCGCCTGGACCACTTCCTGCGGTTCGTCGACGGAGGCCGCCGCATCGGCCGGGTCCTTGCCTCCGCCGACGCCAACTGCTCCCCGCTGGGCTGGCCCGGCGTCAAGGGACACACCGTCAACTACCTGTTCGACGAGCTGATCCCGGACCTGCGCGCCGCCGGACTCGACGAGGCCGCCATCCGGACGGTCTTCGTCGACAACCCGGCCGACTTCCTGGCCGTCCAGCCGACTTCCTGAACCTCCCTCCAGAAGCAGGAGAGACCCCAGCCCATGCAGGACCTGAATCCCGTGCAAGACCTGAAGCCCATGCAGGACCTGAAGCCCATGCAGGACCTGAAGCCCATGCAGGACCTGAAAGAACTCAAGATCGCCGTCGTCGGAGCGGGCTACGGCGGCGCCGCCGCGGCCAAGGCGCTGAGCCTGCTCGGCGCGGACGTCACCGTGTACGAACAGGCGAGCCGGATCCGCGAGGTCGGCGCCGGCATCGGGCTGCGCCCCGTCACCATGAACCGGTTCCGCGAGTGGGGGATCTTCGACGCGATCGCCCGCGTCAGCTCGCCCAGCGAGTACTTCGAGATCCTCACGCCCACCGGCGAACCCATCATGAAGGAGACCTGGCCCGCCGACGGCGCGCAGACCCATACACACCTCATCCACCGCGGCGACTTCATCGAGGCACTGCTCGACGCGCTGCCCGAGGGCATGGTGCGCCTCGGCCACCGGCTCGAACGCATCGAGGACAAGGGGGCCCGCTCCCTCCTCACCTTCGCCGACGGCACCACCGCGGAGGCGGACCTCGTCGTCGGCGCCGACGGCATCAAGTCGGTCGTGCGACAACGGCTGTTCAGCGACAAGGACCCGGTGTTCTCCGGCGAGCACGCCTACCGCGCCGTCATCCCGGTGACCGACGCCCGCGGCATGGTCACCGACGACAACCTGCGCATGTACATCGGCCGCGGCACGAAGGTCTACCTGCTGCCGCTGCGCCACCGCGACCAGGTGTCCTTCGACATCACCGCCCTGTGCCCGGACGGCACATGGACGCCACAGGTCACCAAGGAGGACCTGCTGCGCACGGTCGAGGGCTTCGACGAGCGCCTCGTGGACATCACGCGCGGCCTCGACATGTACAGCGTGAACATCCGCGCCGTCTACGACATCGACCCGGTCGACGCCTGGCACTCGGACTCCGTCGTGCTCATCGGCGACGCCGCGCACTCGATGCTGCACCACCAGGGCCAGGGCGCCAACTCGGCCATCGAGGACGCCGGAGCGCTCGCCGACGCCCTGCGCGGCGCGGACTCCGTACCGGAGGCCCTGGCCCTGTTCCAGGCCACCCGCAAACCGGTCACCGACAAGCTGCAGGCCATCTCGCGGCAGGGCTGGGCCGAGGACGGGATCGACGAGGTCTTCCCCGGCCAGCAGCCGACGCCCGCCACCACGAAGGAGTGACCACCATGCCGCTGCACCCCGAGATAGCCAAGTTCCTGGCAACCCTCCCGCCCGTACCCGAGGGCCCCTTGGACCCGGCGGCGATGCGCGCCGACGAGGAGTCCCACGTACCTCCAGTCGCCGAACGCCTGCCGCTGCACGCGGTGGAGGACGTCACCGCACACACCACGACCGGTGACGTCCCGGTACGCGTCTACACACCCACCGATGCCGACCGTCACGGCCTGCTCGTCTACTTCCACGGTGGAGCGTTCTTCCTCGGCAGCCTGGAGACCCACGACCACGTCGCACGCTCGCTGGCGAAGGAGACCGGCCTCAAGGTCGTCTCGGTGGGCTTCCGGCGGGCGCCGGAGTCCGCCTTCCCCGCCGGCCTCGACGACTGCTGGGCGGTGACCCGTTGGGCCGCCGACCAGGGCGAGTCGCTGGGCTGGGACGGCACGACCCTCGCCGTCGCCGGCGACAGCTCCGGAGGCACCTTCGCCGCGGCCGTCGCGGCCCGGGCGCACGACGAGGGCTTCGACCGGATCACCCACCAGATCCTCTACTACCCCTCCCTCGACCTGGGCTTCGACGAGGAGCGCTACGCCTCGCTCCGCGAGAACGCGGTCGGCTACGGCCTGGAGACCGCCGGGCTCAAGCCGTTCAACGCCTTCTACGTCGACAGCGGCGCCGACCCGGCCGACCCGCTGGTGTCTCCCATCAAGCGCGAGGACCTGAGCGGACTGCCGCCGGCCCTCGTCGTCACCGCCGAGTTCGACCCCCTGCGCGACGAGGGCGAGCTGTACGGCCGCCGCCTGCGCGAGGCCGGAGTGGCGGCGACGACCGTGAGCCGGTACGCGGGCGCGGGTCACGGCTTCGTCCAGCACTTCTCGTGGATTCCCGAGTACCACCGGGTCTTCACGGAGACCCGCGACTTCCTGGCCGGACGCTGAGGGCCGCCATGACCCACGAC
Organism: Streptomyces sp. NPDC059897; assembly: GCF_042730865.1. Classification (NCBI taxonomy): domain Bacteria; kingdom Bacillati; phylum Actinomycetota; class Actinomycetes; order Kitasatosporales; family Streptomycetaceae; genus Streptomyces; species Streptomyces sp. NPDC059897. Next base: position 234,991 of record NZ_JBHWKQ010000002.1, on the reverse strand, counting down.
GTCACCGTCCACCCCCTGTTCTCGCCCTGGGGCCGCTTCGGTCTCTACAGCTTCTACGTCGACGCACCCGAACCCGCGATCGTCGACACCGGCATCTCCACCTCGCCCGCCGAGGGCATGGCCCCCGCCCTGGAGGCCATCGGGCGCCGTATCGAGGACGTCCGCTGGATCCTGCTGACACACGGTCACATCGACCACGTCGGCGGCGCGCACGCCCTGTGGGAACTGACCGGCCGCCGGGCGCAGGTGGTGATCCACGAGGCCGACGCCCCGATGCTCCGCTCCCGGCAGGCGCACGTCGACGAATACCGCGCCGGGCGCGGCCGCTACCTGCACGACCCCGAGGGCGAGGCCAAGGTGGCGGCGGCCACGAAGGCCGTCATCTCGGGGGAGTTGGAACCCACCGTGCTCGTCAAGGGCGGCGAGACACTCTCCCTCGGCGGCGATGTCACCGTGTCCGTGCACGCGCTCCCGGGCCACACCCCGGGTTCGGTCGCCTACGTGGTCGACGGGCAGTGCGCGGCGTTCGTCGGCGACGCCGTCCAGGTCCACGGCGCCGCCAACGGCTTCCCCGGCTACACCGACCCGTCCGCGTACCGCGCAGGCCTGAGACACCTGCGCGACGAGGTCCGCCCGCGGCGCCTCTACCTGGGGCACCCCTACCGCCGGGCCGACGGCACCCCTTACGGCGTCGAACTCGACGAGGCGCGGGCCAGGGAGGCCATCGACGAGAGCCTCGCGGCCGAATCGCAGGTGGCCGGGGCCGCCTGCCGCTGCCTGGCCTCCGGCCTTGCGCCCACGGACTCTCCGTACTCCCCGTTCGCCGCGGCCGCCCACGAACTCGGCTACACCGGCGACCCCACGCTCGAACCCTCGCCGTTCTTCACCTCGATGCACGCCTACCGCACGCGTGGCGGCAGCGTGCCCGGTGAGGGCGCGTCACACAGGAGCACGCAGCCATGACCGACCAACAGGACCACCACCGCACCACCATTCAGGCGGGCGAGCACACCATCGCCGTCCGCAAGGACCTCCGGGTACCGATGCGCGACGGCGTCACGCTGGCGGCGGACACCTACGCCCGCGCCGCGGACGACACACCACGCCCCGCCCTCGTGGCCCTGAGCCCCTACGGCAAGGAACTCCAGGCCCTCGCCCTCACCACGCCCCCGCAGCGCCGCCCCAGCCCGATGTGGGACGGCTGCGTCGAGGCGGGCGACATCGCGCGCGTGGTCGGGGAGGGCTACGTCCATGTCATCGGCGACCTGCGCGGATCGGGCGCCTCCGAAGGCACGCACATCGGCAACTACAACGCCGGCGGCGTCCCCCTGGGCCAGGACGCGTACGACTTCATCGAGTGGGTCGCCGCCCAGCCGTGGTGCGACGGCAACGTCGGCATGATCGGCATCTCGTACTTCGGCTCCATGCAGGTCCTGGCGGCGGCCGAACGCCCGCCGAGCCTCAAGGCGATCTTCGTCAGCGGCGGCCATTACGACTTCTACGAGACGACGTACCACGGCGGCATCATGTGGCTCATGCCGCGCGCCGCCCGCGAGGGCCGGGGCGGCGACTCCGGTTGGGCGTTCACCGACGGCGTCAAGTCGCGCATGCTGGAGACGTACACGCCGGAGGAGATCAGGAAGCGGGTGGCGGAGCGCCTCCGGGACCCGGACGTCTCGGCCTGGCCGAACCTCGTCCACGTCCTCAACTACCCCAAGAATCACGAGGCGTGGTTCGACATCGTCATGAACGAGGTCGACGGCGACTGGTACGAGGAACGCAATCCGATCACCCTCGCCCCGAGCATCGACATCCCCGTCTGGCTCCAGATCGACCAGGGCCGCGGCTGGACGATGGACGGCACCATCGCGCTCTACGACACACTGCGCGGCCCCAAGAAGCTCGACATCGGCCCCTACCCGCCCATGCAGTCACGCCCGTTCGTCGAGGAACACGACAAGATGTTCCGCTGGTACGAGTACTGGCTCAAGGGCATCGACAACGGGGTCATGGACGAGCCGGCCGTCACCGTCCATGTGGAGGGCTCCCGCGAGACGGTCAGGGCCGCACAGTGGCCCCCGAAGGACGTGACACACCGCTCGCTGTACCTCCGCCCGCGCCGCCAACTCTCCTACGAGCCCGAGCCGATGGGCGCCGAACACGCCGCCCCCGACGGCTTCTACCAGGCACCCCTCACGGTGACGGACAAGGTGGAGATCCTCAGCTGGAGCACCGCCCCCTTCACCGAACCCACCGAGATGATCGGCCAGGGCGCGGCCCACCTCTTCGTCGAGATCGACCAGCCCGACACGAACTTCATCCTGCGCCTGTGGGACGAGGCACCGACCGGCAAACGGCAACTCATCACCACGGCCTACCTCAAGGCCTCCCACCGCGAACTCGACACGTCCCGCTCCACCGGGGGCGACCCGCACCACCCCCACACGCGGGCGCTACCCGTCGAACCGGGCCGCATCGAGGAGTACGTCCTGCGGATCTACCCCTTCGCGGCGACTTTCCTGCCGGGCCACCGCCTGACCGCGGAACTCTCCAACAATGAACCCCTGGCCGACGAGCACAACGCGCTGCTGCCGCCGGACGCGTTCCACCTGCCGGTGGGGCGCCCTGTCACGCACAAGGTGTACCGGGATGCGGGGCACCGGTCACGGCTGGTGCTGCCGTTCACGAGGACGGCCGGCGAGTAGGACTCGTTCAGCGGTTCGAGTGCCCCGCGAGGCCGCTATGGCGTCGCGTGACCATTCCAGTGGGGGGCGGTGCAGGTGCGCGCAGGCCGCGACGGGAGGGAGGCTCAGTCACCCGCGTACGCAAACGGCCCGGCCGGTGAGTACCGCCCCGTCACGTCACCGCTCAACGCCGCTTCTGACAGATCGAGACGCCGCGTGCGTGTGAGGTCCAGACGTGTCAGGTCCGTCCAGAAGATGTCCGTGCGATACGAGGACGCGAACGCGTACACACGGTTCGTGAGGTCGGCGAGGGTCGACCAGATCGTCTGTGAGATGTTCGGCTCGTCCGTGGCCGGCACCCCGAACGGCTCGGCGGTGTTGCGCAGGACGCTCAGCAGCGCCGCGTACGCGTGCTCGTCGCTCGTCGGCGCGGGCAGGTGATCGCGGTAGTAACGGGCCCGCACGAAGCGGTCGGCGGCCCGGGTCGTGCCCGGCAGCGGGGCGGTGCCGCCGAAGCCGTCGTACTGCTGAAGGTTCGTCAACTGCTCCTCATATGGAGGTGAGTTGGTGAGCACGGTGTGTTCGGGGCCGTGGTGGACGCGCGGCACGCCGTCGAGGATCTCCACGATGGCCGAGTCGCCGGTCGGATCCTCGACCGCGAGGTGTGTGGTGGCACCCTTCGTGTTCCGCATGGACTGGGCGAGGATCTGCACGGGGTGCGCGGCGAGGAAGTCGACGAGCTGGGCGACCGTGGCGAACCGGTCGAGGACGAACTGCCCCCACATGGACTGCTCCAGGGCCGCGGCCGACGGGTCGCGCTCACCGTAGTCCGACTCGACCAGCCACAGCAGATGGGCGGCGAGGCCCTTCTCGTTCATGCCGTCGCAGACCGCCTGGTCGTAGGCGGTGGCCACCACGCTTCCGTAACGGCTCGTCCAGGTCAGCGGCCTGATGTCGGCGGGCGCGCCGGAGCGCTCGACGCCGCGCGGGGTGACCCACAAGCTGGTGTGCAGGTCGAACTTCCAGTCCATGTTCCGCCCGGCCAGAACCGGGAAGCCCTGTGGTGTCCAGATCACACGCGTACACATGGTGTCAGCTTGCCCCGCGCCCATCGGTCGCGCGACCTGTCAAACCCTTGCCCAGGGCGTCGCCCATGTGCGATCTTAAAGTCATCCAGGCTATGGAAACGTTTCCATCGTTTCCGTGAATCGACATCCACAAGGAGGTGGGTCGGCGGATGGCCACCATCAAGGACGTCGCCGCGCGCGCCGGAGTCGCGCTCGGGACCGCGTCGCGCGTGCTCAGCGGGAGCAGTCAGACCTCGGCCGACTCGCGGCGGCGGGTGCTCGCGGCCGCCGCCGAGCTGGGCTACGTCGCCAACGGGCCCGCCCGTGCGCTGCGCCGCGCACGGACCGATGTGTTGGGGTTGCTCGTCTCGGACATCCGCAACCCGTTCTTCTCTGAGCTGGCGCACGCCGCCGAGCAGGAGGCCCGCCGGCACGGCTACACCGTCCTGCTGGCCAACGCCAACGAGGACGCCGACCAGGCGGACGCCTACCTCCAGACCTTCGCCTCGCAGCGCATCGACGGACTGCTGTTCGCGCCGCAGAGCACCGTCTCGCCGCAGCTCGCCGCCACCGTCGCCTCAGGCCTCCCGCTCGTCTTCCTCAACCGCACCATCGACGGCCTTGACGCGCCGATGTACGGGACGGACAACGCCCAGGGTGTCGGCCAGGTGCTCGACTGGCTGCGGCGGCGCGGGCATCGCGACGTCGCCTTCATCGGGGGCCCCGACACCATCTCCACCGGCGCCGAACGCCGCGCCGCCTACCTCGCCGGTCGCGAGGGGCACGGCATCAGCACCGACGAAGCGCTCCTGGACGCCGGTGACTTCCTCGCCGAGGGGGCCGCCAAGGCCATGCATCGGATTCTCGACCGCGGCGTCCCGTTCACCGCGGTCTTCGGCGCGAACGGTCCGACCACGCTCGGCGCCGTACGTGCGCTGCGCGAGCGGCTCGGGACCGAACAGGCCGCCCGCGTCGAGGTGGTGTCCGTCGACGACCTCGACTGGTTCGAGTTCGCCTCGCCGCCCATCAGCGCGGTCCGCCAGGACGCCGCCGAGATCGGACGGCTCGGCGTGCGCGGGGTCGTGGACCTCATCGCAGGGCGCGCGGCCACCGGCCGGCGCGTCCCCACGACCTTCGTCGACCGAGCGCGCAAGCCCCAACAGTGAACACCCATGCGGCAGTTGAGCCACCGGGTATGCGTAAGGAAGGACAACACATGAGGGTCGCCCTCGGCGCGGACCACGCCGGTTTCGCACTCAAGGACACCGTCCGGCAGGCCATCGAGGCGCTCGGCCACGAGGTCGTGGACTGCGGCACGCACACCGCCGAGCCGGTCGACTTCCCCGACATCACCCGCGACACCTGCGAGCCCGTACTCTCCGGTGTCGCGGAACGCGCCGTGCTCGTGTGCGGCACCGGGCAGGGCGCCGTGATGGCCGCCAACAAGCTCCCCGGCATCCGCTGCGGTCTCGCCCACGAGCCGTACTCCGCCCACCAGTCCGTCGAGCACGACGACGCCAACGCCATCGCCATGGGTGCCTGGCTCGTCCCGCACGCGCTCGTGCCCGACATCGTCCGCGAGTTCCTGGGTGCCACCTTCGACGACGACGCGGACACCCGCCGCCGCGTCGCGAAGCTCAACGCCCTCGACACCCTGACACCCACCACCGCCTGACACACCCCGCCGCACCTTCCCCTTCTCCCACCTTCTCCTCCCGCACTGACGCCCCTCTCCCCACGCCCGCGCACACACCGCGCCGCGCGTCCCCTCGGCGTACCCGCACGTGCCCCGAACCCGCAGGAGATCCCCATGTCCACCCGCACACCCGCCGGACGGCCGAGCGTGCTCGGCTCCAAGGACCGCGTCAAAACCGCCATCGCCGCCGCCTTCGGCACCAGCGTCGAGAACTACGACTTCATCGCCTACGGCACCGCCTCCGCCCTCTACTTCGGCGCCGTCTTCTTCCCCGACAGCGACCGCTTCGTCGGCACACTGCTCTCCTTCGCCACGCTCGCGGTCGGCTTCGTCATGCGCCCGCTCGGCGGCGCCGTCGGCGGCTACTTCGCCGACAGGTTCGGCCGCAAGCCCGTCCTCGTAGCGGCGATGATCGTGATGGGTGCGGCCACCTTCCTCATCGGCGCGCTCCCCACGTACGGGCAGGTGGGCGTGCTCGCCCCGATCCTGCTGACCGTGATCCGCATGATCCAGGGCCTCGCGTTCGGCGCCGAATGGGGCGGGGCGATCACCATGGCGTACGAGCACGCGCCCTGGCACCGGCGCGGCATGTTCGCCGCGATACCCCAGTCAGGCAACCCGCTGGGCATCGCCCTGGCCAGTGGTGTGTTCGCCTGGAGTGCCACGCTGGAGGGGAGCTGGCAGTGGCGGACCCCGTTCCTGGTGAGTGCGGTCCTTGTGGTCGCCGCGCTGATCGTGCGTTCGCGGCTGTCCGAGTCGCCGGAGTTCCAGGAGGCCAAGGCCGGTGGCAGGACGGAGCGGAACCCGTTCCTGGCGACGCTGGCGGGGGACTGGCGAGGCATCCTGCGGGTCATCGCGCTGCGCGTCGTCGAGTCCTTCGCGTACTACTCCACCGCGACGTACCTGCTCAGCTACATCACCGACCACCACCCCGACCTGCGGCCCGTCGCCCTGGGCGCCATCACCGTCGCCAGTGTCCTCGCCATCGGTGTCACGTTCCTGGCCGGCGTGCTCACCGACCGCATCGGACGCCGACCCATCTACATCGCCGGGTGCGTGGCGGCCATCCTCTTCGCGTTCCCCATGTACCTGCTCACCAACTCCGCCCAACCCGCCCTGGTCGTCGCGGTGTTCATCATCGGCATCGGCCTCATCCACGCGTCGCTCACCGGCACCCAGGGGTCCCTGCTCACCGAACAGTTCCGCACCGCGACGCGTACGTCGGGTGCCTCGCTCGGCTACCAGATCGCGGCGGCCATCGGTGGCTTCGCGCCTCTGCTCGCCGCCGCTCTGGTGGGTGCCTTCGGCTGGCCGGGGGCCGCGCTGCTCTACCTCGGCGCGGCGGTGATCGGCCTCGTCGGCATCCTGGTCACCAAGGAGACCTGGGGGCGTGCGGAACGCGAGCGCGTACGCGGCCTCGTCGACGAGGAACTCCGGGCGGCGCCTGCCGCTGGGGCCGCGGCGACGCGCTGAGTCATCACCCCGGCCCCGGACCCGGCGCGGGTGACTCCAGTTGCGCGAGCCACGAGGTCAGGAGGTGTTCCAGTGCCGCGGCCTCGGACGGTGGCAGTGCGGCGAGGAGCCGGTGCTCGTTGCGGATGTGGTCGGTGAAGGCGCGGTCGAAGAGGGTGCGGCCCGCGGCGGTGAGCGCGACGACCCGGCCGCGTCCATCGCCCGTGGCCCGGCGCCGCGCGACCAGGCCCGCCCGCTCCAGGCGGTCGATGCGCTTCGAGATGGCGCCGGTGGTGACCATGGTGTGTGCGGCCAGCTCGCCGGGGGCGCGCTCGAAGGGGGCGCCCGCGCGGCGCAGCGCGGCCAGCACGTCGAACTCGCCCTCGCTGAGGTCGTACCGGCCGTAGACCGTGCACAACTCCTGCGTGAGCAGCGTCGCGATCCGGTGCAGCCGGCCGATGACACCCTGCGGCGCGACGTCGAGGTCGGGGCGCTCCTGCCGCCAGGCGGCCTGGATGCGGGCTACGTGGTCCATGTCCGGGTGGTCCCTGTCCGCACTGGACGGAACATCTCGCCTACTGGACGGAGTATCTTCCATGGAAGTTATATTACCTTCCATGGAAACTATGTACCGGTGGGGTGCCGTCGCGGCGCTCGCCCCGGTGGCCTGGGGCGCCAACTACTTCGTCACCCACGAGTACCTCCCGGCCGGCAGCCCCTGGTGGGGCGCCGCACTGCGGGCCCTGCCCGCCGGTCTTCTGCTGCTGGGCCTGTCCCGCAAGCTCCCGCGGGGCGCCTGGTGGTGGCGGTCCGCCGTGCTCGGGCTGCTCAACACCAGCGCGTTCTTCCTGCTCGTCTATATCGCCGCCCACCTGCTGACCACCGCGACCGCCTCGACGCTGATGGCGCTGTCACCGGCCGCCCTGATGCTCAGCGCGTGGGCGCTGCTGTCCGAACGGCCACGAGCGGCGCCGCTGGCCGGAGCCGCGATCGGCTTGGGCGGTGTGGTGCTGATGCTGGCCGGGCAGGCCGGCGCGCCCAGCGTCCCCGGCCTGCTCGCGTCGGCGGGAGCCCTCGCCACGTCCTCGGTCGGTTACGCCCTCTCCAAGCGCTGGGGCAACGAGGCGGGAGTCCTGGCCAGTACGGCCTGGCAACTCACCTTCGGGGGAGTGCTGTTGCTCGTCGTCGCCGTGGCCTTCGAGGGCGGACCTCCATCGTTCACGGCACACGGCGCGGCGGCCCTCGCCTACACGGCGGTGATCGCCACGGCGCTCGCGTTCGTCGCCTGGTTCACCGGTCTGCGCCACCTGCCGGCCGCCACGGTAGGCCTCATCGGCCTGCTCAACCCGCTCACCGGAGTGGCCCTCGGCGTCGTACTCGGGGGAGAGGCGCTGACCGTGCGACAGGCGGCGGGCATGGCCCTGGTCCTGCTCGGCATCGCACTGGGGCGACCCACCGCGTCGAGGAGTGGAGGGCGTGTGCCCGATGGCGCGGCGGTGACGGCCCAACCGGAAGCGAGTCGCGCCAACTCCTCCGCTACGACTCGGTGATCGCGACCAGAGCCGCCGCGAACGGCGCCGGGTCGACGTCGCCCCGCACCGCGAGCTGCTGGCTGTAGCCCTGGCAGACGGCGACGAAGGCCTCCGCGATCCGGTCCGCGTGCGCGGGCTCGCGGTCGGGCAGCAACGCGGCCACCGTCGCGCGCAGTTCACCGAGCTGGCGATCGACGAGTGCGGCAAGGCTGGCCGAAACCGCGGCCTCGGCGTAGATCTGGGCGACCAGCCTGGCGTGCCCTTCCTCGCGGGCCAGGGTGCGAATGTGCTCAAGGAAGTCGCGTACGGCCTCGGCGGTCAGCGCCCCGGGGAGCGCCTGGCCCGACTCTTCGCAGATGGCGGCGACGATCTCGTCCTTGCTCTTGAAGTACCGGTAGATCGCCCCGGTGGAGAGCCCGGAGGCGCGGACGATGTCGGGCATGGACGTCCGCGCGAAGCCGGCCTCGGCGAAGCGGGCGCGGGCGGCGTCGACGATCTGCTGACGGCGGGCGTCGAGGTGGGCCTGGCTGACCTTCGGCATAAAAGAATGACCATTCGTTTTACGTGCTAGTGTCGTCGACCGTACCGCAGATCCGGTTCCTGAGGAGGCACCCATGCGCTACCGGACCTTCGGGCGACACAGCGGCCTTCGGGTGTCGGAGTACGTGCTGGGTACGGCCAACTTCGGCTCGGCCCCGGCCGCGGCGGGCCTGGCGGGGGCCAGGGCGATCTTCGACTCGTTCGTGGCGGCCGGCGGGACCACCTTCGACGTCTCGAACATCTACCAGAACAGCGAGGCCGAGACCGTTCTCGGCGGCTTGCTCGGCCGCGAGCGCGACGACTACGTGGTGATCACCAAGTACAGCGGCAGCCGGAGCGCGCAGATCCGCCCCGGCACCACGGGCAACAGCCGCAAGACCATGATCCGGTCCCTGGAGGAGAGCCTGCGGCGCCTTGGCACCGACTACGTCGATGTCCTCATGCCGCACCTGCCCGACGGTGTCACCCCGCTGCCGGAGATCCTGGCCGCCTTCGACGACCTGACCCGGGCGGGCAAGGTGCGCTACGCCGGACTGTCGAACTTCCCGGCCTGGCGGGTGGCCGGCGCTGCCGTCCGATCGGAGCTGGGTGGACGCACACCGTTGGCCGGCATCCAGACCGAGTACAGCCTCGCCGAAAGCTCGGCGGACCGCGAACTCCTCCCCATGGCCGAGGCGCACGGCCTCGGAGTCTTCCTCTACTCGCCGCTGGCCGGTGGCCTGTTGACCGGAAAGTACCGCCGCGGCGAGCAGGGCCGGCTCAGTGCACGCGCCGCGGCCGGCGGCGAGGGCGGCGAACAGCGCACCGCCGTACTCGACGCCGTCCTCGCGGTGGCCGGGGAACTGGGCACGGGCCCCGTCCAGGTGGCACTGGCCTGGCTGCGCGAGCGCGCGGCGCGGTCCTCGGCCTCGCTGCTCCCCATCGTGGGCCCCCGCACCCCCGCCCACCTGGCGGGCTACCTGGATGCCCTGAACGTCGAACTCGCCCCGCACCACTACGAGAAGCTGACCGAGGTCAGCGCGATCCGCCTCGGTGCCCCGCACGAGGACGTGGCGGCCGCGCTGGCCCATGGGGTCGACGGGGACCGGAGCCTCCTCGACGGCCCGTTGGTGCCCGTGGCCTGAGGCTGCCACGCGACCGTCTGTCGGTCGCGTTGCTGGTCAGGCCGGTTGGTCACCGGACACCTCCGCAACCGTGTGGGTGTGACCATTGCGTGAGGGCGGCATAACGGTTCGGGCAGGCGCGCGCCCTCCCCTCGCGCAGTGTCGTTTCCCCGGTATGAGCGACACCGTGCGGGCCGAGGGACAGGCCGAGCTGACCGATCCGTACTGGCTCGATTCACCCGTGCTCGGGCGCGGGCGGACCGTCTGTGAGCGTGACGGCTCCGGGCCGCCGCGGAACCGGGAGATGGCGCTGCGGCTGGTTCTCGTCGGAGTGGCGAGTGGGCTGATCGTCGTGGGGCTCGCGGTGTCCCTGATGCGGTAGGAACCGCACTGCTCTCATGTTGTACCGCGCTCACGTTGCACCGCTCTCACGTAGCGCTGCGCTCGCCTGCCTCGCGGTACTCGCGGGAGACGGCCCGCGCGTACTTCTCCGCGGGGCTTCCCGTGCGGAGGAGTTCGCGCCACTGCTCGACGCTCCAGTCGCCGGGAGTGGTGGTGGCGATGAACTCCTCCAGCAGCCGGACGAACCGCGCGAGGTCGGTGTGGTGCGGGAAATGCCCGGCGCCCGGGAAGATTTCGAGCCGGCTGCCCGGCATCGCCTCGTGCGCGGTGTGGGCGTGCGCCACGGGCAGCACGCTGTCGCGATCGCCCCAGACGAGGAGGGTGGGGACACCCCGCGCCAGATAGCAGCGGTCCAGCATGGTGACCACCTGGCCGCGCCAGTCCACGACGGCCCGCAGCGTCCGCGTGAAGGCGTCGCGGGAGTTCTGGTCGGGCAGGGCGTCGACGACGTCGACGAGGTCGGGCGCGTCCACGCCGAGTCCGGTGTCCAGGAACTGGAGTGCGCGGACCGCCGCGCTGACCGGCAGGCGCGCCCCGGCCACCTTCAGCAGGCCGAGCGCGAGTCCCGCGCCAGGCAGGGTCGCGGCCCGCAGGACGGGTGTGACCTGGCGGCCGACCCCGCCGGTGGAGATCAGGACGAGCCGGTCGACGCGCTCGGGGAACTGGTACGCGAACTGCATCGCGACCCCGCCGCCGAAGGAGTGCCCGACGAGGGTGACGCGGTCGATGCCGAGCACACCGAGCAGGTCGCGCAGGCCGTTCGCGTACGCGGCGACCGAGTAGTCGGCGCGCGGCTTCGCCGAATGGCCGTGCCCGAGCAGGTCGGGAGCGATGACCGTGTGCCGGCGCGCGAGGATGTCGATGCAGTCCTCCCAGTGCGCGCAGGAGGCCCCGACGCCGTGGATCAGCAGGACGGCCGGGCCCTCGCCCGCGATCCGGTAGGCGCGGCGGTAGCCGTGGACGGTGGCGAAGGCGAGCGCGCCGCCGGCCTCCGGCGCGCGTACGGCGGGCTTGCGGATCGGAATGACGTGCGCCATGTGCCCTTCTCCCCGTGCCGGTCCTGTACGGGCGCGTGCCGGATCCCGGGGCCCGGGACCGGTACGGCGAGCGTACGGAGCGCGGCGCGGCGGAGGGTTTCGTGCCGGTTGCGGATGGATTCCGTTTCCCCGGCGGGCACGGTCGTGGCGTGCCTCAGGGGTGGCGCGGGGCCGGTCCGCTGCGAGCCGTGACGGACGGGCGTGACATCACACCCCGCCCCACACCTCCTCCGCCGTCTCCACGATGAGGCGCAGCTTGGCCAGCTGGTCCTGCGCGGTGAGTTTGTTGCCCTCGACGGTGGAGGAGAAGCCGCACTGCGGGGACAGGCTCAGCTGATCGATGTCGATGTACCGCGAGGCCTCCTCGATACGCCTCTTGAGGGTGTCCTTGTCCTCCAGTTGCGGCCGCTTGGTGGTGACGAGGCCGAGGACGACCTGCTTGCCCTTGGGGACGTGGCGCAGCGGGGCGAAGCCGCCGGAGCGCTCGTCGTCGTACTCCAGGAAGAAGCCGTCGACGTCGAGGCCGCCGAAGACGGCCTCGGCGATGAAGTCGTAGCTGCCCGAAGCGGCCCAGGAGGAGGCGAAGTTGCCACGGCACATGTGGGTGGTGACGCGGAGGTCGTCGGGGCGGCCGGCGAGTGCCCGGTTGATGTTCGCGATGTACGTCTCGTGCTGGTGCTCCGCGTCGCCGCCGATGGACGCCACGTAGGAACGCTGCTCGGGGTCGTTCAGATAGGCGAGCGAGGTGTCATCCAACTGCAGGTAGCGGCAGCCCAGTTCGTACACGCCGCGGATCTGGGCGGCGTAGGTGTCGGTGAGGTCGGACCAGAAGGTGTCGAGGTCGGGGTAGACGGATGTGTCGATCGCGGCGCGGCCGCCGCGGTAGTGGACCATGCTCGGCGAGGGGATGGTCAGCTTCGGGGTGACACCCTCGGCGACTGTGTCGCGCAGGAAGGTGAAGGCGTCCGCGAAGATGGTGCGCTCCAGTGTCACCTTGCCGTCGATGCGCGCGGAAGGCGGCGCGAACTCGATGTCGCCGTCCTCGTTGTGGAAACGCACGTGCAGCGACTCGTCGTCCACGCGCCGGACGCCGCCGAGCGCGTAGATGAAGTCCATGTGCCACGAGGCGCGGCGGAACTCGCCGTCGGTGGCGCTGCGCAGTCCCGCTTCCCTCTGCATCGCGACGACTTCGCGCACCGCCGCGTCCTCGGCGGCGGCGAGCGCGGCATCGTCGATCCTCCCCGCGGCGTGCTGCTCGCGGGCCCTCAGGAGTGCGGGCGGGCGCAGCAGGCTGCCGACGTGGTCGGCGCGGAACGGGGGCTGAGCGGTGGCGGCCATGGCGGGCATCCTTTCCTCGGCTACGGCCAACACCCTCACCCGAATCATTGCGCTCCTCAACCACTTTGACCGGGGCTCCTGGGCAGTGGCCAGATTCCTTCACCCCGTGGCCATCTGGCCACTGACGCCGTACGAGGGTCAGGGCGCACGCTCGAGGCATGAACATTCTCTGGGTCTTCGCCCACCCCGAACAGCGTTCCCTCAACGGCTCCCTGATGGCCGACGCGCTCGGCGCACTCGACGGGTACGGGCACACCACCCGAGTGTCCGACCTGTACGCGATGAAGTGGAAGGCGGTCCTCGACGCCGACGACTTCGGGTGCGGGACGCCCGGAAGTGAGCGGCTGTTCGTCGGCGCGGAGCAGGAACGAGCCTATGAGGCGGGGGAGTTGAGCGCTGACATCCGGGGCGAGATCGAGAAGCTGATCTGGGCCGATGTGGTGGTGCTGCACTTCCCGCTGTGGTGGTTCGGGCCCCCGGCGATCCTCAAGGGCTGGTTCGACCGGGTGCTGGTGCAGGGGCTCGGGTTCGGTGTGAAGGCGCCGGACGGGCACACCCGCCGGTACGGCGACGGCGGCCTGGCCGGAAAGCGGGCCCTGGTCGTCACGTCGGTGGGGGCCCGGCCGTCCGGGTTCGGGCCGCGCGGGATCCACGGGCAGGTGGACGAAGTGCTGTTCCCGCTGCTGCACGGCACGTTCTGGTACACGGGCATGGCACCGCTCGCGCCGTTCGTGACATACGGCGCGGACCGGCACGACGCGGCGGACTACGCCCGTACGTCCGCCGCACTGCGGGAGCGGCTGCGCACGCTTCCCGACGAGGAACCGCTGGCGTACCGGACCGAGGTGGGCGGCGACTACGACGAAGAACTCGTCCTGCGCCCCGATCTCGCGGCTGGCGGCGAAGGGCTGGGGGTGCACCGGAGGTGAGGGCCCCCGCCTACGCCGACGGCGCCCGCGGCGCCCCGCCCACCCGCCGTGTCAGCTCCCGCGCCGTCTGCGCCACATGGCCCGCTATCCGCCGCTGCTCCGCCTCGTCCACCGTGTCGTCGGGGAACGTCACCGCGATCCCGGCGATCGGGTGGGCGTGGTGGTCGAGGACCGGTGCGGCGACCGAGGACAGGCCGGGGGTGACCTCGCCCTCCTCCGTCGCGTAGCCGCGGCGGCGTGCCTGGGCCAGCAGCGTGCGCAGGGCGGTCAGCGTCGCCGGGCCCGCGCTGTGACGCTGCACGAACGCCGAACGGTCGGGGAAGAGGGCGCGCACCTGGGCCGGCGGCAGGAGGGCCAGGATCGCGCGCCCGCTCGCCGTCAGATGGGCGGGCAGGCGCACGCCCACCTCGCTGACCAGCGGCGGGCGGCCCGGCGCCCGCTCCTCGATGACGTAGATGACCTCGCGGCCGTGCAGCACGGCGAGGTTCGCGTTGTGCCCGGTGCGGTCGACGAGCGCTGCCAGCGGGGCGCGCGCCAGACGCTGGAACGGGGCCTGGCGCTCGTAGCCCGAGGCGAGTTCGAAGGCGCTGACCCCGAGCCCGTAGCGCCGTTCCTCCGGCAGATGGACCACGAAGCCGTCCGCCGCCAGGGTGTCGAGCAGGTGGTACGTCGTCGAGCGCGGCAGTCCCACGTCGCGGCTGATGGCGGCCGCCGGCACGGGCGCGGCCTGGCGGGCGAGGTAGCGCAGGACGGCCAGGACCTGCGCGGCGGCCGGGACGATGCTCATGGGGCGAGCGTAGACCAGAGATGTCACAAACCATCTGTCTGGGTTCCCAGACGCAGCGTCTTGGATCCCAGACACAAGACGTGTCGCACGACTCGCGAACCCCACTCCGGCTGCGGCTTCATAGGGGCATGAACGTTGTTGTTGGTGTCGGTGCCCTCGCAGCCGACGAAGTTGTTTCCGTTGCCCGTCACGGCGCCCAGGTGACCCTCGCCCCCGAGGCCCTCCAGGAGATCGCCCGCAGTCGCGAGGTCATCAAGGCCCTCGCCGACGACGTCAAGCCCCACTACGGCGTCTCGACGGGCTTCGGCGCCCTGGCCACCCGGCACATCCCCACCGAGCTGCGCGCCCAGCTCCAGCGCAGCCTCGTGCGCTCCCACGCGGCGGGTTCGGGCCCCGAGGTCGAGCGCGAGGTCGTGCGCGCCCTCATGCTGCTGCGTCTGTCCACCCTCGCCACCGGCCGCACCGGCGTGCGCACCGAGACCGCCGAGGCGTACGCCGCGCTCCTGAACGCCGACATCACCCCGGTCGTCCACGAGTACGGCTCGCTCGGCTGCTCCGGTGACCTGGCCCCGCTCGCGCACTGCGCGCTCGCCGTCATGGGCGAGGGCGTCGTGCGCACCGCCGACGGTGAGAAGAAGCCCGCGGGCGAGGCCCTCGCCGCCGCCGGCATCACCCCGGTCGTCCTGGAGGAGAAGGAGGGCCTCGCCCTCATCAACGGCACCGACGGCATGCTCGGCATGCTCGTCCTCGCCGCCCACGACCTGCGCAAGCTGCTGCGCACCGCCGACATCGCCGCCGCCATGAGCGTCGAGGGCCAGCTCGGCACCGACGCCGTGTTCGCCGCCGACCTCCAGGCCATGCGCCCGCACCCCGGCCAGGGCGACTCCGCGGGCAACCTGCGCTCCCTGCTCGCCGACTCGGCGATCATCGCCAGCCACGCGGGCCCGGACTGCACCTACGTGCAGGACGCCTACTCGCTGCGCTGCACCCCGCAGGTCCACGGCACCGCCCGCGACACCCTCGGCCACGCCGAACTCGTCGCCTCCCGTGAACTCGCCAGCGCCGTCGACAACCCGGTCGTCACGCTCGACGGCCGCGTCGAGTCCAACGGCAACTTCCACGGTGCCCCCGTCGCCGCCGTGCTCGACTTCCTCGCGATCACCGTCGCCGACGTCGCCTCGATCTCCGAGCGCCGCACCGACCGCTTCCTCGACCCGGCCCGCAACCGCGGTCTGAACGCGTTCCTGGCCGACGACCCGGGCGTCGACTCCGGCCACATGATCGCCCAGTACACGCAGGCCGCGATCGTCTCCGAGCTCAAGCGGCTCGCCACCCCGGCCTCCGTCGACTCGATCCCCTCCAGCGCCATGCAGGAGGACCACGTCTCCATGGGCTGGTCGGCCGCCCGCAAGCTGCGCCGCGCGATCGACGGCCTGAACCGCGTCCTCGCCGTCGAGCTCTACACCGCCGCCCGCGCCCTGGACCTGCGCGCCCCGCTGACCCCCGCCCCGGCCACCGCGGCCGTGCGCGAGGGCCTGCGCAAGACCGTCGAGGGCCCCGGCACCGACCGCTGGCTCGCCCCCGAGATCGAGGAGGCCGTCCAGTACGTCGCCTCCGGCCGCGCCGTGGCCGCCGCCGAGTCCGTCACCGGCGACCTGGTCTGAGCCGACCGCACTTCCACACACCTCCGGGGCCTCGCGGGGCCCCGGAGGTGCGGCACTTCGCACCGAGGCCGGCTACCGCGTCTTCACCGAGGCCGCCCTCGAACCACGGCACACGGCCGGGCGTTAGGCTCGGCCGTCCGTACGAAGACAAGGACAACCGACCTTCATGGCATCCCAGATCCTGCGCGCCGACGAACGCACCCCCGCCCCCTGGAAGAACGGCGGAGGCATCACGACGGAGGTGCGCGCGCACCCCGAGGGCTCCACCACCGAGGACTTCGCGTGGCGGATCAGCCTCGCCGACGTGGCGACCGCGGGCCCGTTCTCCGCGTTCGAGGGCGTCGACCGGATCATCACCGTCGTCGAGGGACCGGGCATGGCCCTCACCGTCGACGGCACGGAACACACCATCGACACCCGCTACGCTCCCTTCCCCTTCTCCGGCGACGCCACGACCGACTGCCGTCTCCTCGGCGGCCCCCTGGTCGACTTCAACGTCATGACCCGCCGCACCGAGGCGAAGGCCGACGTCCGCATCGACCGTGGCCCGACCGTCCTCGAACCGGCCCCGGGCACCCGCGTCCTGGCAATCGTCCTGGAGGGCACGGCGACCCTGGGCACAGCCCGCCTGAACCGCCTGGACGCGGTGCTGCTCCAGGACGACGAGGACTCCGTCGAGGTGGATGTCGACGGGGTGCTGGCGGTCGTGAGCCTGACCGAGGTCCGCTGAGCTCCTCTTGACCTTTGGCGGCGGGTCGGCGCGGTCGGTAGGTTCTGCGCGGTGACCTTGATGACGACGCGGGGCCTCGCATCGACGACCGACGGGGCCCGGTTGAGCTGGACCCTGCTGGGGGACTGGGCCCGGAGGCCGCCGGTGGTGATGCTCCACGGTGGCCCGGGCCTTCCGGGGTATCTGGGCGATGTGGCCGCCATGGTCGGGGACATCACGCCCGTGTACCGCTACGACCAGCGGGGCACGGGCCGTTCGCCGTGGCGGGGCAGCCACTCGCTCGCCCGGCACGTCGACGATCTCGCCGAGCTGCTCGACACATGGTGTGTCCCCGAAGTCGTGCTCGTCGGGCACTCCTACGGCACCGACCTGGCGAGCCGGTTCTGTCTGGCGCACCCCGGCCGCGTGGCCGCGATGCTGCTCATGTGCGGCCCGTTCGTGGGGGATTGGCGCACCGGATACCGTGCGGAGCGAGGGCGCCGGATGTCCGCAGCCCAACTGGAGCGGCGCCAAGCGCTGCAAGAGATGCCTGTCCGGACCGAGGAGCAGGAAGTCGAACTGCTCGCGCTGTCCTGGTTCACCGACCATGCCGATCCCGAACTCGGGTGGCATCGGGCCGCTCAGGAAGCCAGGCGGCGCCGCCCCGTGAACTGGGCCATGAACGCCGAACTCGGCGAGGACGGCCGAGCGGACCCGCTCGACGAGCGCCTGGCCGAACTGCGCGCGTGTCTGCCGGCGCGGACCGAACTCCTCGCCGGTGTCCGGGATCCACGTCCCGTCGAAGCACTGGAATCCCTCGCGCTCCGGCTCGGTGTGCCGCTGACGCGGATCGAGGACGCCGGGCACGAACCGTGGCTGGAACAGCCCGACGCTGTGCGTACGCACCTGCGGCGATTCGTGCACGACGCGGTCGCCGGATAGCGCGGGGAACTGCGCGCGGTCGCCAGGCCGCGGCTCTCATGCCGGGCGGCCTGGCGGCCTGTTCGTGGGGGAGTGGGCGAGGCCAGGACCGTCGTCCCGGCCGGACCAGGGCCGGGCCGGAACGTCGGCGACCGGGAGAGCGCCCTCCCGGAACTTGTGGGACGTACTCACGCGGAGTCGCCCTCGCCCTCCGTCATCGGAACGCGCACACCGCGCTCCTTGGCGACCGAGGAGGCGTGCTCGTACCCGGCGTCGACGTGCCGGATGACACCCATGCCGGGGTCGTTCGTGAGCACGCGCTCCAGCTTGCGGGCGGCGAGCTCGGTGCCGTCGGCGATGCACACCTGGCCGGCGTGGATGGAGCGGCCCATGCCGACACCGCCGCCGTGGTGGATGGACACCCAGGAGGCGCCGGACGAGGTGTTCACGAGGGCGTTGAGCAGCGGCCAGTCGGCGATGGCGTCCGAGCCGTCGAGCATGGACTCGGTCTCGCGGTACGGCGAGGCCACCGAACCGGAGTCGAGGTGGTCGCGGCCGATCGCGACGGGCGCGGACAGCTCGCCGCTGGCGACCATCTCGTTGAACTTGAGGCCCGCCAGGTGGCGTTCGCCGTAGCCGAGCCAGCAGATGCGCGCCGGAAGGCCCTCGAACGCGACACGCTCACCGGCCATGTCGAGCCAGCGGTGCAGGTGCTTGTTCTCCGGGAACAGCTCCTTGATCGCCTTGTCGGTGGCCGCGATGTCCTTCGGGTCGCCGGACAGGGCGGCCCAGCGGAACGGGCCGAGCCCCTCCTCGAAGAGGGGACGGATGTGCGCGGGCACGAAGCCGGGGAATGCGAACGCCCGGTCGTAGCCGGCCTTGCGGGCCTCGTCGCGGATCGAGTTGCCGTAGTCGAAGACCTCGGCCCCCTTGTCGAGGAAGCCGACCATGGCCTCGACGTGCAGTCGCATGGCCTGGCGGGCCTTCTCGGTGAAGCCGGCCGGGTCCGCCTCGCGCTCCTTGTGCCAGTCCGCGACGGAGATGCCGACGGGCAGGTACGCGAGCGGGTCGTGCGCCGAGGTCTGGTCGGTGACGATGTCGATCGGCGCGTCCCGGTCGAGGAGCTCGGGGAAGATCTCGGCGGCGTTGCCGACGACGCCGATGGACAGGCCGCGGCGCTCGTCGCGCGCCTGCACGGCCAGCTCGAGGGCGTGGTCGAGGTTGTCGGCCTTCACGTCGAGGTAGCGGGTGCCGATGCGGCGGTCGATGCGGGTCTCGTCGACGTCGACGCAGATCGCGACACCGTCGTTCATGGTGACCGCGAGCGGCTGGGCGCCACCCATGCCGCCCATGCCCGCGGTCAGCGTGATGGTCCCGGCAAGGGTGCCGTCGAACTTCTTGCGGGCGACCGCGCCGAACGTCTCGTAGGTGCCCTGAAGGATGCCCTGCGAGCCGATGTAGATCCACGAACCGGCCGTCATCTGGCCGTACATCATGAGGCCCTCGGCCTCCAGCTTGCGGAAGTCCTCCCAATTCGCCCAGTCACCCACGAGGTTGGAGTTCGCGAGCAGCACCCGCGGAGCCCACTCGTTCGTCCGCATCACGCCGACCGGCTTGCCGGACTGCACGAGCAGCGTCTCGTCCGCCTCGAGCGTCTTGAGCGTGCGCACGATCGCGTCGTACGCGGCGTGGTTGCGCGCGGCCTTCCCGGTGCCGCCGTAGACGACGAGGTCCTCAGGGTGCTCGGCGACCTCGGGGTCGAGGTTGTTCATGAGCATCCGCAGCGCGCCCTCCTGCTGCCACCCCAGGGTGTTGAGCTCGGTGCCGCGCGGGGCCCGGACGACGCCCGGCGTTTCGGGGGAAGGGCTGGTCATGTGTGCTCCTCAGGGGATCGAGCCGTTGTGCACCGCCATGACACGCGAGTGCGGGAGCCGGGACCAGCGGGGCCGCCGGTATTTCTCGGATCCGAGACGCTTCCCCGCGAGCGGGACCGTCGGCCCGTCCGCCGCGGGCGCCGTCCCCATAGGATTCGATGTACGCAGCAGTAGCCGGTAGCGGGGGAGCGGATGGCGAGGACAGTGGGCGACGCGACGGTGGAGCCGGCCGAGCTGGCCCGGTGGTACGAGGAGGGCGCGAGCGGCGCCGTGCCCGCCTACCAGCGCGTCAAGGAGCTCGTCGAGCGGCAGATCAGGGCCGGTCACTGGCGTGAGGACGACGCCCTGCCCTCGGAGAGCCAGTTCGTCGACGCGCTCGGCCTGTCCCGGATGACGGTCAACCGCGCGCTGCGCGAACTCGCCTCCGACGGCGTCATCCGGCGCGTCATGGGCGTCGGCAGCTTCGTCGCCGAACGCAAGGCCAGCTCCGCTCTCCTGGAGGTCCACAACATCGCCGACGAGGTGCACCGGCGCGGCCACCGCTACTCGGCCCGCGTGCTGTCCCTCGGCGAGGAGGAGGCCGACGAGCGCACGGGCGCACACCTCGGCCTCGGCAAGGGCCGACCGGTCTTCCGCTCACAGGTCGTGCACTACGAGGACGGGGTGCCGCTCCAGCTGGAGGACCGGTACGTCAACCCGGCCTTCGCGCCCGGCTACCTGGAGCAGGACTTCACGCAGCAGACACCGTTCGCGTTCCTGTCGAAGGTGGCTCCGCTCGGCCGCGGCGAACACATCGTGGAGGCGGTCCTGGCCTCGCCGGAGGAGTGCGCGATCCTCGACGTGGGCACTGCCGAGCCGTGTCTGCTGATCCAGCGCCGCACCTGGTCGCGGGACGCCCTCGTGAGCATCGCGAGGCTGCTGCACCCGGGCACCCGCTACCGGCTCGAGGGCGCGTTCGCCACGCACTGAGTACCGGCCCGGCTCAGGACGACACCTGGCCCCCACCTGGTGTCGGGACGTGTCCCGAGAGCGCCGTGGTCAGCCGCGCCGCGCCCTGGGCCAGTGCCTCGCGGACGTCCTCGGTGTCGTGACGGCCGTGGTGGCGGCGCCAGGTGGTGCTGATCGCGGCCACCGGGCGTTCGTTGTGGTCGAAGGCCGCGGCGCCCATCGAGCAGAAGCCCGGTGACACCAGCTCCACCTCCTGCGACCAGCCGCGCTCCCGCTCCCTGCCGAGCTCGGCGGTCAGCTCCGTGAGTGAACGCGGACCGCGCCCGGTGCGAGTGGTCAGATCGCCGGGCCGGGAGAACAGCGCGCGCAACTGCGCCTCGGAGGTGTGCGCGAGGATGGCCCGCCCGTTGGCAGTCAGATGCGCGGGCAGCCGCACACCCACATCCGTCACGAGTGCGATGTCGATGTCACCGGCACGGGCCGGAGGGCGCTCCTTGAGCAGATACACCGTCTCCGCGCCGTGCAGGATCCCGAGGTGCACGGTCTGGCCGAGCCGGCTCGCGACGGTGCGCAGGATGGGCCGGGCGAGCCGCTCCAGGGGCTCGTGGCGCAGGTACGCGGAGCCCACCTCGAAGGACGAGACACCCAGCCCGTAGGCCTGCTCGGAGGGCACGTAGGTGACGAAGCCGCGGTCGGCCAGGACCGTGAGGACGTGGTAGGCCGACGAGCGTGGAATGCCCAGGTCACGAGCTAGAGTGGCGGCTTGCACCAGGCCAGGTCGGCCGGCGAGGTACAGCAACATGTCCAGGGCGCGTCCCACGGCCGGGGACGCGCTCGACGCGGTTCCGGGGGACCGCTCGGGGCCGTTCGTGCGCTCACTCATCGGACCACCTCTTGACGCACCTGTATAGACAGGAATATACAGGCTGCCGTTCGTCATAGGGAGCCCGGACATCAGGTCCCCCGGAACGTCCGTTGGCCCCACCCCGAAGAGGGAGACACTCGTTTGCGTACCGAAAAGGCCGGCCTGAGCCGTGGGCTCAACTCGCGGCACATCCGCTTCATCGCGCTCGGCTCAGCCATCGGCACGGGGCTGTTCTACGGCTCCTCCGAGTCCATACAGGCGGGCG
Source organism: Streptomyces sp. NPDC059897 (assembly GCF_042730865.1). Lineage (NCBI taxonomy): Bacteria > Bacillati > Actinomycetota > Actinomycetes > Kitasatosporales > Streptomycetaceae > Streptomyces > Streptomyces sp. NPDC059897. The sequence continues at coordinate 213,178 of NZ_JBHWKQ010000002.1, read as the reverse complement.
GCCCGGCCGTCCTGCTCGCCTATCTGATCGGCGGCGCCGCCGTCTTCCTCGTCCTCAGGTCGCTGGGCGAGATGGCCGTGGCATCGCCGACGGCCGGTTCCTTCGGCGAGTACGCGAACCGGCATCTGGGCCCGCTGGCCGGCTTCGTCACCGGCTGGACGTACGCATTCGAGATGGTCATCGTGGCCGTCGCCGATGTCACCGCCATCGGCGTCTACATGGGCTTCTGGTTCCCCGACGTGCCCCGCTGGATCTGGGTCCTCGCAGCCGTCGTCATCGTCGGCGCGCTCAACCTCGTCAGCGTGAAGGTCTTCGGCGAGCTGGAGTTCTGGCTGTCTCTCATCAAGATCGTCGCCATCGTCGCGATGATCCTCGTCGGCATCGCGGTCATCGCCTTCGGCCTCGGCAGCGGGCACGTCCACGTCGGCCTCGACAACCTGTGGAGCCACGGCGGCTTCTTCGCGGGCGGCATCGACGGCTTCGTGATCTCCTTCGCCATCGTCATGTTCGCCTTCGGCGGCACCGAGATCATTGGCGTCACGGCGGGCGAGGCGCAGTCCCCGGAGAAGACGATCCCGGGCGCGGTCAACACCATCCCGATGCGGATCATCCTGTTCTACGTCCTGACCCTCGCCGTGATCATGTCGATCACGCCGTGGCAGCAGATCGACGACTCGGGCAGCCCGTTCGTGCAGATCTTCGCCGGGGTCGGCCTCAAGTCCGCGGCCGCCGTCCTCAACGTCGTCGTCCTGACCGCCGCCCTGTCGGCCATCAACAGCGACATCTTCGCCGCCGGACGCACGATGTACGGCCTCGCCGAGCGCGGCCACGGCCCCGCCGCCATGAACCGCACGACCCGCAACGGCGTGCCGTGGGTGACCACCCTCGTCATGGTCGGCGCCCTGCTCTTCGGCGTCGTGATGAACGCCGTCGTGCCCGGCGAGATCTTCCTGATCATCTCCTCGATCGCCACGTTCGCGACGGTCTTCGTCTGGGTGATGATCATGCTGACCCACGTGAAGGCCCGCCGCTCGATGTCGGCGGAGGAGACCGCGGCCCTGAAGTTCCCCGCCCCCTTCTGGCCCTACGGCCAGATCATCACGCTCGTCTTCATGGCCGCCGTGCTGGTCCTGCTCGGCTTCCACGAGGACACCCGAGTGGCGCTCGAGGTCGGCGCGGTCTGGCTGGCGCTGCTCACGGTGGTCTACGTCCTCGCGGTACGCCGCCGGACCGGTGCGGGCCCGCAGTCCGCACCGGCCGGGGCGGAGGCCGGTACGGACACGGAGAAGCGGGCCGAGGTCGCCGGCTGACCCGACGGAGAACTCCTGCGGCCCGGACCGCGACGCCGACCGTGCAAACGGCGTCGCGGCCCGGGCCGCGGTGTGTCGGAGACCTGTCGGCGACATGTCGGTGGGGCTTGTGAGGGTGGGCGTACGGGTGCTCCGCAGGCCATGAGCACACCACCCCCGAGCGCAAGGAGTCCGACACCATGTCTTCCGCAACCCGGCACCGGCCGTGGGACGTTCACCGGCTGCCGTCCGCCGAGGGCAGGACGTTCCTGGTCACCGGGGGCAACGCCGGAATCGGCTACTTCACCGCGGAGCAACTCGCCGCCACCGGCGCGCACGTCGTCCTCGGCTGCCGGGACCGCGCCAAGGCCGACGCCGCGACGGCCTCGATCCGCTCGCGCGTTCCTGAGGCTCGGGTGAGCCACCTCCGCCTCGACCTCGCCGACCTGACGTCCCTGAAGGCGTCGGTGTCAGGCCTCGACCGTCTCGACGCGGTCGTCCACAACGCGGGCGTCGCGCTCGACGACCCGCCCCGCCGGGAGTCCTCCGACGGCCACGAGCTGATGTTCGCCACCAACCACCTCGGCCACTTCGCCCTGACCCAGTGGCTGGCACCCCTGCTGAAGGCTGCGCCCGCGGGCCGCGTCGTGACGGTGGGCAGCTTCGCCGCACGCTCCGAACGACTGGACCTCGACGACCTCCAGTCGACCCGCGACTACCGGCCCAAGCGCACCTACGGCCGCTCGAAGCTCGCCCAGATGTCCTTCGGCTTCGAACTCGACCGCCGACTCCGCGCCCTCGACAGCACCGTCCTGAGCGTGGTCGCCCACCCCGGCGGCGCGCTCGACTCCCTCACCCCGTCCCGCCCGCCGGTGCGCGTGACCACGCCCGGCGAGCGGCTGCGCGCGCTGCCCGCCGCGCTCCTGGTCCAGGGCAAGGAGGCCGGGGCGTGGCCCGTCGTCCGTGCCGTGCTCGATCCGGAGGTTCAGGGAGGCGACCTGTGGGGGCCGCGGGTCTTCGGGCTGCGGGGGACGCCGCGGCGGGAGCCGGTTCCCGCGCACATGGCGGACGCGGACGTGGCCGCACGACTGTGGGCCGCGAGCGGGGAGTTGACCGGTACGGACCCGTACCTCGGCTTCCGGTAGGCGGTCGGCAGGTTTTGGCGAGGGCGTGGCGGCGTATTCCTTCGGGGAGGCACAGGAGTACGAGCGGCACGAGGCGTGAGGGGGAGCGGGAAACCAGAGCGGCACGAGGAGCGCACGAACGTCGAGTGCGTCATGACGTCGAGTACGTCATTACGTCGAGTACGTCATTACGTCGAGTACGTCATTACGGAGATCACCGGTGACCTGCGCGCCGGGGGAGGACGGCTGCATGACGGACGCGGTTGCCCGGAAGATCGAGGGTGCGGGACCCGGTGTGACGCTCGACCGGCTCGGCCTGGGGAGCGGGCGATTGGCCGCGGCCCACGCGGTGATGAGCGAGACCGAAGCGGTCGCCCTGGCCCGTGCGCGATGGCCCCTCGACGCCGTCGTCGCGACCCGGCTGGCGACGGAGAAGGACGACACCTTCCGCCTCGACACCTCGGGCGGCGAGCGCTTCGTCGTGAAGGTCTCCCACCCCGACGAGGACGACGACGAGGTCGACTTCGAGACCGAGCTGATGCGGCACGTGCACGAGTCCGGATACCGGGTGCCGGTCCCCGACCTGCTGCCCTCACGCGGCGGCCGACTGCTCGAACCGCTACGGGACGGGTCCGGCCGGCAGCGCCTGGCACGCGTCATGACCTTCGCCGCGGGCACACCCCTCGACACGACGGAGACCTCCGCGCCGGAACGGGAACGCGTGGGCGAGATGCTGGCCCAACTCCGCCACGCCGCCGCCGACTTCCGGCACGCGGCGGACGGCAGGGTGTGCGCCTGGGATGTCAGTCACCTCCCGGCGCTGCGCCCCCTGCTCGACGAGGTCCCGGACGCCGCGCAACGCCGGGCCCTGGCCGAGGGCCTGGACCGCTACACGGACACGGTCGTGCCCCAACTGCCGTCCCTGCGCAGCCAGGTGCTGCACAACGACTTCAGCACCTCGAACCTCCTCGTCGACCACGATGCCGCCCACTTCGTCACCGGTGTCATCGACTTCGGCGACGCCGTGCACACCGCGATCGCGGTCGATGTCGCCACCGCGCTGCTCAACCAACTGCCCCGGGACGCCGCGCGACGCCCCGTCCGGGACCTGTTCGCCGAGGCCCGCGACGTACTGCGCGGATACCTTCGCCACGCCGACCTCACCGAGACGGAACTGGCGCTGCTCCCGCACCTCGTGATGGGCCGGGTGGTCGCCCGTGCGCTCATCACCCTGCACCGGGCGTCGCTGATCCCGGGGAACACCACGTACATCCTGCGCAATACCCGCCCGGGGTGGGGCCAGTTGGCGTGGTTCCTCGACCGTACGCCCGACGAGATCTCCGCGACGTTCCTCTGATCGGGCCGCCGCCCGGCCCGCCCACCGCACACACCACCACGAAGGACGAGCATGAGCACCCCTGAGCCCACGGCCAAGGCCCGCGGAAAGATGAACAACGCGTTCGACCCGAGCGCGGCGGAGGGCCTCTCACCGGCCTCCCGCCAACTTGTCGCGCGCCGCGAAAAATTGCTGGGCCCGGCCTACCGCCTCTTCTACCAGCAACCGCTGCACATCGTGCGCGGCAAGGGCTGCCGCCTCTGGGACGACGAGGGGAACGAGTACCTCGATGCCTACAACAACGTCGTCTCGGTCGGCCACGCCCACCCGCACGTCGTCGAGGCCGTGCACGCGCAGATGCAGACACTGTGCACCCACACCCGCTACCTCCAGGAAGGTGTCCTGGACTACGCCGAGGACCTCCTGGGCACCCTCACCGGGCCGATCGCGGACGGCCACGCGATGTTCACCTGCACCGGCTCGGAGGCCAACGACCTCGCGCTGCGCATCGCCAAGTACCGCACCGGCAACCAGGGCGTCATCATCACCTCGGAGGCGTACCACGGCAATTCCGACCAGGTTGCGGGGATCTCACCGGCGATGGGCGAGAACGCTCTGCTGGGCACCTGGGTGCGCCGGGTGCCGACCCCGGACTCGTACCGCGTTTCCCCGGAGGGCATGGCGGAGTGGTTCGCCGACCATGTGCGCGAGCAGATACGGGAGTTGGAGCGCCACGGAGTGGGCGTGGCCGCCTTCGTCGTCGACTCCCTCTTCAGCTCCGACGGACTGTACGCCCAGCCGACGGATCTGCTCGGCCCGGCGGTGAAGGCGGTGCAGGAGGCGGGCGGACTGTTCATCGCGGACGAGGTGCAGTGCGGATTCGCCCGCTCGGGCGAGCGGATGTGGGGCCACCAGCGCCACGACGTGCACCCCGACATCGTCACGATGGGCAAGCCCATGGGGAACGGCTACCCCGTCGCCGGCCTCGCCGTCACCCACGACGCCGTCGCCGAATTCGGCCACGACATGCGGTACTTCAACACCTTCGGCGGCAACACGGTCGCCATCGCCGCGGCCCAGGCGACCCTCGACGTCATCCGCGACGAGAACCTCCTCGACAACTCCCGCCGGGTGGGCGAGATCCTGCGCACGGGCCTCACCGACCTGGCCGCCCGCCACCCGGCCATCGGCGACGTCCGCGGGGCGGGCCTGTACGTGGGCGTGGAACTGGTCACGGACCGCGACACCAAGACCCCGGACCAGGCACTGGCGACCGCGGTGGTCAACGGCCTCCGCGAACGCAAGGTCCTGATCTCGGCGACCGGCGCGGAGGGCAACGTCTTGAAGATCCGCCCGCCACTGGTCTTCGACGAGAACGACGCGGATCGTCTGGTGAGCGTCCTGGACGAGGTCCTCACGGAGAGCGTGGGTCGTTGACGGTCGCCGGTTCGCCGTGCCCCCAGGGGGCCTGAACTGTCAGAAGAACTGTAGGAGTTCGGTCAGGGAGGCGATGCGCGGCACATCCGTCTCGGTCGCGTCGCGGCACAACGCGCGCCCTGCGTAACCGAGCCGGATGGCCGCGGCGACGAGCTCCGGATCGTCGTCCACGAACAGGCACTGCTCCGGCGCGAGGCCCAGCGCGGTGCTGGCGTGGTGGTACATGCGGGGGTCCGGCTTGTCGCAGCCGAGCACGGCGGAGATCGCGTACGCCTCGAAGAACCGGCCGATCCCGAGTCCGCCGTGGAGCTCGGGAAGGTCGGGCCACGCATCCGACACGACGGCCATCCGGACCCCTCGGCGGCTCAGTGCCTCCAGGGTGTCCTCGACGTCCGAGTACGTCTCCAGGAACACGGACGGGGCCACGTCGCGGCGCAACTCGGCCAGGAGGTGCGAGGTCGGCTCCACGCCGAGGTGGCGGAGCATCAGGCGGTGGTAGTCGTCGTAGTCGGGAGTCGACACCTCGGTCGCGAAGAACTCGTCGCCCGCCCCGATGGCCGCGGTGAACTGTGCCGGGGTGATCGACGGGGCATGGCCGAGCACGGTCCGCTCGAAGTCCGCACGCGGGTTCCAGCGGCCACCGATCGGCCGCACGAGCACACCGCCCGAGTCGAAGAGGACGGCGCGGAGGGCGTCGGGGGAGTCCGGTGGTGTCGTCACCCGATCAGTGTGGGGAGGAGAGGCGCGCGGGTCGACCCCTTCGCGCACGGGGCCGTCACCGGCCCACGTCCGTTGACCCTGACGGCACCAGCCTCTCTCTCGCTCGCCGAGGCGCATACGCCGTAACACCGGCTCCGGCCCCGGGGCGCGCGATGCCACACCCCGAGGCCGTCCGTGTCAGTGGCGCGTCGTCGCGCCCAGGGCCGAGCCGAAGCGGGCCTTGGGCGCCGGGTGGTCCAGGTCCTCCGGGGTGAAGAGGATCGAGCCCTTGCCGGTCGGGCCGTCGGCCGAGCCGGGGATGACGCTGACCGCGCCCGTGCCGAGGTACTTGCCGGGGGCGCCCACCGTGAGGTCGGCCGTGCCGTCAGCGTCGTAGTCGCCTGCGGCCACCGCCGCGCCGAACAGGTCGTTGCCCTCGCTGGAGCCCGTCACGCCGGGCGTGGACAGGGTGATGGTGTGTGCGCCCTGCGCGTCGAGGCCGGATTCGGCGCCCGGGACGACCGTCACCGCGCCCGCGTTGTTGAAGCCGTCCGGATCGGTGGCGGTCGTGTCGGAGGTGACCACGTCGGCGTGACCGTCGCCGTCGAGGTCCGCGAGGACACCGGCGCGGCCGGGCTGCGCCTCGCCCCCGTACGCGACACCCTTGCCCATGCCCGAGGCGGTGCCCGGGAACATGCGCATCAGGAAGTCGTCGGGGCCGTCCGAGAACGTGGTGTCCACGACGATGTCGTCCTTGCCGTCGCCCGTGATGTCACCGGCGACGACGCTGTAGCCCGCGAACGGCAGACCCGTCTTGCCGAGCGTCGTACCGGTGAGGCCCCTGGCCGAGCCCGCCAGGACGCCGAGGGTGCCCTCGTCCGCCGCGTCGTCGGCGTAGGCGACGGTGGCGAGGTCCTTGTAGCCGTCGCCGTTGACGTCGGCCGCCGCGATCTGGCCGGTTCCGGCGCCGCCGCCGGGCGGGGTGAGGGCCTTCACGGCCGGCTTCGGGGTGTCGCGCAGCTTGGTGGCCCCCTTCACCACGTGCACCTTCGTCCCGGCAGCGACCGCGATGTCGGCGCGCCCGTCGTGGTCGAAGTCGCCGACGGCCAGCTTGTCGCCGAAGGCCTGGCGGGCCGTGGGCGTCGGGGCGTGGAAGGCGATGGCGTCCGCGCCGAGCCCGCCCTTCGCGCCGAAGACGACGGTGACCGAACCGGCCCCCTTCACAGAGCCGATCGCCTCTCCGCCCGCCCCGATGACCAGGTCCGCGTACCCGTCGCCGTCCACGTCACCGACGGCCGTCGCCGAACCGAACCGGTCGCCCGCCTCCGGGGTGCCCGGGATGCCCGTGGTGCGCTGGGTGATGCCCTTGTGCCGGGCGGTCCGCACACCCTGCGCGGTGCCGTACGCCACCGAGACGTAGCCCGCCTTCGAGAACCCGGCGATCGTCCCTTCCGGCGCGCCCACCGCGAGGTCACCGAAGCCGTCGCCGTCGAAGTCCCCCGCGGGCGAGGCCGCCGCCCGGGGTGCGGCCTGCGCGGGTGCCACCAGGAGCACTCCGCCCGTCACCGCCAGCGCCGTCGCGCACGCCGCGAGCAGCCGTTGCCGTCTCATGCCGTTCACACACACTCCCGTTCGTCCTGTCGCCGTGGTGGCGGTGCGCGGCGATTCCTCCCGGAGTGCGGCGCAGCGTCATCACAGCAGACCGCCGAAGAAGGCGACTGGTTGTACGCGCCGGGGTGGATGTGGGGTGAACGGCGGGGCCACCCGGGTGCCGCCGGGTCCAGTGACGGAGGCCGCACGAACCCCTGCCGGTTGCCCCTCCAGCTGTGAGCCCACCCATATGAGCCACGGCACATGCTAAGGACGGTAGTAATTCCGGCCGACGTGGAACCCCGCCGCCCGGCCCCAGTCCGAAGTGCCCGATCTGCCGCTTCTGCGTACCCGGGTAGTACGTCACACCTTTGCGTCCGCCCACCGAGCGCCGCTACCCCTGATGAAGTCCCGAGCAGCCGGGAGCGGCCGAAGAACACCGGCACCGGCTCGCGCCGCACGACGCACTTCGTGCACCACCCCGTACGAGAGGCACCCCCTCATGCTGATGCCCTTTGCCCCGATGCCGGCCCGCACCGCCGACCGCACCGACCGCATGCGCCGGATCTCCGCCGCCGGCATCGCCACCGCGGCGGCCGCAGCCGCGGCCCTCACCCTGGTGCCCTCGTCGCCGGCGCAGGCGGCCGAGCAGACGGCGCCCGCCAAGGCCAACACCGCCAAGGCCGCCACCGCCCCGGCCAAGCCCGCGGCGCCCGCCAAGACGTACTCGAACAACCTCGACGGCTGGATCCGCGAGTCCCTCGACATCATGAAGGCCAAGGGCATCCCCGGCTCGTACGACGGCCTGCACCGCAACATCATGCGCGAGTCCTCCGGCAACCCGAACGCCGAGAACGGCTGGGACATCAACGCCCAGAACGGCGTCCCGTCCAAGGGCCTGCTCCAGGTGATCCAGCCCACCTTCGACGCGTACCACGTGTCCGGCACGTCCAACAACATCACGGACCCGGTCGCCAACATCACCGCGGCCGCGAACTACGCCGCCGACCGCTACGGCTCCATCGACAACGTCGACTCGGCGTACTGAGCCACGTCCCGGCACGCACCGAGTACGTAGCACCAGCAGTACCTAGCAGCACCTGGCAGTACCCAGCAGTAAGGAAGCCCTCCCCATGCCGCACGACAGCGGGAACGAGCACCAGCCGCACCCGGCCGATGAGCCCGCGGCACCCACGGTGCCCGCCTACGGCCCCGCACGGTTGCGCCGCTCCCGACACCGCAAGCGCAAGCGAGCCCTGCGCTGGATGGCGGGCGGCGCCCTGGGGCTGACCCTGGTCGGTGGCGGCGGTGTGGCCTACGCCTGGCAGCACCTCAACGGCAACATCAAGGGCACGGACGTGGACGCCGCCCTCGGCGGCGACCGCCCGCACGATCAGCGCGACGGCGCGATGAACATCCTCCTGCTCGGCTCCGACTCCCGGGCGGGAACCCACGGCGAGTACGGCAGCGGCGTCATGGGCGCCCGCGCGGACACGGCGATGGTCCTGCACGTCGACAAGACCCACAAGAAGGCTTCCGTCGTCAGCATCCCGCGCGACACCGAGGTCGACCGCCCCACCTGCAAGACGTCGCACGGTGACGTCCAGGCGGCCCACAAGGCGGTGTTCAACTCCTCGTACGCGCTGGGCGGACCCGCCTGCACCGTGAAGACGGTCGAGAAGATGTCGGGCGTCCGCATGGACCACTACCTCGAAGTCGACTTCAAGGGCTTCCAGAAGCTGATCGACGAGCTCGGCGGCGTGGACATCACCACCCGCAACGCCATCCACGACAGCAACAGCGGCCTCTCCCTGGACACCGGGAAGCACCGCCTGAAGGGCGAGGACGCGCTCGCGCTCGTCCGCACCCGGCACGGCGTCGGCGACGGCAGTGACCTGGGCCGCATCCAGCTCCAGCAGGCGTTCATCAAGGCCCTGATCCACCGGGCCGACACGGTCGACCCGCTCGGCAGCCCCAGCAAGTCCTACGCCCTCGCGGACACGGCCACCAAGACCATCAGCGCGGACTCCGAGCTGGCGTCCGCCGAGAAACTCCTCGGCCTCGCCAAGGAGCTGAAGGGCATCAGCCCCGACCACACCAACATGGTCACCCTCCCGGTCACCTACGACACCCAGGACGCGAGCCGCGTCCTCCCCCTGAAGAAGGCCTCCCACCAGGTCTGGAAGTCCCTCCGCCACGACCAGCCGATCCCGAAGAAGGCCACACAGGGCTCGGTCGGCGACCGGACGGACTCGCCGGTGGTGTCGGGGGCGGGGGTCTGACGCACCGTACGGCGTAGGTGTCAGCCCGACTCGCGGATCGCATCCAGCCGCTCCCGCACCCACGTATCCACATCGGTCACATGCCGGTGGGCCGCCGCGAAGGCGCTCAGGGAGTCGTGGGCGCGCAGGGCCCGGTAGATGTCCAGGTGTTGTTCGTGCGTCCAGGTGACGACGTCGCATTTCACCAGGGCCCGCCAGATGCGGGCCCTGGCCGTGCGCTGGGCGACCGTTTCCAGGAGGGACACCAACGTCGCGTTGCCCGTCGCCGCCACGATGTCGGTGTGGAAGGCGAGGTCCTCGCGGACGAGTTCCTCGGCGTCCTGGAGGGTGCGCATCCGCTCGATGCGTTCCTGGAGCCGGTCCAGGGTGACGGTGTCGATGCGGGTCGCCGCGAGCGCGGTGGCGCCCGGTTCCATGACCTTGCGGCACTCCAGCATCTCGTCGAGCCCGGTGTCGCCCGCGAGATCGAGGAAGCCGACCGCCGCCCGCACGAGCCGGTCCGGGCGCAGATCGGTGACGAACGTGCCGTCGCCGCGCCGCACTTCGAGCACTCCGGCCATGGCGAGGGCCCGTACCGCCTCGCGAAGGGACGGGCGGGACAGCTCCAGTTCGTGGGCGAGAACGGTCTCCGGGGGGAGCCGGTGCCCGGGGCTGAACTCGCCCGTCTCGATGCGCTTCCTCAAGCGGTGGATCGCCACGTCGACGACACTGCCCGCGGCGTCGCCGGAGCCGGAGCCGGAGCCGGAGCCGGAGCCGTCCGCGGACGCTGTGGTGGGTGTGATGGGCATCGGCATGCGCTCAGGATGCCATTTCGGGGCCGCTCCACCGCGGGCCGTCCGGGAAGCGGTAGTCGGCCAGCGTCTCGCGGCGGATCTGCGCGCTGTAGCCGGGGGCCTCGGGCACCAGGTAGCGGGAGCCGCGGATGCGGACCGGGTCGTGGAAGTGCTCGTGGAGGTGGTCGACGTACTCCACCACGCGGTCGTCCATGGAGCCGCTGACCGCCACGTAGTCGAAGATCGACAGGTGCTGGACCAGCTCGCACAGGCCCACGCCGCCCGCGTGCGGGCACACCGGGACGTCGTGCGCCGCGGCCAGCAGCAGGGCGGCGACCGCCTCGTTGACACCACCCAGCCGGCACGCGTCGATCTGGCAGATGCCGATCGCGTCGGCCTGCAGGAACTGCTTGAACATCACGGCGTTGTGGGCGTGTTCGCCGGTGGCCACGTGCGTGGGCGCGATGGCGCGGGCGATGGCGGCGTGCCCGAGGATGTCGTCGGGGCTGGTCGGCTCCTCGAACCACCAGATGTCGAACTGGGCGAGCGCCTTGGCCCATTCGACCGCTTCGGCGACGCCCAGGGTCTGGTTGGCGTCGATCATCAGCCGCCGGTCGGGGCCGATGATGTCGCGGGCGATCCGGCAGCGCCGCACGTCGTCGTCCAGGTCGGCGCCGACCTTGAGCTTCACCGAGTCCCAGCCCGCGTCGACGGCCTCCTGGCACAGCCGGGCGAGCTTGGCGTCGTCATAGCCGAGCCAGCCCGCGCTGGTGGTGTACGCCGGGTAGCCCATCTCCCGTACGTGGGCCTCGCGTTCGGCCCGTCCGGCCGCCCGCGACTCCAGCAGGGCGAGCGCGGCCTCCGGTGTCAGCGCGTCCTTGAGATAGCGCCAGTCCACCAGGTCCACGATCTGCCGCGGTGACATGTCGGCGAGCAGCTTCCACACCGGATTGCCGGCCAGCTTGCCTGCCAGGTCCCAGGCGGCGTTGACGACCGCGGCCGTACCCAGGTGGATGGCGCCCTTGTCCGGGCCGAGCCAGCGCAGTTGGCTGTCGCCGAGCAAGTGGCGGGAGAAGGCGCCCAGGTCGCCGACGATCTCGTCCACGGACATCCCGAGCGCCCGCTCGCCGATGGCCCGGGCGGCGTGCACGGCGAGGTCGTTGCCGCGCCCGATGGTGAACGTGAACCCGTGCCCCTCAAGGGAGTTGGTGCGCTCGTCCCCGCCGCCCACGCGCAGCACCACGTAGGCCGCGGAGTAGTCCGGCGCGTCGTTCATCGCGTCCGAGCCGTCGAGCGACGCGGAGGTCGGGAAGCGGACGTCGATCGTCTCGACGTCGACGATACGGGCGGTCATCGGCAATCACTCCTGTCAGACCTGTCAGAGCACGGGAGACCCGCGGTCGGCAGCCGCCGACACGGCCTCAACATGTCAGATGTCTGCACCGGTGGCCAGACGTTTCGGCAAGGTCAATTTCTTAAATCCCAGGTATTGCAAGGAAGTTGCTCGATCACTACGGTCCACGGGTCAGATGTCTGGCGCAGTCGCCGGGCATCTGTCAGACAAGCTTCCCTGGATCGCAGGAGGTCCGATGAGTACAGCGACCACCGTGCAGGGGGTGCGCCGCAAGGTGTCACGGCGCCTGCTGCCACCGCTGTTCGTGATGTTCGTGCTGAGCTTCCTCGACCGTACGAACGTGGCGCTGGTCAAGAGCCACCTGGAGACGGACGTCGGCATCGACGCGGCCGCCTTCGGCCTCGGCGCCGGCATCTTCTTCGTCGGCTACGCGGTCCTCGGCGTGCCCTCGAACCTCGCCCTGCACCGCATCGGCGCCCGCCGCTGGCTCGCCGGACTGATGTTCGTGTGGGGCCTGTTGTCCTGCGCGATGGCGCTGGTCAGCAGCCCGACCACGTTCTACGTCCTGCGTTTCCTGCTCGGCGCCGCCGAGGCCGGGTTCTTCCCCGGCGTGATCCTCTACATCACGTACTGGTTCGCGGGCCCGGACCGCGGGAAGGCCACGGGCGTGTTCCAGTCGGCCGTCGCGGTCTCCAGCATCATCGGCAACCCGCTGGGCGGCTATCTGATCGGGCTGCACGGCCTCGCCGGGATCGACGGCTGGAAGTGGATGTTCCTCCTGGAGGGCGCGCCGACCGTGGTGATGGCGCTGGCCATCCCGTGGCTGCTCACCGACCGCCCGGAGCAGGCGACGTGGCTGACCGACGACGAGCGCCGCCTGCTCATCGACCGGATCGCCGCCGACCGCCCGCCCGAGGGCGCCGACACCCCGCAGCGGGCGGGCGAGATCCTGCGCGACAGCCGCGTACTACGCCTGATGTTCGTGTACTTCGCGATCCAGATCAGCGTGTACGGGGTGACGTTCTGGCTGCCCGCACTGGTCGGCCGCATCGACGGCCTGGGCGATGTCGGCATCGGCTTCGTCTCCGCCCTGCCGTGGGTCTTCGCCCTCGCCGGGGTGCTGATCCTGCCCTGGTGGTCGGACCGGACCGGCGACCGGCGCGGCCCGCTGCGCCTCGCGCTGCTCCTCACGGTCGCCGGACTGCTGGGCGGCGTCCTGCTGCCGCCAGTGCCCGCCGTGGCCGCGCTGTGCGTCGCCGCGTTCGGATTCCTGGGCGCCCAGCCGGTGTTCTGGACGGTGCCGCCGACGATCCTCGCCGGGGTACAGATAGCCGGAACCATCCCGCTGATCTCGGGCTTCGGGAACCTCGGCGGATTCGTGGGCCCGTACGCGATGGGAGCGGTCGAAGCGGGCACCGGCTCGCAGACCGGCGGCCTGTACCTCATCGCGGTGCTCGCCGCCGCCGGAGCGCTGGTGGCGGCGACCTTCCACTGGGTCGGACAGAAGAACAACGGACAGAAAAACAACGCATCGACGGAAGAAGGGACGGCCGATGACGCACATCGTGCGCTTCGCTGACGAGAACGGGACCGTACACACCGGGATCACCGACGAGGCAGGCACCGTACGGGCCTTCACGGGAGGTCCCCGCATCGCGGACCTGCTGCGGCTGCCGCTCGACGAACTGCGGGCCCGGGTCGAGGGCCCCACGGAGACGGTGGTGGGCCCGTTGCTGCTCCTGCCCCCGCTGGACGGCCTGATGGAGCTGTGGGCGGCAGGTGTCACGTACGAACGCTCGCGCGACGCCAGGGTGGAGGAGAGCAGCGAGCAGTCGGTGTACGAGCGGGTCTACGACGCGGACCGGCCCGAACTGTTCTTCAAGTCGCAGCCGTGGCGCGTGGTCACGGACGGCGAACCCATCGCCGTACGCGACGACTCGGAGCTGAACGTCCCCGAGCCGGAGCTCGGCCTCGTCCTCAACCACCTTGCGCAGACGGTCGGTTACGTCGTCGTCAACGACGTCAGCTCACGCTCCATCGAGGGCGACAACCCCCTCTACCTCCCGCAGGCGAAGATCTACGCCGGTGCCTCCGCGGTGTCCGCGGGCATCGTCCCGGCGTGGGAGGTCCAGGACGCCGGCGCGCTGAAGATCGGCATGCAGATACGGCGGGACGGGGGAGTGGCCTTCGAGGGCACGACCACCACGGCCGCCTTCCACCGCCCGCTCCAGGACCTGGTCGACCACCTGTGGCACTGCCAGCCGTTCCCCGAGGGCGCGGTGCTGTCGACGGGCACGGGCATCGTGCCGGGCCTCGACGTCACCCTGACCGAGGGCGACACGGTGGCGATCACCATCGAGGGCGTCGGCACCCTCACCAACCCCGTACGCACCGGCCGGGCCGCCCTCGACTGGCTGGTACCGGCACTGGACGACCCGGGTGCGCGGCGGGCGCACAGGGTGGCGCCATGACGCGGTGACGTGCCCCTGGCGGGGGTCGACCTCAAGCGCATTCGAAGCGCACTTGAGGCGGGAGGCTCCCGCCATGGACACCGAAGAGGTGCGGCGACAGGTACAGGCCCGCACCGACCGCGCCGATCATGTTGACCTTCCCCGGCGGGCAGTGCTGGAGTCGGCGCGTGGACAGCATCCCCGCCAACCGGCGGCTCTGGAACGAGATCAGCAGCGCCTACCAGCACGAGCACGACCCACGGATCGGCGCCACGCCCCGCCTGTGGGGCATGTACTCCATCCCCGACGCGCACCTGCGCGCCCTCGGCGACGTCACCGGCAAGCGCGTCCTCGAACTCGGCTGCGGAGCCGGCCAATGGTCCAGGGCGCTCGCCGCCGAGGGCGCCGCCGTGGTCGGTCTCGACCTGTCCGAGGCCCAACTCGCCGCAGCGGACCGCACGATGGGAGCGGACCGGTACCCGCTGGTGCAGGGCGCCGCAGAGCACCTCCCGTTCTCCGCCGACAGCTTCGACCTGGTGTTCTGCGACTTCGGTGGGCTCAGCTGGGCGCCCCCGCACCTGGCCGTCCCGCAGGCCGCACGCGTCCTGCGCCGAGGCGGGCGCCTGGTGTTCAACGTCGCCAGCCCATGGTTCGAAGCCTGCTACGACGAGGGCGGAAGCCGCGTGACCACGACGCTGCAGCGTGACTACTTCGGGCTGAACACCATCGCCGAAGGCGACGGGGCGACCAGCTATCAGCTCACCTACGGCGACTGGATCAGGGTCCTGCGCGGCGCGGGTCTCGTCATCGACGATCTCATCGAGCCGCGGCCCGAACCCGGAACACCCAACGACTACAACAAGACCGACCCACCCGACTGGGGACACCGCTGGCCGGCGGAACTGCTCTGGGTCACCCACAAACCGTAAGTTCCGCCGGACAGGCCCCGCCCGGGGCGGGCGTCGTCACGTGCCTCAGTCCGTGTACACCTCCGCCCGGTCCACACTCACGAACGAGCCCGAGGAGTCCGCGTTGCGGTCGCCGGTCACCCGGATCTTCAGGGTGTGCGGGCCGTTGGTGAGGCGGGGGCTGAGGTACTGGAGGGTCTCGCCGGTGCGGATCGGGCCGTGGAAGTCGACGCGCTGCTCGGGGCCGCCGTCGACGCTGATCGCGGCGATGCCGTTGCCGGTGTCCTTGACGGAGAGCAGGGCGATCCGGGTGCCGGTGAAGGAGTACGTCGCGGTGTTGCCCGCCTTGTCGCTCCAGTGGTCGTCGCCCCAGAAGCACTGGGTCCCGCAGCCCGTACCGGAGTTCCACGTACCGGTGTACTTCACGGAGCCGGAACCGCTGGAGCGGCCGTCGTCGTTGATCCAGTGGTTGCCGGAACCGGGGTCGCTGGAGGGCAGGTTCTGCGTGGCGCCGAGGGCGAGCGGGGTGCCGAGGTCCGGGCTGCCGTCGGCGTTCCAACCGATCTTCTGCGCGCGGGTCGTGCGGTTGCTGTAGGTGTTCGTCGACGTCGTCTTGGCGTGGTAGATCAGCCAGTCCTCCTTGCCGTCCGGGGACTTGAAGAAGGCGTGGTGGCCGGGGCCGAAGACACCGCGGTCGTCGGCGCGCTTGAAGACCGGCCCGTCGTGCTGCTTCCAGTTGCCGGGCACGATCGGGTCGGCGCCGTCCGCGAGCGACATCATCCACACCTGGTAGTCGGGCTTGCCGGTGTCGCAGGTCGAATAGGTCATCCACGTACGGCCGTTGCGGTTGAGGAACTCGGGGCCCTCGCGGACCTCGGGGCAGCCGCCCGCGCCGTCGATGGCGACCGCGTCGCCCGAGACGGTGTACGGGTTCGACATCGGCGCGATGTTGAGGCCGTTGTGCTGGTACGGGTTGAGGCCGCTGTACGCGAGGTACAGCTTGCCGTTGTGCTGGAGGACGCCCGGGTCGATGGCGAAGTCGTCGGCGTGGTTGGGCGGGGCGAGCTTCGCCTTGAAGCGGTACGGGCCGGTCGGGTCGTCGCCCTGCGACTCCAGGACGTAGAGCCGGTGGTGCTCGTCCGTGCCGTCGTCGGCCGTGTAGTACATGTACCAGCGCTCGCCGAAGCGGTAGAACTCCGGCGCCCAGATGTGCTGGTTGCGCGAGGCGTCGCTGTCCGTCCACACCGTCTTCGGGTCGGCGTCGAGCAGCGTGGCCAGGGAGGGCGAGCTCCACATCTTGATGCTGCCGCCCTGAGTGGTCGTGAGGTGGTACTTCCCGTTCGCGTACGACAGGAACGGGTCGGGGCCGGAGTTGAGCGGATTGCGGAAGGTGCTCGACGCGGCGGCGGCCGGGGCCGACTTCTGCGCGGAGGCCGGTGCGGACTTCTCCGTGGTGGGCTGCGTCGCGCTGACCAGACCGACGAACAGGGCGAGTAACGCGGCGGCCAGACCGGCGACGAGAGCGGCACGGTGTCGTGCGCGCATGAGCGACTCCCTTACATCGATGTAAGTCCCCAGGCTTCAGGACGGTAGGGAAGGGGCACAGGCGTGTCAACGCGGCGGCTGTGACGGCGAGTCGGCCAACCGGAGCGACCGTACGGATACGCTCACGGGCGGCGGACGGAAGGGGTGAGCGGGGTGAACGGCATGGGCGCCAGGCCCAGGATCAAGGACGTGGCGGAGTACGCGGGTGTCTCGCCCAAGACCGTCTCCAACGTGATCAACGACTTCGAGCAGGTGTCGGACCGGACCCGCGCGGCGGTCAAGGAGGCGATCGACGCGCTCGGCTACCGGGTCAACATCGCGGGCCGCCAACTGCGCCAGGGCCGCACCGGCATGATCACGCTGGCCGTGCCCGAACTCGACGTCGCGTACTTCGCCGAACTGGCGGGGCTCGTCATGGCAGAGGCGGACCGGCGCGGACCGACCGTCCTGCTGCACCGGACCGGCGGGATGCGCGAGCGCGAACTGGCCGCGCTGCGCGGCTTCGACGCCCGGTTCACCGACGGCGTCGTCCTCAGCCCGCTCGCCCTGAACCCACGCGACCTCGCGGGCCGCGACCGCGACTTCCCGGTGGTCCTGCTCGGCGAGCGGCCCGCCGGGGGCGGCACGGACCATGTCGCCATCGACAACGTGGAGGCCGCCCGCGAGGCCACCGCGCACCTGCTCTCGCGAGGCCGCCGCCGTATCGCCGTCATCGGCGGCAGGGCGCACGGCCCACAGGGCACGGACCGGCTGCGCACCGACGGCTACCGCAAGGCCCTGAAGGAGGCCGGGCTCCCGTTCGACGCCCGGCTCGTCGTGCCGGTGGACGCCTTCCAGTGGCGCGACGGCGCCCGCGCCGCGACCACGCTCCTCGACTCGGGCCCGCGCCCCGACGCCCTGCTCTGCCTCAACGACCACCTGGCCCTGGGCGCACTCCGGGCCCTGCACGAGCGCCGCGTGAGCGTGCCGGGCACCCTCGACGTGGTCGGCTTCGACGACATCGAGGCCTCACGCTTCAGCGTGCCGAGCCTGACGACGGTGGCCCCCGACAAGCAGGAGATCGCCCGGGCGGCCGTGGCCCTGCTCCTCGACCGCATCGCCGGCCCGGCCGAAGCCCCGCCGCGTGCTCACGTCGTCGGGCACGAGCTCATCATCCGGGAGAGCACGGGCAGTTGAGGGCCTGCGGGCCTCCGCCGATGGCCGCCGCCACCTACGCGGCCCAGGCGCGCTCCAGCAGCGTACGGAAGCCGGTCGGCGCACGGCCGATCAGCTCGGCGAGCGTCGGGTCGACGGCGCTGAACTCGCCGCCCCGTGCCGCCACGAAGACGCTCAGCATCACGTCGGCGGCCGGGACCGGGACGCCGTGCGAGAGGGCCTGCTCGCGGAAGGTGTTGTCGTCGACGACGGTGCGGGTGAAGGGGCGCCCTTCGGTCCGGGCCGCGAGTTCCGTTATGGCGTCGAAGTCGAGCGCCGCGGGGCCGGTGAGTGCCGGGGTGGGCCCTTCGAACCGGCCCTCGTCGGTGAGGATCGCGGCGGTGGCCTCGGCGAGGTCGTCATGTCCCGTCCAGGCGACGGGCCCGTCGGCGGGCAGAGCGGCTTCGCCGCTGTGGCGTGAGGACTCGAGGAACTGCAGGGCGCTGGCGGCGTAGAAGCCGTTGCGCAGGGAGGTCCAGGGCAGGCCGGTGGCGCGCAGGAGGTCCTCGGTCCTGGCGTGGTCGCGGCACGGCTGGAAGCGCGAGTCGTGGGCGGCGCCCATCTGGCTGGTGTAGAGGATGCGCCCGACACCGGCCTTCACAGCGGCGTCGATGGCGGTGCGGTGGCCCGCGACGCACTCCTCGCCGGTGCGGTCGAGGGAGACGAGAAGCACCTGGTCGGCGCCCTCGAAGGCGTGCACCAGGGAGTCGGGGTCGTCGAAGCTGCCCTGCCGCACGCGCACGCCTCGGTCGGCCAGGTCCTGGGCCTTGCGGGGGTCGCGCACGCTGACGCCGACCTGGTCGGCGGGGACCCGCTCCAGGAGGCGCTCGACGATGCGGCGGCCGAGCTTGCCGGTGGCTCCGGTCACGATGATCACGGGGTTCTCCGAACGTCGTTTCCAGTGGAATCAGAGCAACGATAACACTGGAACTAACGATGGAAGCGAATAGTCGATACCATCGATACATGCCTACCCGTGACACCGCAGAGAGTGCGGAGAATGCAGTGACCCCCCGCCGCCGCATCGTCGAAGCGGCCGTCGAGCTGCTGGAGGCCGGGGGCCCCGACGCGGTGAGCACCCGCGCGGTCGCCGCCGCGGCCGGCATGCAGCCACCGGCGATCTACCGCCTCTTCGGGGACAAGGGCGGACTCCTGGAAGCGGTCGCCGAGCACGGCTACGCGCAGTTCCTGGAGAGCAAGCGCGCCCAGCTCGACCCCGCCCCGGAGGACCCGGTGGAGGAGCTGCGCCACGGCTGGGACATGGTCGTGGAGTTCGGTGTCTCGCGCCCCGAACTGTTCGCGGTGATGAACAGGTCCACCGGCCGGGACGCCGATGTGGCGCACCGCGCGGGTCTGGAGATCCTGCGGGGCCGGGTGCGGCGGCTGGCGGCCGGAGGATGGCTGCGGGTCGACGAGGAACTGGCCGCGCAGATCATTCAGGCCACGGGCCAGGGCGCGGTCATCACGTGGCACGCCACTCCGCAGGAGCGCCGCGACCCGGCGCTGCTGACCGTCCTGCGCGAGGCCATGGTCAGTGCCGTCGCCCGCGCCGAACCCACCTTCTCCGCCGCCGAGTCCGGCCCCGCACCGGCGGCGGCCCGCGCCCTGCGTGCCGCGCTGCCCGACCAGCCGGACGTCCTCAGCGAGGCCGAGCAGATCCTGCTGCGCGAGTGGCTCACGCGGCTGGCGGAGGGTGGCGCGGCGGACGGGGCCTGACCGTGCGCCGGTGGTTCGCCCCTGACCGTCAGTTCGGCTCCGGGACGGCCGGCCGGTCGGCGTCGGGCGCCGGCCGGTGCGGAAGGTGTTCGTACTGGTCCGCCTGGAGGCGG
The DNA here is from genome assembly GCF_042730865.1 of Streptomyces sp. NPDC059897. Classification (NCBI taxonomy): domain Bacteria; kingdom Bacillati; phylum Actinomycetota; class Actinomycetes; order Kitasatosporales; family Streptomycetaceae; genus Streptomyces; species Streptomyces sp. NPDC059897. The sequence goes on along the minus strand of NZ_JBHWKQ010000002.1, from coordinate 193,368 downwards.
TACATGTGCGCTTGACGTGCAACCTCTCCCCGAAGGGAGCGGATTTTGGCCTTCCGGTCCGGTGCTGCGCTGCTACGCGGCGCGGGCTCCGGCATGGATTCCTTGGCTTCCTGCTTTTTCACGCCCCGCCATGGCGCTGGGCCATGGTCTTGCAAGCACTCCACAGGCATCCACCGCTCGTCCAGCGGCGTCCTTCACGTTCACTGCGGCGTTCACGTCCCGGTCCAGGTGTGCGCCGCAGGCCGGGCAGTCCCACTTTCTGACGTGGAGTGGTTTGGGTCCGTCGACGTGGCCGCAGGCGGAGCAGCGGCGGGTGGTCGGTTCGAACCGGTCGATCCTCACGAATACCCGGCCGTATCGTTCGCACTTGTACTGGAGCATGTTGATGAAGGTGGACCAGCCCGCGTCGTGGACGATCTTGGCCAGCCGGGTGCGCGCCATTGCGGACACCGCCAGGTCCTCCACGGCGACCGCTTGGTTCTCGCGGACGATCCGGGTGGACAGCTGGTGCTGGAATTCCCGGCGCGCGTCGGCCACCTTGGCATGAGCGGCTGCAACCTTGAGGCGGGCCTTGGCCCGGTTATTCGATCCCTTCTGCTTACGGGACAGTTCACGCTGTGCCTTCTTGAGCTTCTTCTCCGCCCGCCGCAGAAACCTGGGTGAGGTGATCTTCGTGCCGTCCGAGAGGACGGCGAAGTGCTTGAGGCCGAGGTCGATGCCGATCACCGGCAGGCCGTCGCTGTCCGGGGCGGCTGCCAGGTCGGTGTCCGGGTCGGTGGCGATGACGAAGCTGGCGAAGTACCTCCCGGCCGCGTCCTTGATCACCGTGACGGAGGAAGGATCGGAGGGTAGCGTGCGCGACCAGCGCACCGGCACCTCGCCCACACCCGGCAGGGACAGGCGCCCCTTGTCGGTGATCTTCCACCGGGCGTTCCGGGTGAATCGGATGGACTGCCGCTGGTCCTTACGGGACTTGAAGACCGGAGGCCCGGTCTTACGGCCCTTGCGCTCGCCTTTCAGACTCGCGAAGTACGCGCCATAGGCCGCGCCGAGGTCCCGCAGGGACTGCTGGAGCACCACCGCGGAGACCCGGCCCAGCCAGGCCCGATCCGGCGTCCGCTTCGCCTGTGTGATCAACGTTGCCGACAGCTCGGCCATCGACGGGGCTTTGCGGCCCTCGGCCCGGGCCGCCTCACGCGCGGCGATCGCGTCGTTGTACACCACCCGGGCACACCCGAACGCCCGCGCCAGCGCGGTGCGCTGGCCCGGCGTGGGGGTGAGTCGGAAGGAGTACCGAAGCTGCATAAAAGCCACCGTAGATATCTGGGTCATGGCTGAGATGAGCAGATGAGAACTGGTCGGCACTGTGCGTCCGTGATGCATGTCCACCTGGTCTTCGTGGCCGCTCCGTCACAAAGCGTTCTCAGATGCCCATCTCGTACGGATGGAGGAGATCATGCCGTCGGTGTAACGGACCTCGCGTGCGAGCTGGTCGAGTTCAACGGCGAGGATAATCACGTCCACCTGCTGGTGGACTTCCCGCCCAAGGTGGCCGTCACCAAGCTGGTCAACTCGCTCAAGGCGGTCTCCTCGCGCCGTCTGCGCCAGGAGTGCCCCGATCTCGTGCGGCACTAATGACGGGCCAACAACCTCTGGTCGGATTCCGCCCTCGCCAGGGTCAAGCTGTCGCGGCGCTCAGCGCCGTGTGAGTGTCCCGCGCGATGTGCGGCACCGCCGGATGAACCTCTGCGACGCTCCGCGTCGCCATCACCCGATTCGCTTCACTACTGGCCTGAAGGTCGGTGCACTGCGAGTGAATCCCGGTAGTGCAACCGGCCGCCAAACAGCCCGCGCGGAGTGACGGGTTCGCCGACGTACGGAACACCAGTGACGAACGAGGACCATGTAGCACGGCCTGATTTTCACGAGTTTGACGGCCGAGGTCCGGGAAACTAGTTTCCTATTAGGAAACAAGTTCTGCTGGCGCACATCGATGGAGGGTGTCCCATGACCGAGCCCCACGAGCCCACAGCACACGAGCCCACGGCCCACGAAGCCGCCGAGGCGGCCCGGGCCCTGCGGAGCATCGAGCAGCGCCGCGCCCAGTCCCGCGACGGCACCGGCACGGCACGCTGGGTGGACGTGGTGTTCGGCGTCGGGAGCTTCGCGGTGCTCGCAGCCCCCGACTTCTTCGGCCCCGGCGTCACCGCCTGGGCCACCCCCGTCTTCTCGGCCCTCGCCATCGGCTACGTCGTCCTCCTGAACACCCGCCGCGGCTCGGCGGTGCTCGGGCAGCGCGCCCGGCTGCGCAGGAGCGAGATCAACGGACGCTGGGCCCTCGTCTCCCGCCTGGTGATCCTCGTGTTCGCCGCGGCCGGCATCGCGTTCGCCCTGCTCCAGCCGGACCTCGGCGTCCATGTGCCGTACTGGCGAACGGCGTTGGGCGTGCTGCTGGGCGGCGCGCTGATCCTCTTCGGCGGACGGATGCAGCGCGCGCTGGCCTCGTCGGCGACACGCGAACGACACACCACGGGAAGCGCCCTCCATGGCCGCATTTGAGTACGACGCCGTCCTCCTCGACCCGACACGGCTGACACTCGTATCGCTGCTCGCGGGCGTGGAGTGGGCCGAGTTCGGCTGGCTCCGCGACGAGGCCGGTGTCTCGGCCTCCGCCCTGTCCAAGCAGGTCAGCACCCTGGAGACGAAGGGCTACGTCGAGGTCAAGAAGGGCTACGTCGGCAAGCGGCCGCGCACGTGGGTGAGTCTGAGCGAGACGGGCCGCGGCGCCCTGGAGCACCATGTCGCCGCCCTGCAACAGGTCGTGGAGACATCACGGCGCCGCGCCGACGACAGCTGAGCGCGGCACACCCGGAGCGCCGCCCGCGCTATAAGCAGGCCTGATACCCCCCTCGCGGATTCCCGTCTTCCGCCACTGTGAGCAGCATGGTTCCCTCACGTGGACTCACGCCGTGGTGAGAGGAATCCCCGTGACAGCTCTGCACACCGCGATCGCCATCCTGGTGGTCGTCCTGCTCATTCTGGTGCCCAAGGTGGAACCGGTGATCGCCCTGGTCATCGGCTCGCTCTATCTCGGCATCGCGACCGGCCTCGGTTTCGAGGGCACCATCGACACGATCGTCGACGGCTTCGGCGACATCATGGCCGAAGTGGGGCTGCTCATCGGCTTCGGCGTGCTGCTCGGCTCACTGCTGAACTCCATGGGGGCGCTGCAGAAACTGGTCGAGAAACTGATCCGCGTCCTCGGCCCCGGCAAGCTCCCCTACGCGCTCGCCGGCGCCCTGAGCGCCGTCTTCCCGTCCATCTACGTGGACGTCCAGCTCGTCCTCGCCGCTCCGCTGGCCAAGTCGGCGGCGCCGCGCATGGGTCGCCACGGGCTGCCCATGATGGGCGGTGCCTTGAGCGCCGGAATCCTCGTCGGCTACGTGTTCGTGGTGCCGGGCCTCGGCACCCTGGCGGTCGCCGGCCTGCTGCATGTGCCGCTCAGCACGATGCTGGTGTACGGCTTCGCCCTCGGCCCCCTCGCCGCTCTGCTGACCACGTTCCTCTACGGGCGGCTGCTGCGCGTCGGCTTCTGGAACGCGGACACCGACGAAATCCCCGCCGACGCAGAGCCGACCGAGCCGGCCGATTCCACCGAGCCCACCGGAACACCCGCGTCCGAGGACGAGCGGGCCCACGCCCGCCGCCCGATGCCGCCGCTGTACCTCTCGCTGCTTCCGATCGTCGTCCCCCTCCTGCTCATCGCCACCGGCGCCATCGCCGACGCCGCGGGCGTGAGGTCCGACCTGCTCGCCTTCCTCGGCAACCCCGCGTTCGCCCTGTTCGCAGGCCTGGTCGGCGCGTACGCCCTCGCGAAGCGGGTGCTCAGCAACGAGCGCGTGGAGCAGGCGGTGACCGAGGGCTTCCACAGCACCGGGCAGATCCTGCTCGTCACCGGAGTCGGCGGATCGCTCGGGGCCGTCATCGGCAAGACCGGCCTCGACAAGGTGCTCTCCGGGATCTTCTCCGCCGACGCGGGCATGTCCACCGTGGTGACGATCCTGCTGGTGTGGCTCGTCGCGGCGCTGCTGCACCTGGCCATCGGTTCCATCGGCGTCGCCGCCATCGCCGCGGCCGGGATCATCGCCCCGATCATGGGCGACCTCGCCGTGCCGCCCGCGGTCCTCGCGCTGGCCATCGGTTCGGGATCGCTCTTCGCCTTGCAGGTCAACAGCAACTTCTTCTGGATGTTCCAACCGCTCCTCGGGGTGACCACCCGGGGCGCCCTCAAGGCACTCACCTTCGTGACCGCGATGGCCTCGGTCGTTTCACTGGTGCTGGTCATCGCCGTGAGCTTCGTGGTGTGAGACCCGCGCGCCGCCCCACAAGCACGTACGAAAGAAAGAAGCACATGCAACCCCTCCGCGACATCACCGTCGTCTCGCTCGAACAGGCCATCGCCGCTCCGTACGCCACCCGTCAGCTCGCCGACCTCGGCGCGCGCGTCATCAAGGTGGAGCGGCCGGGCGCCGGTGACTTCGCCCGTGCCTACGACAGCCGCGTGCGCGGGCTCAGCTCGCACTTCGTGTGGGTCAACCGCAACAAGGAGTCGCTCACCGTCGACATCAAGGACCCGCAGGGCATGGACGTACTGCGCCGGCTGCTCGCCGAGGCCGACGTCTTCGTGCAGAACCTGGCGCCCGGCGCGGCCGAGCGGGCAGGACTCGGCTGGGCCGAACTGCACGCCGCCCACCCCAAGTTGATCGTCTGCGACATCTCCGGCTACGGCACCCCCGGCCCGTACGCCACCGCGAAGGCGTACGACCTGATGGTGCAGAGCGAGTCCGGACTCCTGTCGGTGACCGGCAGCGCCGAGGAGATGGCGAAGGTGGGCATCTCCGTGTCCGACATCGCCGCCGGGATGTACGCCTACAGCGGCATCCTCGCGGCCCTGCTGGAACGGGGCCGCACCGGCGAGGGCTCACATGTCGACGTGTCGATGCTGGAGGCGACGGTGGAGTGGCTGGGCTTCCCGCTGTACTACGCGTACGACGGCGCCGAGCCGCCGCCCCGGGCGGGCGCGGCGCACGCGACCATCTACCCGTACGGACCCTTCACCGCAGGGGACGGCAAGGTCGTCATGATGTGCATCCAGAACGAGCGCGAGTGGGCGGCCTTCTGCGAACGCTTCCTGGGACAGCCGGAGCTGGCGACGCACCCCGACTACGCGGGCAACGCCGCCCGCAACGCGCACCGCGAGGCCCTCGGCGCGATCATCGCGGCGCGGTTCGCCGACCTCACCGCAGCCGAGGCCGTCGAACTCCTCGCGGCCGTCCCGGTCGCGCACGCCCGCGTCAACTCGCTGGCCGAGGTGTGGGAACACCCGCAGCTCGCCGCCCGCGACCGCTGGCACCAGGTGCAGACCCCAGCAGGCCCGATCCCCGCACTCGCCCCGCCGGGACTGGTCGACGACGTCCCGCGCATGGACCCGGTGCCCGCCCTCGGCGAGCACACCCGGGACATCCTCGCCGAGGTGGGCTTGACCGCCACCGAGATCGACGAGCTCACCGACCGGGGTGCCGTATGACGGGCACGACGGACCCGCTGGTCACCGACACGACGGATCCGCTGGCCACGGCGGTGACCTGGCTGTTCGTGCCGGCCTCCCGCCCCGACCGGTTCGCGAAGGCGGTCACCAGCGGCGCCGACGCCGTCGTCATCGACCTGGAGGACGCGGTGGCGGCGGGCGACAAGGCGACCGCCCGCGACCGGCTGCGCGCCGCCTGGCCCGGAAACGCCGGCATCCCGGTGGTCGTCCGGGTCAACGGCCCCCGGACCGCCGAGTACGCGGACGACCTCGCCGCATGCCGCGCCCTGTCGCCCGCGGCCGTCGTGCTCCCCAAGACCGAGACCGCCGCGCAGGTCCGGGATGCGGGGGAGGCGAGCGGCACCCGCGTACTCCCGCTGATCGAGACCGCGCGCGGACTGGTCGCCCTCGACCGGATCACGGCCGACCCTGCCTGTGCCCGGCTGCTCTTCGGCAGCATCGACCTCGCCCTCGACCTGGACGTGTCCGACGACAGGGCGCTGGATACCGCCCGAGCCGACCTGGTCCGCTGGTCGGTGGTGAACGAACGGCCCGCACCCGTGGACGGAGTGAGCACGGCCGTCCGCGACGAGGCCGCCGTGACCCGGGCGGCCACCCGCGCCCGCGCCTGGGGCTTCGGCGGCAAACTCTGCATCCACCCGGCGCAAATCGCGCCCGTGCGCGCGGCCTTCGCCCCTGCCGAGGACGAGGTGGAGTGGGCCCGACGCGTGCTCGCCGCAGGGCACGACGCGGCGGCGACCGTGGACGGTGAGATGATCGACCGACCTGTCGTCGAACGAGCACGCCGCATCCTCCACCGCGCCGAACTCGCCGTACGACACACCACGACGTAGACCAGCACCTCAGAGCCGGAAGGCGGCCGCGAACACCACCGTGGACATCGCCCAGCTGCGCGACTTCATCGCGGTCGTCGACGCCGGCAGTCTGTCCCGGGCCGCCGGCGTGCTGCACGTGTCGCAGCCCGCCGTCAGCCAGCGCATGGCCCAACTCGAAGCGCATCTCGGCGTCCGCCTCCTCGACCGCGGCCCCCGCGGCGTACGGCCGACCGCCCAGGGCCTGACCCTCTACCGGGACGCGCAACAACTGGTGCGGCAGTTCGACCGGCTCGCCCAGGACGTCACCGGCGGCCGCCAGCCGGTGCACGGCCCGGTCGCGATCGGCCTGCCCACCACGGTGACCGCGCCGCTCGCGCCCGCCCTCTTCTCCTGGGTGCGCGCCCACTATCCCGGCATCCACCTGCAGCTCTTCGAATCCATGAGCGGCTACGTCCACGAGCTGCTGCTCGCCGGGCGCCTCGACCTGGCCGCGGTCTTCCGCGAGGACGACGCGCCGCGCGCGGCGGAACTGCCCCTGTATTCCGAGGAGTTGTACCTCATCGGTCACCCGGGCCCCGCCCCGGAGAGCCCGGACGAGGTGACCCTGCACGACCTGCGGCAGGTTCCGCTGGTGACACCGGGGGCGCGCAGCAACCTGCGGGCCCTGGTCGACCGGGCGTTCGCCGCCCACGGCCTCGTGCCCAGAAACGTCGGCGACGTGGAATCGCTCGGCACGCTGATCCGTATCGCGGAGAGCGGCGAGGCCTGCACGATCCTGCCGCGCTCGGTGCTCGCGGTCCACGGAACCCGCCAGGGCCTCGGTGTCCGCCGCATCGTCGACCCGGTGCTGCGCCGCCACATCGCGGTGCGCACGGCCACGGACGGCTACGAGCCGCGCGACACGGTGGTGGCGGTGCGACGCGGCATCGTCGAGGTCACCCGAGAGCTGGCCGCGACGGGCCGCTGGCCGGGCATCCGGCTGCCTCGGACCGCCCCGTAGGGCAACCTCGGCGTGAAGACGCCCGCCACGGACAGGAGTTGAAGTCCGAACCGGGGGCATTCGGATGCCATGGCAGCTATTGGATCGGCGAGGACACGAGGACTCGGACGGGCTCGAAGCGCGGCGAAGAGCCCCGCGCTCGCGATGGCGGCCCGGGCGGGCTTCGTCGGGCGCGGTGTCATCTACCTCCTGATCGGATTCCTCGCCCTGCGCATCGCCTTCGCCGACGGCGGCGGCAAGCAGGCGGACCGCAGCGGTGCGGTGGCGGAGATCGCCGAGAAACCCTTCGGCATGGCCCTGCTGTGGCTGCTCGGCATCGCCCTGGCCGGAATGGCCCTGTGGCGGTTGTCCGAGGCGGTCTTCGGCCAGGCAGGACCCGACGGCAGGAAGGCGAGCAAACGGGCGATGGCCGCCGGCCGCTGCGTCTTCTACGGCTTCGTCGCGTACTCCGTGCTGTCCTTCGCCGCCGGGGAGAAGTCGAGCGGCGGCGGCAGCTCCGACGAGAGCTCCAAGGACGTCACAGCGAAGGCGCTGGAATGGCCGCACGGACAGTGGATCGTCGGTGCCGCCGGGTGCGCCGTCGCCGCGGCCGGCCTCTGGATCGCCGTGCGGGCGCTCCTGCGGAAGTTCCACAAGCATCTGAAGATGTCCGGACTCTCCTCTCGCGCCCGCAAGTACGTCGACGTTCTCGGTGTGTTCGGCGGCACCGCCCGCGGCGTGGTTTTCGCCGCCGCGGGAGCCTTCGCCGTCACCGCCGCGGTGCGCCACGAGCCGGGCCGGGCCAAGGGCATCGACGACACGCTGCGCTCCTTCACCGACACCCCGGCGGGCCCGTGGCTGCTCGTGCTGATCGCCGTGGGTCTCGTCGCCTTCGGTCTCTTCTCCTGGGCCAACGCCAGGTGGCGCAAGGTGTGACGGGACGTCGCGCTCGTCGTCGGCTTCGTGGTGCACAATGCGGCGATGGACGAACCCAAGTTGGAACTCGCGCTGCAGCGCTACCAGGACGCCACCGCCGCCCTCGACGCGGCCCGCACGGACCTGGAGGCCGAGGCGGCGGCGGTCCTTCGGTCGAGTGGGGCGACGCCCGACGACTGGGCACATGTGTCGCGGCTGACCGGCTGGACAGAGGAAGAACTGCGGCGCCTTGTCGACGCGGCACAGAAGGTCGACATGCCGTAGAGCCACGAACCCTGCACGGTCGGGCCCACCCTGTTGTTCTGCTGCACACGAAGGGGCACACAGAAAGGAAAGTCAGAGTACGTGCTGGACCGGATCCGAAGCTGTGGTCAGTGGTGGGTGCGGGCGTTGCGCTCGTCCGGGCACGAGCGCGACACCGTGCTGTTCATCGGCAAATGCGCGCTGGCCGCGACACTGGCGTGGTGGGTCGCACACGACCTCATGAAAGCGATGTCGCCGGCGTTCGCACCGTTCTCCGCGGCGCTCACCATGAACACCACGATCCACGCATCGGTGTGGCAGGCGCTGCGCTACGCCGGTGCCGTCACGGTTGGCGTGGCGGTACAGGCCGCGATCGGCTTCACCGTGGGACCCGACCTCGTCGCCTTCGTGCTGGTCGCCCTGATCGCTCTGATCATCGCGCAGTGGCCGGCGCTGGGCGAACAGCGGTCCCAGGTCCCGACGGCCGCGTTCTTCGCCTTCTCCACCTACGCCGCGGCCACCTCCACGGCGGACAAGGCGAGCCAACTCGGGCAGATCATCCTGCTCGTTCTCGTCGGCTGCGGCATCGGCCTGATCGTGCACCTGTGCATCGCGCCTCCGCTGCGCTACCGCAGCGCGGAACATGGCCTGCACGCCCTGGCCGCCGAGATCGAGGCACTGCTCGACGATGTGGCGGACGGCCTGGGCAGCGGTGACGTGGACGCCGACCGGGCCGAGCACTGGCGCACCACCAGCGGCCGCCTGCAGGACGCGGTCGAGAACGCGCGCAGCGGGCTCAGCACGGCCGAGAACAGCCTGCCCTTCAACCCGCGGCGCCTGCTGCCCGCGCACCGGGGCTACCAGTCGTTCGAACGCTACCGGGACACCCTGGACGCGCTGGAGCGCGCGGTCTACCAGCTCGGCTCGCTGACCCGCAGTCTCGGCACGTGGCGCGAGAAGGAGAGCACGTACACCTACGCCCCGGTCCTCGAGAGGTACGCCGACTTCGCACGCCGACTGCGCGACATCGCCCACGTCGTCGCGGAAATCGACAGCGACACCCTCGCGGAGCAGGCCGACGAGATGTGCAAGCTGGCGGACACGGCGCAGAAGGCGCGGGAGCGGATCGCGGAGTCGGCGAAGCAGCACGACCTGCCGCTGGCCGACTCCACCCGCCCCTACGGCGTCCTCGTCGTCGAGGCGACCCGCTTGATGGAGGAGTTCCAGCACACGTGCGACGTCCTCATGGTCACCGCCGACGAGTGAGAAGGGCTGGGTACGTCTCACGTAGCCCGTGCGAACGTTTGCCTTCTCGCCTGGGCAGGTGATCCTGCCCGCCGCCCCGCACCCACGGGGCACGCCACATCGTTCGCCTGGCATGAAGAAGATCATCAGCGCCGCCGGCCTCGCCCTCGCCATCACGGGCCTCGCCGCACCGGCACAGGCCGTCAACGGCAGCAACCTCGGCTCCGGAGTCGCCATCGCGGACGACGTGAACGCCGCCGACGCGGCCACCTGCCTCCAGGAGGTCGCCGTCACCCCCGCGCTCGGGGGCGGCCACGTGGGCGAGCACACCGAGCACTGCAAGGACGGCAGCCTGATCACGCACGGCAAGTAGCGAGGGGCGAACACTGGTTCGCCCTCCCGCTCACCCGGTGAGCGGACCTTCTCTCCGAGCCTTGAGGGAGAGGGCGACCTGCCCGGAGAAGGACACGTAACTACGCGGCTCCGCCGGGCATGCGCCGCGCCGCATAGACCGTCGCCGTCATCGGGGCGGTCACGGGGCCGGGGCCGAAGGCGTCCGTCATGGCCCGGGTGACGGCGTCCCGGACCGCCGCCGCGTCCGGACGGTCGGCGAGCGCGGCGCTCACCGGCGTACCGGTCAGGAACCCGATGGCCACGGAGGCGGCCGACTCCGCGACGCCGTCCAGCGTCACGTCCTCGGCGGCGTCCAGGCGAAGCCCCGCCGCCGCGAGGTCCTCGGCCACCACGGCCGGATCGGCGTAACCGTGCGGGATCTCGCGGAGGAAGGTCGGAGCGCCCTCCGGGATCGCGGCTTCCAAGGCGTCCTGGAAGACCGCGCCGTATCCGTGCGAGTCCACCGGTCCCCAACTGCTGAAGAGGAAGCGCCCCTCCGGGACCAGGACCCGGCGCACCTCCGCGTAGGCGCCGGGCCTGTCCGGGAAGAACATGACGCCGAACTGGCACAGGACGAGGTCGAACGACGCGTCCTCGAACGGCAGCTTCTGCGCGTCCGCCTGCCGCCACTCCGCGCGCGGCTCCTGCGCCGAACCGCGGGTCACCATCGCGTCGTTGAGGTCGGTCGCCAGGACCCGGGCGCCCGGTGCGGCGTCGAGCAGCGCGGTGGTGAGGGCCCCGGTGCCCGCCGCGAGTTCGAGCACCCGGTGGGGGCGCAGGGCCGCCGCCCGCGCCGCGAGGTCGGCCGCGAAGGGCCGGAAGAACACCGGCACGAGGTGACGCTGATAGGCATCCGGCATGGACTGCGTCCACCGCCGGTTCGCATCGTCTCCGCTCACACCATCGACGGTACTCCCGACCCGCGCATACGTCTCAGGACAGCCGGGGGACGCACCGCAGCGCCGTGCGGGCCCGCGCGGACTTTCGTTCCCGTACGGCGCCGCTACTCGGGCCCCGGGCCCGGGATCACACGGACAGCGGGACGGCGTGAATCTCGTCGGCCTTGTGCCCCGCCCGTTCGTGGATGCGCTGGACCGCATCCGCGGAAGGGGCCTCGGACAGGCAGTAGACCGTACCGGACTGCGGGTCCGCCCATGCCTTCTCGAAGTGGACGCCTTCTTCCTTCTCGATCGCGAGGTCGGCCTGGTGCGCCTTCATCAGGTCGTCGGCCGTGAGGCCTTTCATCCCGTGGTGGACGTCCATGAACTGCGACATGACGCCGCACCTCCTCTCTCACCCGGCCCGTCGGTCACATCTGGCTGCTCACCGGCCGGCTCCGTACAGTCCATCCTCCTCCGACGCCGCCCAGTAACCAACAGGAGTCACGATGGACCGTGCTCGACGTTGCGACGTGGCCATAGCGGTAGGAGAGACGCCGGAAGAAGCAGTTTTCACGGCGGTCCGCTCTGGCACGAAACTTCCCGCTGAGGTCAAGAGGCTGATCGACCAGTCATAGGGTGGAAGTCGGGGCGCGGTGGCGACCGACGCGTGCCGCTGGGATCCGCTCCCGCTGCATCCCCGCCTGCACCTGCACCTGCACCTGCCCCGACCGCTGAGCGCGCACCAGATCGCGGAACACCAACGGGAGCCGTGCACGGCCATGGTGCTGGACGCGCAAGGCTCCCGTGTCGATCAGCGGTCCTTGGCGAGTGCGACGAGTTCCGCGAAGTGGCCGTTGGCGGCGACGAGTTCGTCGTACGTTCCGTGCTCGACGACGCGGCCCTGGTCCATGACGAGAACGCGGTCGGCAAGCTTGGTGTTGGCCAGTTGGTGGGTGACCACGATCGTCATGCGGTCGGCGGCCAATCGTTTGATCTCGGTGAAGATGGCGTGCTCGCCGCGGGCGTCCATCTGTGAGGTCGGCTCGTCCAGCACGATCAGCGGGGTGCGGCGATAGAGGACGCGGCCGCAGACCAGACGCTGCCACTGCCCGCCGGACAGCTCGACACCGCTCCACAGTTCGCGGGCGAGGAGCGTGTCGAGCTGCTGGGGCAGCTTCTCGATCTCAGCACGCATGCCGACGGCATCGACGACGTCCCACACCGGCCCGTCGTCGCGGGTCTTGGGCTGGCCGAGGGTGATGTTCTCGCGGACCCGCAGCGGCCAGCAGGCGAAGTTCTGCGGCACCAGCGCGGTGCGTGACCACACCGAGTCGGGCGCGGCCTGCGCGAGATCGATACCGTCCCAGAGAACGCGCCCCTTGTCGGCGAGGAGGATCCCTGTGATCGCCTTGACGAGGGTGGACTTGCCCGAGCCGTTCTCGCCGACGACGGCGAGGATCTCGCCACGACGAAGGGTGAGCGACACCCCGGCGACGGCTGGAGTGTCCTTGCCCGGGTACCGGTAGACGACTTCGTCGAGGCGGATCTCGTCGACGCGCTCCGGGATGGCCAACGCGCCGCGCTTCGGGGCGCGTTCGTGCGCCATGTCGAGGAAGGAGCGCATGTCGGCCAGGTAGAGCGAGGTGTGGAACAGCGCCGCGCCGTGGATGACGAACTGCGACAGGGCGCCCAGCGTCGTCTGCACTGCTACCAGGGCGGTGGCGGCGACGGGCAGGGCGATGCGGCCGGTGGCGGCCAGCCAGGCAAGGGTGGCCCAGGTGCCGAGCAGGAAGGTGCCGCCGAGGGCGCTGGTGGCCAGGACGATGCGCAGCATCCTGGGGGCCGCGGTCAGGGTGCGGGCGTCGATGCGCTCCGACAGGGCCCGGTACCAGTAGGTGAGGTAGCTGGTCATGCCGTTGGCGCGGACCTCGTCGCCGTAGCGGGAGTACGTGGCCACCCACCGCATCATCGAGCGCACGTTGCGGTCGCCGACGTTGAGGTAGTGGGTCTCGTAGTCCACCCGGGCGGAGAGCACGGCTCCCACGCCGGCCGGGACGACGGCGAGCAGGAGCAGCGGCAGCAGCAGCGGGTGCAGGGCGGTGATGACGCTGCCGGCGGCCAGCATCCGGATCGCCGCGGACATGAACCGCTGGGCATCTTGGATCATCAACCGAGTGCGGGTTACGCCGACTTCGGCGGCCTCCTGGCGGTCGGTGAAGCCGTCTTCGCTGTATGCCGCCGATTCCACGCGCCAGACGGCCTCGACGAGCGCGACGTCCGCCTCGGTGAGCAGTACGGGCGTGATCCGGCCGTCCGCGTAGCTGGACAGGGCGCTGCTGATCCGACCAACTACCGCAGCCGCCGTCACGATGATCAGCGCGGGCAGTGCGCCGTGCAGACGTTCGGACACGGAGCCCGTACCCAGCAGGTGCGTCATCGACCGGGCCGTGAAGGCGAGCATCACGGCGGCCGCGATGCCGGTGAGCAGCTGGCAGGCCAGGAGGAGCACGACGCCGGTCCTGTCGACGGCCCACGCCATGCGGGCGGTCTGCGCCAGAACGGTGGGGAGACGGCGGCACATGGCGCCGAAACTGGCGTCTGCCAGCGGGTTCTTGCCGTGCTTGCCCACGAAGTTGAGATCGGCGGGTGGGGGAGGGGGAGGAGTTGTCGGGATCGTTGTCGAGGCGTCGGTTACTGGCACCTGCACCCTCCTTGGGGTTCAGCGGCGAGCCCGGGCGGCTCGGCGATGCTCGGGTTAACGACGCATCGACGGATTCGAACGCGCTCGATTTCGGACGCGTCGGAGCCCGCTTGGGGCAAGGCGGCGGACGCGGGGACGCCGACGCCGCCGCAGGCGATGCGGCACCCGCCGTGGCCGAATCGCCGGTCACCGATACGCGTGTGGCCTAAGAGGTTTCGGCACGTGGAGATGGCCAAGAGATCGGGGCGCGGGCGACTCGTCCGTGGGAGCGGGAAGAGCTGGGCGCAGTAGCCTGGCGATCATGGGGGACTGGATGATGCGGCCGGCTTCGACGGCGGACGTCGAGCCGGTGGCCGAGCTGCGGGCCGTGGTGCTGCGGACGGATATGGAGCGGCTCGGGCGGTACGACGAGCAGCGAGTGCGGCAGCGGCTGCGGGAGGGGTTCACGCCGGCGCACACTTGGGTGATCGAGGTGGGTGGCCTTTTCGCCGGCCGCCGAATCGGATGGCTGCAGCATCACCTGGTCTCTCGCGCCCGGAAGGTGCCTCTGCGGACGGCTGGAGTGCCGCCAACAACTAGGGGGCGCTGCCGTGTTGCTCGCATACACACCACCGAGGCACTACGACGTTGGCGGCGTGCCGGGGTGGCTCGGTCTTGTTCTCGGCCTCGTGATCTTCGGAGCGCTCGGCTACGTCGTCTGGTCGGTGCGCAAGTCCCGACAACAGCCCCACTCGTGTGACACCGAGGCCGACTGAGGAGGCGGGGGACTGCCGGTGCCCGTCGGCGGGGTCACCGACATGGTCTTAGTACGTACGACTCCGGCGTGGTCTCCAGGGCCTGTCGTCAAAGGGACACGTCCAAGGTGTGCCGGCCGGATCCGGGTAGCCGCACGATTCGGCACCGCGGATCCGGCATGTCTTGCCAGCAGGGTCCCGGCGCGGCCCGCCCGGTGTCAGGAGGTCTGCGGGGCCTGCCCCTTCTTGTCGGCCACCCCCACCTCCAGCAGCGCGGTCCGCGTCGTGCCCAGGTAGGCCAGGCTCGTCGGGTCGAAGACCCAGGCCGGGTCGTCCTCGGTACCCGCGAAGGTCAGGCCGATCCCCTTGCGGCCCGAGGCGTCCTCGATGTGTTGCACGACGCGTACCCCGGGCAGTCGGGCCGTGGCGCGGAAGAGCGCGGCGCTCAGGTCGGGCAGGAGCGTGGCTTGGGGCAGCACGACCCGGACGTACTCGGCGATGGCCTCTGTCCGGTCCGACTGCATGCCCTCGGTGTCCCGGTAGAGCCGCTCCAGCAGCGCGTCCGGATCGGTGGGCAGGGCCCGCAACTGGCGGAACGTCAGGTACGGGACGTCGGACATCGCCATGTCCTGCGTCCGCGCGTCTTCGGGCCAGTCGCGGGTGTCCAGCGCTTCGGACCTGCGCAGTCCATCGCGCTTGCCGTCGACCGGGTCCCACTGCTCCCGCAGCACGGGGCCCTCGTAGGGGACGGCGCTGACGACCTTGCCCCTGCCGTCCCGGACGAGCCGATCCGGGCCACCGAGCACTGACGAGTTGCCCTGGGACCTGGTGTAGATGTACTGGTCGTCGCGAACGGCGTTCGCGGACCGGCGGCCCGCCGCGCCCGCGATCCGGTTCAGTAGCCGCTCGGCCTCGCGCTGCTCGGCCACGGTGACCTGCTGGGTGCCGGCGCCGTCCCGTACCCGGTCGACCACGACGACCCCGGCAGTCACGACGACGACCAGTGCGAGCGGCGCGGCGAAGCGCCTGAACCGGCGGGTGGGGTGCGGCAGTCGGGTCGGCAACCACACGCCGCGGCCGTCCCCGTCGGCGCGCACCGCGGCTTCGCCGGAACCGTCGGACTCGACGGTCTGCGTGGCTTGCGCGGCCTCACGAGTGATGTGCTCCATCAGGTGCTCCCTCAGAACGCGGTGTCGGTCCTGTGCGAGCTCCGGCCGGCCGGGGGCGGGCAGCAGAGCGGCCAACTCCCGTTGTGCCTCGGGGCCTTGGCCGGGCCCCTGTCGACCGCTTCGTCGCGGGGTGTTGTTCATCGCCTGTCCTCCTCCGTCGGCGG
The DNA here is from genome assembly GCF_042730865.1 of Streptomyces sp. NPDC059897. NCBI lineage: Bacteria > Bacillati > Actinomycetota > Actinomycetes > Kitasatosporales > Streptomycetaceae > Streptomyces > Streptomyces sp. NPDC059897. Next base: position 177,500 of record NZ_JBHWKQ010000002.1, on the reverse strand, counting down.
TTGCGTGGACCGGGCCGCCGAGAGGCGGCCACCCGGTAACTGTCCGAACGGGACCGGGCGTTGCGGCACGCCCGCCTCCTTGCCCGCTCCGGCTTCGAGCTCGGACTCGGTGAGGTGGCGCAGCCGCTTGCGTGCCCGCGAGAGCCGGGCCCGTACGGTGCCCACGGCCACCCCCAGGGCCTCGGCCGCCGTGGCGGCGCTCAGCCCTTCCCACACGCAGAGTGTGAACACCTCGCGCTCCCCGCGCCGCAACCGGCCCAACGCCCGGTGTGCGGCCGCGAGTTCAGCGGCGTCCGCCATTCGCTGGACCACCTCGTCGGCGATGTCGGGGGCGGGGCCCGGCGGCGGAATCCGGGCCAGCGCGGCCTGATGTCTTCGGCCCGCACGCGCGGTGTTGCGCGCGACGTTCGTGGCGATCCCGAGCAGCCAGGGCCGCAGGCTCGCCTCCCCCGGCAGCACCCGCTCGCGCAGCCGCCACGCCTCCAGAAAGGTCAGCGACACGATGTCGTCGGCCACGGCCCCGTGCCGCCCGTGCCCGGTCAGCCGCACGGCATGCCGGTACACCGCAGCGGCGTGCTCGTCGAAGAGCTGCCCGAACGCGTACGGATCCCCGTCGCGCACGCGGGCACGCAGTGAAGTCTCCACACCCTTGCCTGTCCACGGAACGGCCCGCGTTGCTGTGAAGCACGCCACACTGCCGGCGTGCGCCGAGGTCGGCACTACACACCAGCCTGATGCCGGCCTTCTCACCCACCCTGTGGTGAAGCGCGGGCACGCACCTCACCCATGCGAGGCCGGCGCGTGCCGGGAGGCAGCCGAGTTTCTCGGCCTCGGTGGCCCCTACGTCCTGGACGGCGAGGCGCCGCAGCACCATCCGTATCCGCATCCGCTGCGCCCATGAATGGGTTGAGCCCGAGCTGACCCGTGCGGACTACGAAGCCATGATTGACGTTGGTGACCGGGACCACCCGAGCCTGGAGGCCGGTGCTCAGGCCATGGGCTATGACGGCTCCCTTGCTGGCACGTACTTCACCGAGCCACGTCCCGTGTAGTTGCGTCGCCGGTGCGGAGGGGCAGGCCCCTCCACTACTTCCATGTCTTCGAGGTCTCATCCCAGCGGAGGAGCCGACCACGCACCTCTTCCACTGTGGGGTCGAGGTCGATGAGGGCGAGGCGAGCCTCTTCGGTGAGGTCCTCGGGGAGTTCCACTCTTGTCAACACCTGCGAGGCCGGTACCCGCACGCCCAGGAACCTGCGCCCGCCGGCCGGCCGGAACAGTCTGATGCGGCCGAGTGCCCGGCCGACGGACTCTCCCAACTGCTCGCCGAGCTTGGTCGCGAAAGTCTCAATGAACGGCCCGAGGACCTTGAGAGCGATGAACCCGACTGCCAGCTCCGCATAGGGCGGAGCTTCCATCCAGTCGACGCCAGTCCCGTTGCGCTCCTCCTCTGCGCGGCGCTGCAGTTCGCGGTTCCTTTCCCGCGTCACTGCCTCGGCGTGTTGCTGCATACCCAGGTGGATCCGGCTGTCCGGCTCGCGTGACCGCTCGGTCCTCGGCCCGATCAGAGCGAAGCTCGTCGCACCCTCGTCGTGGGCACGAAGCACGACATCGAGTGCGGGGAGGTTGTCCTGGTAACGCCACCCTTGCGAGATGAACTGCCTCAGTTCAGTTCGCGCATTGCCAGCCTCTGTTGCGAGCTCGGGCACGTTGGCGGCCTGGGCGGCCCGGGCGGCGAGGTGAAAGACGAGCACCGATTCGTCGAGGCGGTCGTCCCCTTTCAGGGCGACCGCCAGGTGGTGGAGCGCCTGGGCCTGGGCCGCCTGATCGTCCGACGCATCGGCGGTCAGAATGGCCTGGGTCGCTGCATCGATGGCATTGCCTGCGTCCGTCATGCATTCCACCGTTTCGCAGCTCCGGCGATCAGGCGGGTGCGCCAAAACTCCGGTACGGATTCGTGACACAAGCGATCGTGGGAGCGGCGGATCGATGCGTCCCCAGCACTGTGGGCGGGGCCAGGACGTAGCCGGGCAGTCCGATAGGACATTGCCGGTACGCAGCCTGTGACTCGGCCATCATTTTCCCGCTGCGCTGACTCAGACACCCGCTGTTCGAAGCCCAAACATGCGCGGAACTCAGCACGCAATCGGCTGTGACCATCCGAGCGCACGCGACCGGCAACTCCACGGCGCCAGACAGCCGTAACGGTCGTGGCGCATGAGTTCATCGGCGGCTCGGCCGGGAGTCATACGACAGAGGTCAGGCGTGTTGTGCGAGCAGCCAGGAGCAGGGCGAGTGGCCCCGCGGGTAGCAGGAAGCGGCCCTTCTCTGCGGCGGCGAGAGCTGCGTCAAGGGGCCACCAATCCAGCTTGAAGTCCTGCTCGCTATCGGTGAGTTCCTGCAGCCCCAGAGTTAGGCCGCTCGCCAGGAACAGATCAATCCTGGCGGTTGAGGCGAGCGTCATGGCGTAGTTGCCCAGGTGGGCCCAGGATGTGGCAGTGACGCCCGCCTCCTCTTTGAGTTCGCGCCGCGCGCATGCTGCCGCGTCCTCGCCTGCTTCACGTCGGCCGCCGGGCAAGAAGAGGAATTCGCCCCCATGCTTCGGGAAGTCGGCGGTCAGGATCGCGACCTTGTTCTTGTCGTCGATCGCTACGACCACGGAGGCGTCACGCGTGGGTGCTTCGCTCATGGCGCGAGAGCGTAGCGGTCACGCCGGCCAGGCGGCACAGGACTCGGGACGCCAGTGGTCTTCGTCAAAGGTTCCGCAATCCGGGAAGCTCTCGTCACCCTGCCTATCGCGCACCCGAATGGTCAGACTCGACCGGTGGTCGGAGCACGGCCCTCCGCGGTGGCGACCAGAGCCGCGAGCGCGAGCCCACCGCCCACCCACATCGCCGCGGTGATGCCGACACCGTCTGCCGCCTGGCCGCCGAGGAGCGCGCCGAGCGCGATGGCGCCGTGACCTGAGCCGTCCGACACTGCTTGACTCTCCCACGAAGGGAGAGTCGAGAGTGGAGGACATGTACACGGACGACTCGTCGCGGCCCACCTGGAGTATCGGGGCCGTGGCGCGGCAGACCGGGCTTCCGGTGAAGGTGGTCAGGCACTGGTCGGATGTCGGCGTCGTGGCACCGGTCGGCCGGACCGCCGGCGGCTACCGCCGCTACGACACCGCGGGCGTGGCCCGGCTGCACCTGGCCCGCACGCTGCGGGACCTGGGGATGGGGCTCGGGGAGATCCGGGCCGCGCTGGACCGCGAGGACGGGCTCGCCGAGGTGGCCGCCGCACACGCCGAGGCCCTGGAGGCGCAGATCCGACAGCTGCGGACCCACCAGGCCGTCCTGCGCACCGTCACACGTCGCACCACCCACGAAGGACTCGCCCTGATGACACGCACCGCCCACATGTCCCCCGACGAACGCCGCAAGCTGGTCCACGGATTCCTCACCGACACGCTCGGCGATCTGGACGTACCCCACTTCCGCGAAGGGCTCCTCGCCGCCGGCGCCGACCTTCCGGAAGATCCCGCCGACGAACAGGTCGACGCCTGGCTGGAGTTGGGCGAGCTGATCGCCGACGGGCAGCTGCGCCCCGCCATGCGGCGCATCGCGGAGTACGCCGCCCGTCACGGGCAGGGAGTGCAGGACTCTGGCATGGCGGAGGAAATGCGCGCACTCACCGACACCTGGACGGCACGCGTCCGCGAGGCGACGCGCGCCGGTATCGCGGCCGACTCCCCGGCCGCCGACCAGACCGTCGCCGACATCATCGCCGCCTGGCTCCCCAGCCGCGCGAACGCCGACCCCACCGTGACCTCCGACGGCCCCGAGGCCCGCACACTCCTGCACGAGCAGCTCACTGCCGCTTCCGAGCCCGTGGTGGAGCGCTTCTGGCAACTGCTGTGCGTCCTCGGCGGCCGCCCCGCACCCGCCGGGATCGCCGAGGAGGGGCAGTGGCTCACCACCGCCTTGCGCGCCAATCCCGCTCCCGGCGCGCGCAACGCCCGGCTGGAATCTCTCTACGCGGACGGCACCGATCCCTGGCCTGGCGGTGTCCTCGCCGCGTGCCTGCGCGTCCAGGACACCGTCGGCACACTCGTACGCGCAACCGTGCCGGACCAGTTCGAACTGCCCACCCCCTGCGAGGACTGGACCGTCCGGGACCTGCTCGACCATCTGGTGTGGGAGAACATCATCTGGGGCGGTCTCGCTCAGGGCACGCCCCCCACCGACGGCCACGGCGACGACCACCTCGGCGACAACCACATCGCCGCCTTCGAGACTGCCGCCGCCAAGGCTCGCGAGGCCTTCCGGTAACCGGGCATGCTGCACCGCTCCTTCGGCCCTGCCCCCGGCCGTCGCCTGGTCGAGCAACTCCTCGTGGAGCTGCTCGTGCACGGCTGGGACCTTGCGACGGCGCTCGGCCGCGACCGCGACCTGGAGCCCCGCATCGCGCGTGCCGCCCTGCCGGTGGTCCGCGAAATCTACGGCGACCTGCCCCGCACCGCCGGCGGATCCATCGCCGCCGCACAATCCGCCCCCGAGTGCGCTCCGGCCCTCGACCACGTAGCCGCGTTCCTCGGCCGCCGCATCCCGCACTGACCCGGCTCTCAGACAGCCGGCTGTCGCACACTGTGCGAGCCCGAATGCTTACGGTTCTCGCGCCCACTTTGACCGAGGCTATGGCGACCGCGCATACGTTCAAGTGCTGACCGATCCCTTCGGGCGTCTCATCTGGACGTCTCCGGTCCTGCCCGGCTCTATCCACGGCGCCGGTCGTGGGCCTTGGCGTCGGGCGAGCCGTTGGGGGCCGCGAAGGCCCAGAGGTGTCCGGCGTGGTTGACGCGGTCGTTCTTCACACGCCGCCGGGTGATGCAGGACTTCCTGCCGGAAGTCCTGGTGACCGGTGAGGAGCCCGCGCAGGCCTTCAGGCCGCGAGCGTCGGCGAATCGGTTTCGGTTGTCCCCGATCTCGGCCAGTGTCCGGGCGCCGAGCTGGATGCCGAGCCCCGGGATGCTCAGGATCACGTCAGCGTCCGGGTGCTGAGGGAAGGCTTCTCCCACCGCCTTGGCGAGGTCGTCGGCGGCGCTGCGGGACGACTCCGGTGCCGTAGACGCCGAAGTCCAGCAGTAGTTCGGGAAAGGCCAGCCGGCCCAGGGGCTTGGTCATGACGATCTGGCGGACGCAGAACGGCGCGAACTGCGAGGCCGCTTCCAGCGCCATCCTGATCGCGCTGCTGGTGTGCACGGTGGCCGGCATCACCCGGCAGGGCCGGGTGGCGTGGCGGGTGACGTGCCCGTCGGTGACCGTGCAGATTCCGGCACGGCCTGCCCGTCCCCGTTGCGGACATCACCGACCACCAGCGCGCCTACGTGCAGCGGGCCCCGGTCGCCTGGCTCCCCGCCGTGTCAAAGACGTCTGGATCAATGGCTCGGGGGCCGGTTGCTTTCGGTCAGGGCCCGCGCAGCAGTTCCAGGATCCGGACCGCGCTGTGTACGCGGCGTCCGTACAGGATGACCAGGACCAGCACGGCACACGCACCGATGACGTAGACCACGGCCGCGTCGGGTAGCCCGGCCAGGGTCACCGCGAGCGCCGCAGCGGCGATGAGAACGGCCGCGGCGGCCAGACGGACCGGCTCCCAGTCCCGGACGGGCTGCAGGTCCTCAAGCTCTTCCTCGTCCAGCAGAGCGCCGAGCCGGGCCTGCGTATACCGTTCGGCGATCTTCACATAGAGACGGGCCAGTTCAGTGGCGCCCGCCTGCCGGTCGACGTCGATCAGTTCCTCGGCGCGGCGCAGCGCCGCGGCGACCAGTTGCGCATGCCGCTTGAGCGCACGCCGACGAGGGCCGCGCCACGAAGTCCTGCCGTCGACCCGGTGCAAGCCCAGTACCACACTCTCGATGCCACGCTGTTCCTTGGACAACCTGCGCATCGTGCGCCCGGCGGAGGCGTGCCCGCACGCGCGGAGCGCGCCACACCGCTCCACCCCCTCGAACAGCCGGCGGACCGGCTCGCTGCGGGCCAGCCGCGCCGCGCCGCGCACCGGGCGGTGATCGATCCGCCCGAGCGCCAGAGCAATGCCCAGCCAGGCCGGGCCCACGATGAGCATGAGGGACAGCGCCGCCATCATGGCCGGGAAAGTGATCAACCAGGGGAAGAGGACGGCGAAGGCAAGGGGCGGGGCGTCCCACAGTGCGGTGACGAGTTCCGTGAAGCTGTCGCGGAGCTTTGTGTCCTGCCAAGTCGCCGGCATCAGCGACTTGCGTACGATCGCTGTCGAGTAGATCAGCCCGAGTACCGCGGCAAGCTGCCAGATCCAGGAACGGCCCGTGTACCGGGCGTTGGTACGCAGGACCACGCGGACGCTGCGGGGCATCCCGCCGGCCAGGCCCGCTCTGCCGTACGCGTCCGCCGCTCGCTCGATGGCCCGATCGGCGCGCATCCTGTGGCGCCGGGCCCGGCGCAGTCTCATCCCCCCGGTCATGTGACCTGATCATGCCATGGCGCTCTGTAACCGCGTTGCTGATCCAGGAAGGCAGTGGGAACCCGTATTCGAACTCTTCTCGTGGGCTGTTGGAACTGGTTGAGGCCCTTCTCGACTGGTCGTCTGTTAGTGGTACGTGTTGCGCCCGGGCGCGGGACGGGTCACCTCGGCGGCGACGCCCGCCGCGATCCGACCATCGCGGTACGCGTCGAGGTAGTCGAAGAGGTGGGCGAGGCCCACGGCCCGTTTCCCCACCGGCTCGGCGTCGAGGGCGCTGCGGGTGAGGATTCGGGCGGCCGGCGGTGCGGCGCCGGCCGCCGGCCGCGCCCGGATGCAGAGCGCGGAGATCTGGGGCTCGGACATCCGGATGCTGCTGCTCACCGTGGGCCTCAGCGCCCGTGGTGATGCATGACGTGCTTGGTGCGCGAGTAGTCCTCCAGGGCGTAGACCGACAGGTCGCGGCCGTAGCCGGAGCCCTTGAAGCCGCCCCACGGGAGCTCGTTGGCGAGCACGAGGTGCGAGTTGACCCAGACCGTGCCGGCGTCGATGCGGGCGGCGACGGCGTGGCTGCGGCGCGCGCTCTCGGTCCATACGGAGGCGCCGAGGCCGACGTGGTTGTCGTTGGCGCGGCGGATCGCCTCGTCCTCGTCGGTGAACGTCTCGACACTGACGACGGGGCCGAAGACCTCCTCGCGGGTGATCTCGGCGCCCTCGGCGACGTCGACCAGCACGGTCGGCGCGACGAAGTAGCCGGGCTTGTCCTCCTCGAGGGCGGCGCCACCGACCACCGGCCGCGCGCCCTGGGCGATGGCGCGGCCGATGTAGCCGCGCACCCGGTCGTAGTGCGGCTTGGAGACCAGCGGGCCGATCTCGATGTCGTCGCCCGCGCGCGGGTCGCCGACCGTGATCTGCTCGATCTCGCGCACGAGGTGTGCGGTGAACTCCTCGGCCACGGAGGCGTGGACGAGGACACGGCACGCGGCGCCGCACTCCTGACCGGAATTCCAGAACCCGGCCGTACGGAGGCCTTCCGCGGCCACCTTGAGGTCGGCGTCCTCGAAGACCACGAACGGGGCCTTGCCGCCCAGTTCGAGATGGGCGCGCTTGACGGTGTCGGCGGCGGCGCGGGCGACGGCCTGCCCGCTGCCGGTCGAACCGGTCAGCGCGATCATGGCGATGTCGGGGTGGCGCGCGAGCCGGTCACCGACGACGGAGCCGCGGCCGGTGACGACGTTGAAGACACCGGCCGGGAGGAGGTCCGCGACCAGCTCCGCGAACTTCAGCGTGGACAGCGGCGTCTGCTCGGACGGCTTGAGGACCAGGCAGTTCCCCGCCGCCAGGATCGGGGCGATCTTCCAGGCGCCCATCAGCAGCGGGTAGTTCCACGGGGTGACCGCGCCGATGACACCGAGCGGCTCGCGCAGCATCAGTGACGTGTGGTCGGCGACGTACTCGCCGGAGCCCAGGCTGCTGCTCGGTGTGCGCAGGGCGCCCGCCATGAAGCGGAAGCCGTCGGCCGTCATGGCGATGTCGTCGCGGGACACCGCGAACGGCTTGCCGGTGTCGGCCGACTCCAGGCGTACGAGGAGGTCGGCGTTGGCGTCGACCCGGTCGGCGACGGCCAGGAGGAGGTCCGCGCGCTCCTTGGGGGTGAGGCGGGCCCAGGCCGGGTGGGCGGCGCGGGCTGCGGCCACGGCGCGGTCAGTGTCCTCGACGGTGCCGAGTGGGACGCGCGCGAGGAGTTCCTCGGTGGCCGGGTCGAGGACGTCGGTCAGTTCAGTGTTGGGCTCGGTGAACTTGCCGTCGACGAAGTGGCCGAGCGGCGGCAGCTCATCGGCGTCGATCAGCGGTGTGGTGCCGGCTGCGGGGCGGTGGACGGTGAAGGTCATGTCGTGGCTCCCTCGGGGCGCGGTCGCGGTCCGTCTCAGACGTTCAGGTGCGGCAGGCCGGCGAGCGCGGCGCGGATGCGCTCGCGGTGTGCGGCCTCGACGGGCAGCAGCGGCTCGCGCGGCGGGCCGACGGGCAGGCCGATCTCCTCCATCGCGGCGCGCACACCCTGGATGAAGGGGCCGCCGGTCATCAGGGTGTCCATCAGCGGGAAGACGGACTTCCAGCGGGCCCTGGCCAGCTTCAAGTCGCCCGCGGTGAGCGCCTGGTGGACGGCGACGAGGTCGGCGGCCATCACGTTGGCGGAGCCGGCCATGACACCGGCGGCGCCCTCGGCGACCGAGGCGAGCAGCAGGCTGTCCCAGCCGAGGAAGGTGTCGATGACATCGCCGTGGCGGTGGATGAGCTGACCCGCCTGCGCCATGTCGGCGCTGGTGTCCTTGATGTACTTGATGTTCTCGACCTCGCGGGCGAGCGCGCCGACGGTGTCCGGGTCGAGGTTCACGCCGGTGGCGTCCGGGATGTTGTAGAGCATGACCGGGATGGACACGGATCCCGCGACGGTGCGCAGGTAGCGCAGCGTCTCGTCCATCGTCAGCGTCTCGTAGTACGGGGCGACGACCATCACCACGTCGGCGCCCGCCTTCTCGGCGTGCCGGGTGAGCGCGACGGCCTCGCGGGTGGCGACGGCGCCGGTCTGGGCGATGACCGGGACGCGGCCCGCGGCCTGGTCGACGACGGTCTCGACGAGCAGGCGGCGCTCGTCGCCGGTCATGGTGGCGAACTCGCCGGTGGAGCCGCCCGCGACGACGCCGGACACGCCGCCGTCGACGGAGCGGTCGACGATGACGCGCAGCAGCTTCTCGTCGATGTCACCGGTCTGGTCGTAGGGGGTGGCGAGGGCGGTCAGGATGCCGTTCTGCAGGGTCATGGTGGGTGCTTCTCCTTGCGATCCAGGGGCAGTTGGGGCGGGTGGTGCGGAGTTCAGGAAGCGGCGACCAGGCCCGCGTGCGCGGTCTGCCGGTCGGTGGCGAGGAGCCCGCGCACGTCAGTCGCGGCGTTGAGGCCGGACTGGATGGCGGTCTCGGTGTAGAGGGAGCCCATGTAGTCGCCGGCGAGCAGGATGCGGCCGGTGCGACGGGTCAGGGTCGGCTGGAGCTTTCCGCGGCCGGGGAAGCAGTACGGGGCGCCCAGCGGGAGCCGCCACACGTGCGACTCGACGACGTCGGAGGCCACGCCCGGCAGCACCTGGTCGAGATCCTCGAGGTAGGTGTTCCGGATGTCCTCGTCGTCCTTCTCCATGAGATTGCGGGCGAGGGTGCCCGGCGAGAACGTCATGAGCGAGGAGCCGGGGTGCCGCTCGCGGCTGTAGCCGTGCTGGATGTTGGACATGTTGAGCACGACGTTGAAGGACCGCTTGGGGGTCGCGATGCCGTACGCGTTGTCCCAGGCGCGCGGGCCGGTCTCGCCTGTGAGGAACGCGGCGCTGACGTACGGCCCGTACTGGATCTTGGAGAGCGCGTCGCGCAGGTCCGTCTCCAGGTCGGGGGCGATGCGGTGGGTGACGGGGGCCGGGGTGGCCAGCACGGCGGTGCGGGCCTCGACCTCGAACTCGAGCCCGCCCTGCTCGTAGCGGACGACGACGGAGTCCTTCTTCTGCACCACTTCGCGCACGGTGGCGCCGAGGTGGACGCTCTCGCCGAGCGCCGCGGCGATGGTCTCGGTGAGGGTGGAGGGGCCGCCGACGATGGAGTTCGACAGTCCCGCGCCGATGTTCCACACGAGGCTGAAGTAGCCGACGCCGGCTCCGGCGGAGATCTGGTCGATGTCACCGGCGGAGCGGGTGACGGTCGGCTCGAAGAGGGCCTGGGCGTCGGCGGGGATGTCGCCGATGAACTCCTTGAAGCTGATGTCGTTCATGAAGTCGTAGACCCGCTGCTGGCGTTGGGCCTCGCTCTCGCCCTTGCGGCGGCCGACGATGCGGGCGTACTTGCCGACCTTCGTGAAGACCTTGGCGCCGGTGGTGAGCATGCCGATGCGGGCGGCGGGCGACATGGGGATGCGGAAGGGGTACGTCTCCACGCGCCCCTTGAGCAGCAGCTTGCCGTTCATGTGCAGGCCGGACAGCGAGCCGGGGACGGGGACGGCGTCGACACCGGTGCTGTCGAGCAGCCGCGAGGTGGCGGAGTCGCCGCCCGCATAGACGTGGCCGCCCCAGTTCAGGAAGTAGCGGCCGCGCTTCTCGGAGCGGACGCGGCCGCCGACCCGGTGGTCCGACTCCAGGACCAGTGTGTCGAGGTGACGCAGCCGCCAGGCGGCGGAGAGTCCGGCGATGCCACCGCCGACGATGACGACGTCTTTCATGGGAGTGCCCCCCTGATTAATGGCAGGCCGGAGGACCTGCCCGATGGGTTGGGAGTGCTGTTGGGGACGCGCGCGAACGGAGGGGCCGCGCGGCGATCTGGGGGCAACACTAGGATGTGATCACAGATCACACAATGGGGTTCGCGGGACGGATCTCATCGGCTCCCGGGATTCCCGGCGCGCCCGCACGAGGGTGCCCGGTGACGCCCGGAGCGGCACCACTAGGATTTGATCAAAAATCACACAGCGGTCCCCAAGGGAGTCCACCCAAGCCGGACAACCCCCGGGTGGGCCGCCAGTCGGCTGTTTAGGATGCGCACGTGGATACCTCGAAACGCCTGGAACCGGCCACTTCCATGGCCGACCGCGTCTACGCGGTGCTGCACGAGTCGATCATGAGCGGAGAGTTCCCGGTCGGTTACCGGCTGCGTATCCGCGACCTCGCGGCACTGGTCGGCACGAGCGAGATGCCCGTACGCGAAGCCATCCGCCGCCTGGAGGAGGCGGGCTTCGCCGAGCGCGCGCCGCACCGGGGGTCCGTGGTGAAGGGCCTGGACCTCGCCGAACTCGTATACGCCTACGACGTGCGGCTCCTGCTGGAGGTCGAGGCCACGCGGCTCGGTGCCGCACGCATCGACGCGGCCGGCATCGCCGCGATGCGCGAGGGACTGGTGAGCATGCGCGAGGCCATCGCGGAGGGCGGGGTGATGGACTACCTCGACCGCGACGAGACCGTCCTCGGCGTCCTGTACGAGGCCTCCGGCAATCCGGTCCTGGTCGACACGGTGCGCGCGCTGTGGGGACAGTGCCGCGCCTACAAGACGGTGGGCGCCCGCTCCGCGCTCGACAAGCCGGTGGACGACGCGCTGTGGCGCCATCAGGAACGCCTGGTGGACACCGTCGAGTCGGGCGACGCGGAGGCGGCGGCCGCGGTCACCCGCGAGTCCCTGGCGAGCGCGATAGAACGCATCAAGGCGCAGCTCAAGGAGCAGAAGAAGCAGAACTAGCAGAAGCAGAAACAGCAGAAGCAGGAAGATGCCAGAGGGAGTTGAGCGGAGCGCACACGGGCGCTTCACTCAACTCCCTCTGCGTTCCCGAGCTGCGCCTCAGACGCTCTCCGGCTCTTTGGCGGTCCCCTTCTGTGTCTGGGTCTGCCAGTAGTCGGCCCCCTGGATGCCGAGCGGGCCCGGGTCGAAGCGCGGGTCGAGGCCCTGGCTGCGCTGACGGTCGTAGTCCTTGATCACCTTGCGCACGACGGGGGTCAGGAGCAGGACGCAGACCATGTTCAGCCAGCCGAGGATGCCGTAGCCGATGTCGCCCACCGCCCACATCGCGTCGGCGGTGACGGCGGTGCCGATGAAGGCGATGGCCACCGTGCCGGCCTTGAGCAGGGACTCGAGGCCGCGGCTGCGGCGCTCGCCGAGCAGGAAGGCGAGGTTGGTCTGGGCGACGTAGTAGAAGAACACCATCGAGACGAACGCGAACATGGCCACGGCCACCGCGACGAACCCCGCGCCCCAGCCGGGCAGGCTCGAATCGATCGCCTCCTGCATGTAGTTGGGGCCCGCGACCGCTCCGGGCACGTGCTCCACGAGGAAGCCCCCGGAGGGGTCCGTCACGTTGTAGGCGCCCGTCACCACGAGCAGCAGACCGCTCGCCGTACAGATCAGCAGGACATCGATGTAGATGCTGCAGGCCTGGACGATGCCCTGCTTGCCCGGGTGCGAGACGGTGGCGGCCGCCGCCGCGAAGGTGCCCTCGCCCAGGCCGAGGGCGGAGGCGAACACGGCCCGGCGCACACCCCAGGCGACGGCGAAGCCCATGATGCCGCCGAAGACCTGGTCGACGCCCATCCCGCTGGAGACGATCAGGGAGATGGCGGACGGCACCTTCTCGATGTTCAGCGCGATGATCACGTACGCGCTGATGATGTACCCGAGGGCCACGAAGGGGACGACGGACTCGACCACCTTCACGATCCTGCGGGTGCCGCCGACGACGACCACGCCGAGGACGGCGGCGAGCACGAGGCCCACCTGCCAGCCCTCGGTACCGAAGGCCAACTGGGCGCTGGAGGCGATGTTGTTGGCCTGCACGCCGGGCAGCACGAAACCGTAGGCGATCATCGTCGCCAGGGCCGCGACGGAGGCGAGCCAGGGAGCCTTGAGCCCGTACTTGATGTAGTACGGCATGCCGCCGAGGTCCTCGCCGTGGCTGCGGCGCTTGTAGACCTGGGCGAGGACGGCCTCGGCGTACGCGGCGGTGGCCCCGAGCAGCGCGGTGACCACCATCCACAGCAGGGCGCCGGGGCCGCCGGAGGCGACGGCCGTGGCCACGCCCGCGATGGAGCCGACCCCGATCCGGCTGGACAGGGACAGGGCGAGGGTCTGCAGCGAGGACAGACCGCCCTCGCCCGCCTCGCCCGCGCGCAGCTGCCGGATCATGTCCGGCACGCGGCGGAACTGGACCCCTTTCGTGACCAGCGTGAACAGCACGCCGGTGGCCAGAGCGACATAGGCCAGCGGATCCCAGACCCACCCGCTGATCGTGGACAGGATTTCCATAGAGGCGTCTCCAGTGGCTCGGTGACACCCGTCCCTGGACGACGGCGGCACTCTACGCGGCGAGCCCGCCCACGGAAACCCTTGTGTGATCTGTGATCACAGATTAATGTTCCGGTCGACCGGGGGTCGCCGAGCCGTGCTGAGCCCTCAGTACCGACACCCGTTGACACCCGTCCCTGACGGCCCTCCTCGAACGGTCCTGGCGGAGAACTCCCTCCGGTCCCTCAGCATCCCCAGCAATCCCAAGAACCCATGAAGTCTCAACCGGCCGGTGCGTCCGGGTACTTCGCGCGCCCCGGCGCCGAGCCATGGGCTGCTCACGGAAAAAGGAACGCGATGACCGAAACGGGACGGCCCACCCCCGCAGGGGCAGGAGTGGGGGCGCTGTGCGTGCTCGCGGCCTCCCTGCTGTGGGGCACGACGGGCACCTCGGCGACGTTCGCCCCGGACGTGGGTCCGCTCGCGATCGGCGCGGTCGCCATGGGCCTCGGCGGACTGCTCCAGGCACTGATCGCCGCGCCCCGCATCGCCACGGAGAAGCCCCAACTGCGCACGCAGCGCGGCGTGGTGCTGCTCGGCGCGCTCGCCGTGGCCACCTACCCCCTCGCCTTCTACACCTCGATGCACCTGGCCGGCGTCGCCGCCGGAACGGTCGTGTCGATCGGTTCGGCGCCGCTCGCCTCCGCGGTGATCGAACGCCTCGCGGACGGCCGCCGCCTCACGCGCCGCTGGATGTCCGGAGCGGCGCTCGGCCTGACGGGCACCGCCCTGCTGTGCGCGGCCGAGGCGGCCTCCGCCGGATCCGGCGACCAGGCCCGCTCCGCCACCACGACCGTCGTCGGAGTGGCGCTCGGGCTGGTCGCGGGCCTCACCTACGCCCTGTACTCCTGGGCGGCGCACCGCCTGATCAGCCGGGGCGTCACGGCGCGCGCCGCGATGGGCACGGTCTTCGGTATCGGCGGGGTACTGCTGATGCCGGTATTGCTGGCAACGGGCGCCCCGCTGCTCGTCTCCTGGACCAGCGCGGGGGTGGGGCTCTACATGGCCCTCGTCCCGATGTTCACGGGTTACGTCCTCTTCGGCTGGGGCCTCGCGCATGTCCCCGCCAGCACGGCGACGACACTTTCACTCCTGGAGCCCACGGTCGCGGCGATCCTCGCGGTCCTCGTCGTGGGCGAACGACTGCCGGTGCTGGGGTGGTTGGGTATCGGGATGGTGGTGGCGTGCCTGGCCGTGCTGACGGTGCCGACCCGGAGGACCGGGCGCCGGTCGGGATCGCTCGTCGTCGAGCGGAGCGCTGCAGGTCGCGGGCGCGACGGATGCGCGGGGGCCACGGATACGGCTGCGGCCACGGATACGGATACGGACACCGGTACGGAGTCGGTGGCCGCGCCCACGCCATCGGCGTAAGCCGCCGCCGACCGGGTGTCACGTCTCGCGCGGAAATCGCGGCGGCTGCGGTTCAACCAGTAGGCCCGCGGACTCCGCTATGCGTATCCGGCGCCGTCCTTGAGGGTCCGTCATAGGCCCACCTGCGGTCACCGCTCCTCGTCGGTTCAGGTGTGGAACCTCGTCAGCGCGAAGATGATGAGGAGGTCGATGACCATGACCGGGATTGCCCACAGCGGGTAGTACGGAACGAACATGAACTGGGTGACGAGGCTGATCGCCGCCACGGCTGTGCCGGCCCCGCGGCCCCAGCTCTTGTTCGTCAGGATGGCCAGGCCCACGACGACGAGCGCCGCTCCGACCACGAGGTGGATCACGCCCCAGGTGGTGAGACTGAACCCGTACGCGTAGTGGGTCGAGGCGGCGAACACGTTGTCCTGTGCGAGGCCAGACGCGCCCATGAGAATGCTGAGCGGTCCGCTGAGCATCAGCATGGCCCCGGCGAGTCCATTTCGGGTGGGCGGTATGCCGGCCAGCGGCTGGCAGCAGCGCGGAACCTTCGTTGCGGGGCTCTTGTCCGAGGCGGTTTGCATGCGGGGCGAGAACACCGCATGCGTGGAGGTTCGGCTCTCCCCTCTGATTGCCCGTGCCATGCTGGGGGTCTCGCCGGTGGATCTGGACGGCTCCACGATCGCCCTGGACGATGTGTGGGGCCGTCAGGGCGCACGGATCCGGGAGCAGTTGGACGACGCCACGTCGTGGGAAGACCGATTCGCGCTGACGGACGCTCTGCTCGCCCGCCAACGCGGGAGGGGGCCGACTGTGGATCCGGAGGTGGCCTGGGGCTGGGAGCGGATCGTCGCCAGCCGTGGCCGGGTGCGGGTCGAAGATCTGGCCATCGAGACCGGATGGAGCCGCAAACGCCTGTGGGGACGGTTCCGGTCGCAGATCGGCCTGCCGCCCAAGCGCGTTGCGAGGCTGGTTCGCTTCCACCATGCCGCCCATCGTCTGGCGTCAGGCGAGTCTGTGTCCCAGATCGCGGCGGAGTGCGGATACGCCGACCAGTCTCATCTCCATCGAGAGGTCCGTGCGTTCACCGCGATGGCCCCCACCACGTTGGCCGACACCCCGGGGCTGAAGGCGGACGACGTCGCGTGGGCGGGGCGCGGCGTCGGCGACGCCTCCTGACGCCGCCCGGCCTCGCCCAGCACGTATCGCGCTGCGCGGGCGCAGGAATCACGTCCACCCCGTGCAGCACGACCGGCATTTCGCCAGTGACGACCGTCAGTGAAATCGGAGGTGGCCGTACGTGGGGAGTTCGAACTGGCCGCTGTTCCCGAGGTGCCAGGTTGCCGTCCCGGACTCGTTCCCGGGCGGCAATCTGGCGTGAACGCCCCTGCTAGAGGGCCACCAAGAGCCCTCCACGGCACGCCCGATAGTTGCGGGTAAGTGCCGTCGCCAGCGCGCGCTCCCGACGGCCATCGGGAGGCGAGCGAGTGCCAGCCCGAACGTCTTGGGCGCCGCTGCGCGTGTCAGGCGAGCGAGAGGCCCGCGCGAGACAGCGGTGCGGCAGGTGCTATACCCACTCCAGGTACCCGTCGAGGCTCTCCGAGGGCTGGGTGCCAGTGGGCTTTCGCGACTCCAGCCAGATCAGGGTGCCCACCACGAGCGCGCCGGCGGTCAGTAGCCGTCGGCAAGGTTGGAGCTGCTGCCTCCGAGCCCTGCACTGATCACATAGTCACCGAGCCAGACACCGATGGCGTTGCCGAGGACCGATGTTCATCGCGGATGCGAGGTTCGGGGCGCTGGCGCGCTCGGCCCGTTCCATCACCAGGCGCTGGATCGGCGACACGGTGGCGAACCCGGAAGCGGCCGTGAGGAACACCGCGATGAAGGCGACCACGACGTTGCCCGCGGCAGGCCAGAAGACGAGCAGCGTAGCCGTCAGCAGGGACTCGCTGCCCAGCAGCAGACCCATGAGGTTCTAGTCCGCGAGTCGCCCTCCCAGGAGGTTGCCGATGAACGGCCGCAGCCCGAACACGACCATGTAGATCGTGACCCAGCTCTCCGGGATGCCGGCGACATCCATGGTGATGGGCGCGATGAACGTGATCGACGTGAAGAATCCCGCCGGGCCGAGGATGGTGATCAGCATCGCGAGCGGCAGCTGGGGCTTCGTTGGTTCCCGTGACCGGCCGACCGGTCACGGGAACCAGCACCCCCTGGGCTGCACTGCCGAACCACAGGACGCGCAGCCTGAGCAACGCCGCAGGCCGTGCTCGGGTGAATCCCCCGACCCTGACCCTGTAAACCTGAACCGCCCCGAGCGGCCAACTCGCGGGCTTCTGCAGCGTGTTCGGTGCCGGTACTGTGTTGAGCAGCTGCCGACCGGGCTCCGCCCTGCCCCTGCGGGGTCTGTGGAGTGAATCCGTGGTGAGAGGAGCCGGAGCCCGCGTCTGTGATGCGGTGACCCGGACCCCGGCCCTCGTCCTCCGGCCTGCTCAGTGGGGCAACTCCCGCAGCCCCACGCGACCGTGAGGACGTTCCCGCGCGAGGACTCACGGCAGGGGAGACATGAGCCCTCGCGCCCGACGGCCGCCGCCGTCACCAACACGCGGCGGCGGCCGTCCCGTCCCGCCACTCCATGCGGTCTGGCCTTCCTGGTACCCGCGATCTGCCCTCCCACCCGGCCGGAGGGCCGATTTCTGACCCGGATTCAAGTCGAGCCGGGTTTGCCCCGGGGCGACGGCAAGGAGCTCGCTCAGGCTGATGCGGTGGAGGGCCTCCCGGACGGGAGCGCTGACGGCGAGGAAGGAGAGGCTACCGCCGATGCGGTTCGCGGGATGCCGGAACCCCAGGAGCGTGAACAGGCTGCCGTGGCCGCACCAGGTGACGTCGGTGAGGTCAAGACACAGGTGCCGGCCCCGCATGCGAGGGTGCGGACGACGGTGTCGGTGAAATCACCGACGCGGCTGACGTCCAGCTCGCCGGAGAGGGCGAAAGCGCAGCAGAAGGCGCCGACGGGCCAGACCTGGCGGATGGTCAGGCGGTGCATCCTCAAGCGACGCCGGGCGAAGTGACCGGTCGAAATCGTCGGTCAAGATGCTGCGGGCAGGCCCTGCGTGGCGCTCGTGGGACTGGGCCGACCGGACGCAGTGGGGAGCCGTCCCCGGCTCGTCGCCTCCACGCAGTTATTGGCTCTGAGGTGTGCTCATGCGGCGGTGCGTAGCGGGTGGTTGAGGCCGTCGGCGAGGCGGCGGGCGAGGTCGGCCGCGGCGGTGACGCCACGGGCTCCGGGGCGGGAGGCCAGGGCGCGGACGAGGGCGGAGCCTACGATGCAGGCGTCCGCCACGGCCCCGAGCGTGTGTATCTAGGGACGAAGGGCTTCTGTGCAGCTCAAAGGCATGATCGGCGGTGCAGGCAAGCAGGGCACGTGAACGGATCAGCCGAACCGTTCACTGAGCTTCGCTTGGCCGGGCAGGGCCGTCAGCGTTTGACGCGGTTGCGGACAGCGAGGACGGCCAGGCCCAACAGGACGGGTTCGGTCAGGCGGGAGGTCATCTCGATGTAGGTGCCGGCGGTGGTCAGGTCCTGTCCGGAGGAGCGGAACACCACCGAGTTGAGGGTGACGTTCAGAGCTTTCTCGAAACGCTCGCCGGTGAACCGGTTGCCGGTGGGGTTCTGGGGATCGTCCTTGTCGATCTCGAAGGTGACCTTGCCCCCGCCGACCGGGACGGTGCCGGTCGCGGTCTGCTTCGGGGTGTCCTGCGCGAGGCCGAAGGCCATCAGCAGGACAATGGTGAGGAGCATGGCCGTCCCGAGCCAGACCAGGGCCCGGGAGGCTCGCAGGCCGTAGCCGGACAGCGCCCAGTAGGCGGTCAGCAGCCCCCGTTCACTGCGGGGGATGTCGTCGGCGTGGCGGCGCATCTCCATCTCCCCGTAATAGAAATCCGCAGCACCCGGTTCGTGCTTTCCATCCTCGAAGGCCTTACGCAGAGCCCGGTACACCGGAGCCAGCTGCAACGGCCCCACCCGCCCGGCACCGAGGACCGCCACGTTCCAGCCCCGCACTGCCCGCGGCTGGCTGGCGCGCCAGTGGTGTTCCTCGGCCAGGACGCGGCGCGCGGTGAACCGCACGGGCAGCCAGCGCCGTCCGTGCACGGCGGGCGGAGCCGTGTCAAAGGTGCAGGCCCCCTCCAAACGGAGTTGGTCCAGATGGACCGTGCCGGCGAACAGGCATCCCGACAGACCGAGGTCGGCCAGGACCAGATGGGCCGCATCCACGCCACGCAGCGACGCCACCCGCACCCCAGGGTCGGGCGCGCCCGCAAAGGGCTCTTCGGTGAGCTGTCGGCCGTTGGTGAGAACGAACGGATCTGGCTCGGCGGCGATCGTGAGGGGGTACTCGAACACCGCATGAGCGAAGTCCACCGTGGCATAGCGCAGACGGATCTCCGCTGTTGAGGACCAGCGAGTGCGACGGCACTCCAGACGCCGCGCTGCGAACGAAAGGGTCACCGGACCGCCGAACACCGCGCCGGACAGCCCAACCCGCCCAGCACACACCAAAGGCCCGAACTTGTCAGCGTCCACAAAGGTCGCCGACTCGAACGTGGCGTTGTCCTTGAAGGTCGCTGATTCGAACCAGGCGTCGCCCTCGAAGATCGCCGACCTGAACACGGCGTCGACCACGAAGGTCGCCGTCTCGAACCAGACGTCGCCCTTGAAGGTCACCGACTCAAACACGGCGTTGCCCTTGAAGGCCGCCGACCTGAACCAGGAGTCGCCCTCGAAGATCGCCGACCTGAGCCAGGCGTCGCCCTCGAAGGTCACCGACGCGAACACCGCGTTGCCCTTGAAGGTCGCCGAATCGAACTCGGCGTCGCCCTTGAAGATCGCCGACTTGAACACGGCGTCGATCACGAAGGTCGCTGATTCGAACCAGGCGTCGCCCTTGAAGGTCGCCGACATGAACACAGCGTCGCTGAAGATCGCCGACCCGAACCAGGCATCGCCCTCGAAGATCGCCGACTCGAACTCGGCACCGCCCTCGAAGGTCACCGAATCGAACTCGGCGTCGCCCTTGAAGGTCACCAACTCGAACTCGGCGTCGCCTTCGAAGGTGGCCGACTCGAACACGGCGTCACCTTCGAAGGCGACCGACTCGAACTCGGCGTCGCCTTCGAAGGTCGCCGACTCGAACACGGCGGTGCCTAAGCGGGCCTTTCCGGTTGCGGGGTCACGGAGGGCGTTGAGTACGGCGATGAGGAGGGAATCGGTGAACGTGGTACCTCGGTGGTCAATGCTGGCGCCGGGAGCCAGGCCAGCGACGTAGGCGTCACGATCGGCGTCGGCCAAGTGGGCGAGGCACGCGGTGTGGCCAGGGACGTGGATGCCGCGGCAACCAACAGGGTCGGCGGCAGGGTCTGCACCGTGCGCGCAGTGCGGCCAGGTTGGTGGTTCGGATGTGCTCATGGTGTGGCGGCTCCACGGTGTCAGATGCCCGTATAGACGTCCTGGGAACGGGAACGGTTCAGGGTCGACGATGACGGGCCGCGGTTGCGAGGTCGGGTCCCACATTGCGAACATGCCCGTATGTGCCTGAACAACCCGTAAATATCTGTCAGGCACGGTGCGGCGTGCATGCCTCACATACCTGTCGCCCGCTCGACACCCGAGATAGTGGCGGCCGCCTGCTGGGGCGTGGACACGCCGGTGCCGACGCCGATGGGCAGTGAGGTGATCTGACACAGCCGGGCGACGAAAGCCTCCATGCCGTGGTGCAGCGGGCCTTGTCCTCCGGTGACACTCGCGGTGGCGGGGGCGTAGATCATGCCACTGCCTTGGGCGCAGATCGTGGCGAGGCGTGCGTCGCAGGCGGTGGGGGTGACCACGAACACCGTGTCGAGGCCGTGCGCGCGGGCTCCGTGGAGCCACGGCGTGGCCTCTTCGACCGGATGCTGGGCCAGCTCTTCCACTGCCTGCGTGAGCACGAACTGTTCGACGGAAACGTGGCGTTCCCCACTCCAGTTGTCGCTGCGGCTTGACGCTGCGTGTTGAATCTCGCTGTCGCGCATCATCGTCAGCGCGGTGGCGAAGATGTAGCAGGTGCCTTGGAGGGCGCGGAGCTCCGTAGCCAGCTCCTCGCGCGTCAGGGACGTGCGCCATGATCCACGGCTGCGTCGAGACGCGTGACCTGGGCGAAGGCAGTGCAGTCGCCGTGGGCCTCCGGCACGCCGGGCCAGGGAGTTGGGCGGTCCCGCCCCGCGGCGGTCGCGTCCAGAACCAGGGTGCGCTGATGCCCTGAGCATGTGAAGGCTCCGCAGCGGTCGACGGGTACGGCCGGAGGTCGCCGGTCGCGGTGGTGGCCGTTCCGGCGGCGGGCTGCGTCGTGGTGCGCGCCGCACCCTCAGCCGGAGCTGATGCGGGCCGCGGCCGCCTTGAGCGCGGTCGACAAGGTGGGCAGGAGGGCGCGGGACCAGCGGGCCGACGGCATGGAGAGGGAGATCGCGGCGGGCGGGGAGCCGGCCGTGCCGGTGGGCAGGGCGACGCCCAGCGCCGTGAGGCCGGTCTCGGTGGCCTCCTGGTTGAGGGCGTGGCCCTCGCGGCGGGCGCGCTGGATGGCACGCCGGTGGACGGCGCGCTGGTCCGGGGCGAGGCCGCAGCGCTCCAGGACCGCTTCCACGGCCGCGTCGTCGTACAGGGCGAGCAGGGCACGGCCGCCGGAGGCGGCGTAGACGGGCAGGATGCGGCCGGTGCGGTCGCCGACGCGGAGCACTTGGTCGGCCTCCTCGGTGGCGAGGAAGCGGACCCCGGTGCCCTCTTCGTCCAGCAGCAGAAGGTTGGCGGTCTCGTGCCAGTGGTCGCGCAGCGCGCGCAGGTGCGGACCGGCGGCCTCGCGCAGCCGGGCCACGGGTGCGCGGGTGGGGGCCTGGCCCAGCTGCGGGCCGGCGTCGTAGCGGCGGTCGGGCAGCTGCACGGCGAAGTCGCGGTGCACGAGCGTGGCGAGCAGCCGGTGTGCGGTCGAGACGGACACCCCGACCCGCTGCGCCGCGTCGGTGACCCGCATCGGCCCCTCCTGGCGCAGCACGATCGCCAGCAGCAGGGCGGAGTCCACGGAGCCGACGGCGTAGGCAGGTTTGTTCCGCATAGCAGAAAAGTCTATCCCTCATGGTGGGACGTGCGGAGAATCGTGGCGTCATCCGCCCCCTCTGCCAAGGAGTTCGCATCGTGCAGTTCCATCTCGACGGATACCGTCCCGGCGACCCTTCGATGAAGGAGGCGCATCCCGCCGCCCAGGCCCCGGACGCCGGCCTGCCCGAGACCGCCGATGTGCTGATCGTCGGCTGCGGCCCGGCCGGCCTGGTCCTGGCGGCGCAACTGGCCGCCTTCCCCGGGATCCGGACGGTGGTGGTGGATCGCAAGGACGGTCCGCTGCTGGTGGGGCAGGCCGACGGGGTCGCCTGCCGCACCGTGGAGATGTTCGAGGCCTTCGGCCTGGCCGAGCAGCTGAAGCAGGAGGCGTACCAGGTCAACGAAGTGACCTTCTGGAAGCCCGACCCCACGGACGGCTCCACGATCGTCCGCACCGGCCGGATCGACGACGTCGAGGAGGGCATCTCCGAGATGCCGCACCTGATCGTGAACCAGGCCCGCATGCTGGACTTCCTGCGCGAGCACATGGCCCGCTCGGCCTCCCGGACGGTCCCGCACTACTCCTTGAACGCCACCGCCGTGGACATCGCCGAGGGCGCGGACGCGGGGGAGTACCCGGTCACCGTGACCCTGGAGAACGAGCGCGGCGGGACGTCCGTGGTGCGCGCCAAGTACGTGGTCGGCACCGACGGGGCGCGCAGCTCGGTGCGCAAGGCGATCGGCCGGAGGCTCGAGGGCGACGCGCTGAACCAGACGTGGGGCGTCCTGGATGTCCTGGTGGACACCGACTTCCCCGACATCCGGCTGAAGTCCGTGATCCAGTCCGAGGCCGGCTCACTGCTGATCATTCCGCGTGAGGGCGGCTACCTGGTGCGGCTCTACATCGAGCTGGACGCGGAGCGGTACGGGGACCTGCTGCGGGCGAAGGCCGTCACCCCCGCGGTGCTCGCCGGGGCCGCGAACCGGATCCTCTCGCCGTACCGGGTCGAGGTGAAGGACGTCGGCTGGTGGGCGGTGTACGAGGTCGGCCAGCGGCTGTGCGCGAAGTTCGACGACGTACCCGAGGAGGAGACGGGCGCCCGACTGCCCCGCGCCTTCATCGCGGGCGACGCCTGCCACACCCACAGCGCCAAGGCCGGACAGGGCATGAACGTGTCGATGGCCGACGCCTTCAACCTCGGCTGGAAGCTGGCCGCCGTACTGAGCGGCACGGCGGCCCCCGAGCTGCTGCACACCTACTCCGAGGAGCGGCAGCGGGTCGCCCAGGACCTCATCGACTTCGACCGCGACTTCGCCTCCAAGATGGCTGCGGGAGGGGGCGACAAGACGGGCGCGCCGGAAGGCGAACGGGAGGAGTTCTCCGACTACTTCCGCGCCCAGGGCCTCTACACCGCCGGTCTGTCCGTCCGCTACGAGCCGTCGATGATCACGGGCACCGGTGAGCACCAGCACCTCGCGAAGGGCTTCCCGATCGGGATGCGATTCCACTCCGCGCCGGTGGTGCGGCTCGCCGATGCCCGGCCCGTACAGCTGGGGCACGCGGCCCGGGCGGACGGCGCCTGGCGGCTCTACCTCTTCGCCGACCGGATAGGACTGCAGGCCGCCGATGGCCTGTTCCACGGGCTCTGCGACCATCTCGCCTCTCCGGCCTCCCCGTTGGCCCGCTTCACCCCCGCGGGCGCCGAACCGGATGCGGTCCTCGACGTCCGCGCGATCCTGCAACAGCCGCATCGCACCCTCGAGCCGACCGCACTGCCTGCGGTGCTGCGCCCCCGCAAGGGCCGTCTCGCCCTGGTGGACCACGAGAAGGCCTTCTGCCCCGACCCGCGGCAGGCGGACATCTTCGACCTGCGCGGAATCGACCGGGACCGGGGCTGCATGGTGCTGGCCCGCCCCGACCAGTACGTCGCCCATGTCCTGCCGCTGGAAGCCACCGCGGAGCTGTCCGACTTCCTCCGGGGGGTCCTGCGCGAGGTGGACTGAGGCCGACACAGCGACCCGTTCACCCGGCACCTTTGCCCCGGCAGGCCCTCCGCCGAGCCTGCCGCGACGGTCTTCCCTCAGGTCTCACACAGCCCGTCCCGCTGGTTGGGGCGCAGCGCGGAGGGATCCGAGGTGGTGCCGTTCCCGGGAATGGCATGCAACCACCAACGACTTGAATCGTCCATCCGTCGGGCGAATTGGGGCGTCCTGGGCTGGATGACAGTAAGGAGGCCCGAGCAATACCTGGCCAGGGGGGACTCCCCGCGGCCGACCACCACCGGAGCCCGGTAGCCGCGAAGGCGATGTGTACATCGGGGAGATCTTGGCGGCCTCAAGGCGCATCGCGCCGCGGTCGGACCGCAGGATTCGGTAGCCGTCGGACGCGACGCCCCAGCGCGGCAGCAGAGCGAAGATCCAACGAACCTCACCCGGGCACAGGGCTATCCGGCGCAGGAGCTGACGCCGAGCCAGGTGTTGCCGTCGATCAGTTCGCGTGCCGCGTCCAGGTGCCCGGTGTGGCAGGCGACTTCGGTGAGCACATGGATCAGGATGTGCCGCACGTCGGGCAGCCGCCAGGTCGGCCAGATCTCCACGGGCCAGGCGGCGGGCTCCTGCTCGGGCGTGACCGCGCCGAGTACAGCATCGGCACACGCGATGGCCGCCCGGAAGTCGGCGAAGACCTCGTCGGCGGTCATCCTCTCGGGCACGTACCAGTGCGCCTCGGTGCCTGCCGTGAGTTGGCCGGCCACATCAGGCTCGCCCGCGATCACCCCGGGGAACCAGAAGCGTTCGACGTCCAGGGTGAGGTGGCGCAGCAGGGCCAGACAGCTCCAGCCGCTGGGCAGTACCGGCCGCCGCAGGTCCTCCTCGGAGAGCCCCTCCAGTGCCCCGAGGACATGCGTGCGCTGACCGTCCAAAGCGCCCTTGAGGGCGTCGAGTTCGGCGTTCACCGGGCGGCGCACAGTTCGGCGAGGCGTTCCAGGGTGCTTTCCATCTGTGTGTGCCACCAGGCGCGGCCGCTGTCCACTTCCGCGCGTTTGTCCGCCGTCATGCGTGAACCGTCGAAAGTCTCGGTCACCTGTGTCGCCCCGGCGCCATTCGGGCGCAGGCTGAAGATCCACCGGTGGCCCCACGCGGTCCCGGGCACGGTGGAGTCCGGGTGTCCTCGGCCGGGCCTCGGCTCCCAGCGGATGTGGCGATCCGGCTCGTACTCGACGACATGGTTGATCATGAGCCTGACTTCGGCTGGACGCTACACCGGGGGTACGACAACGCCTCGCCGGGGACGCATCACATGCCGTCGGTTGGTGCGGCGCGGCATCGTCGAGGTCGCCAAGGAGCCGGCCGCGACGGGCCGGAGGTCGGGCATCCGCCTGCCGTGACCGGCGTATTCCTTGCCAGAAGCGCGAATTGCGTGTCGCGCCGCGCTCCATTCACCCGCGCTGGTACGTTCGCGGCTGGCCCATGAGGGGAATGCGGAAATGACGAAACGGAGCTGACGTTCAGCCGATGAGAGTGCGACTCGAAACGAATCCGGTTGTTTTCACGGTGTCGGTCGTGGTCATCATCGCATTCCTGACCGCGGGAATCGTTGCCACCGACGCCCTGCACGGATTCTTCGAAACGGTCCAGGAGGGCATCGCTGAATCGCTCGACTGGTACTACATCCTCGTGGTCGGCTGTTTCCTCGTATTCGTGATCTGGCTCGGCGCGAGCCGCTTCGGCCGGATCCGCCTCGGACCGCCCGACAGTCGGCCGAAGTACCGCTACCTCACGTGGTTCGCGATGTTGTTCACCGCGGGCATGGGGATCGGTTTGGTGTTCTGGTCGGTTGCCGAGCCCTTGTCGCACCTCGCCGACCCGCCGATGGCGCAGCCGGGGGGAGTCGCGGCGCGCACGGAGGCGATGCGCTTCACGTTCTTCCACTGGGGCCTGCACGCGTGGGCGGTCTACATCGTCGTCGGCCTGTCCCTCGCGTACTTCGCCTACCGGCACGATCTCCCGCTGTCGATCCGCAGTGCGCTGTACCCGCTGCTCGGCAAGCGCATTCACGGCCGTATCGGTGACGCGGTCGACACCCTGGCGGTCTTCGGGACGATGTTCGGCATCGCCACCTCGCTGGCGTTCGGCGTTCTGCAGGTGAATGCCGGGCTCGCGAGCCTGGGAATTCTTCAGCAGTCGACGACGGTCCAAGTGCTGCTCATCGCCGTCATCACGCTGGCGGCCACCTTCTCGTTGCTGTCTGGACTCGACAAGGGAATGCTGCGCCTTTCGGTCACCAACTTGTGTATCAGCCTGGCCCTCATGACGTTCGTCCTGTTCGCGGGACCCACCACCGACGTGTTGTCGAGCTTTGTGCAGCAAGTGGGCGACTACGTCCAGACGCTGCCGCAGACGACGCTGTGGACGGACGCCGACGCGCATTCCGGCTGGCAGGCGTCGTGGACCATTTTCTACTGGGGATGGTGGATCAGCTGGGCGCCGTTCGTGGGCATCTTCATCGCCCGGATCTCGCGCGGCCGCACCATTCGCGAGTTCGTCTTCGGCGTGCTGCTCGTGCCCGCGGCGCTCACGTTCCTGTGGCTCGCCGTCTTCGGGAACACCGCGTTCTCGGTCGACGCGGCGACCGGCGGGAAGCTGTCCGACAAGGTGGCGCAGGACCCGGCCATCGCCCTGTTCGGCCTGCTCGACGAGCTGCCGCTGGCGAAGGCGGCGACCGTACTCGCGACGGTGCTCGTGGCGCTGTACTTCGTGACGTCGTCGGATTCGGCATCCCTGGTCATCGACCTGCTGACCTCGGGAGGCAACGTCGATGCGCCGAAGATCCAGCGTGTCTTCTGGTCCGTGCTCGAGGGAGCCGTCGCGGCGGTCCTGCTGCTCGCGGGCTCCGGCGGGCTCGTGGCGCTGCAAACGGCCTCGATCACGACCGCGTTGCCGTTCAGCGTGGTGATGATCGTGATGTGCTACGGGCTGGTGCGCGCGCTGTACGCGGACGACCGCCGGTTGCCGCTCGACCGCGTCACCCTCTCCGATCCGACGCACGAGCGCGTCCCCGAATGCGCGGACCCGAAGAACAGCCCGTTCCGGGACGAGGTGCAGGGCGCGCCCTGAGTGAGCGAGACGGCGCCGGCGGCGTGCACGACACCACGGTGTCGCCGGCCCGCCGCGGGAACTCCACGACCTCCTGATCGGAGTGCGCGAGGCCGAGTTTCTGCCCGTGCGTCGCTCAGGGCAGCACGCGATAGGTCACATGTGTGACCGAGTTCGCTGCTCGCGACTCCACTTGTTCAAGATTCAGTGACGGCACGCCGTCGAACAGCCGCGTACCGGCGCCGAGCGTGAACGGCACAATGTGCAGCCGCAGCTCGTCGATCAAGCCTGCGGCGAGGTACTGGTTGATGGTGGTCGCACCCCCGTGGATCGACACGTTGCGGCCCCCGGCCGCCTCGCGAGCCTGCCGCAGCGCGGAGTCAATGCCGTCGGTGACGAAGTGGAAGGTGGTGCCGCCGTCCATCGGTTGCGGGTCGCGCGGGTGGTGCGTGAGCACGAAGACCGGTGCGTGGTACGGCGGATTGTCGCCCCACCAGCCCTTCCACTGTCGATCCCATTCGCCGCGTACGGGGCCGAACATGTTGCGCCCCATGATGAGGGCGCCGACCTCCGTCAGCCGGTCGAGCTCGGCCTGTCGCTGCTCCGGGGTTTCGAACATCCAGGCGTGCAGCCTGTCGCCCCAGCCATCACCGGCGTCGTCGCCGAACGGTCGTTCCTCGGTCTGGTTGAGCCCGGCCGAGTACCCGTCGACGGAGATCGTGAGGTCGCAGGTCACCTTGCCGAAGTGTTCGGTCACTGTGCCGTCCTCCTGGTGGCGACCTTCCGTCGCCTTCGCGGTAAGCCGTCTGATCCGTTCATACAGGGGTAGACCGGTCCGGGATCGCGATTTCATCGCCCGGCCGTACTGTGCGACTTGGCCGACGCGGTCGGCGTCCCCCCGGTCGACCAACAGCCTCCAGCTCAAGAAGAGGCGGGCCTGCGGCATCGGCATCCGCACGAGAGGCCGGCGCCGCCGGCGCATGTGCCCACACTTCGGCGGCGACCTGTGACCTCCACCCCGCCCGGCCGCTATCAGTGCGGGACGACGGGCAGGAGTGGACTGGTGCGGCGAGGCCGAACGCCGGGTGGTCTTGGTCTCCTGTGGCGTCGAGGCACTCAGTGGCGCGTCCCGTAAAACGAGCAGCTCAGCGCACTCTTCCCCGGGGCTTGAGCGGCACCGCCGGCAGCTCCGGCGCATCCAGCCGTTCCCCGTCGTACCCCTTCACCTCGCCGAAGCGGGAGCCCGTCATCCAGTCCTCCCGCGCCTGCGTGATCTCGTCCTGGTTGCGGCCGATGAAGTTCCAGAACATCACCAGCTCCTCCTCGAACGGCTCCCCGCCAAGGAGCATCAGCCCCGCGTCCGACTCCGCGCGCAGCGGGAGTTCGGTGCGGCCGCAGCCGAGGTAGAGCATCGAGCCGGGGAGCATGCGGACGTCGTCGACGTGGGCCTCGCCGGACATCGACAGGACCGCGTACTCGAAGTCCGGATTCAGGGGGAGGCGGGTCTCCGTGCCGTGGGTGAGGGACAGGTCCGCGCCCACGATCGGGGTGTACGTCGTGCCGGGGGACGCCGCGCCGTCGAGTGAGCCGAGGATGACCGTGGCCGTGAGGCCGGGCGCGGTCACCGTAGGAAGCGCTCCGTGGTGCTCGAAGTGCGGGTCCACGTGGCGGTGGGAGTCGGGGAGTGCCACCCAGAGCTGCGCGCCGTGGAGGAAACGGGCGTGGGCGCGCGGGCTCTCCTCGGAGTGGGAGATCGCCCGGCCCGAGGTCATCAGGCCCAGTTCGCGGGGGCGGATGGTCTGGAGGCTGCCGGTGCTGTCACGGTGCAGGACCTCGCCCTCGTGCAGCCAGCTCACCGTTTGCAGGCCCATGTGCGGGTGTGGTGGCACCTGCATGCCGGGCTCGTCCGCGATGTCGTCCGGGCCGTAGTGGTCGACGAACGCCCAGGCCCCGACCATGCGGCGGCCCAGGTTGGGCAGGAGTCGGCGCACCTCCGTGGAGCCGCCGAGCCGCACACGGCGCGGGCTGAGGAGTTCGCGCACCGGTTCCGCCACGACGAAGCCGCGTCCGCCGCACACCGAGGGCACTGGTTCGCGGTCAAGATTGCTCATGCCGCAGACCCTAGCCCCGGCGCGGCGCCGCGTCAGGTGTGTGGGCCGCGGAACGCGCAGCGCCGCCCGTACGGGTCACCCGGCGCGCCGAGCCGGGGCCGAGCCACTGGAATGGTCGGGTGCGCCTCGTGAACGGTGGGTCCGGCACCGCGCCGCCCGACGACTGCCTCGCCCGCAACGACTGGATCTGCGGCGAGTATCTGAGCACGCGTCGGCACATGCTGCTGGATGCCACCGTGCAGCATCTGGAGATCACGCTCGTCGCCGTGGCCATCGCCGTCGTCATCGCCGTGCCGCTCGCGCTGCTCGCCCGGCGGTGGGGGTGGGCCGCCGGGCCCGTGCTCGCGCTGACGACCGTGCTCTACACGATTCCGTCGCTCGCCATGTTCTCCCTGCTGCTGCCCGTCTACGGTCTTTCCGCCACGCTGGTCATCGCTGGGCTCGTGCTCTACTCGCTCACCCTCCTCGTACGGAACATCCTCGCCGGGCTGCGCTCCGTGCCCGAGGACACCCGGCAGGCCGCGCGCGGCATGGGGTACGGGCCGATCCGGCTCCTGCTGACCGTCGAACTGCCGCTCGCACTGCCCGCCGCGCTCGCCGGTCTGCGCATCGCCACCGTGTCCGCCATCTCGCTCGTGACCGTCGGCGCCATCGTCGGCTACGGAGGGCTCGGCAATCTCATCTACAGCGGCATGAACACCTACTTCAAGGCCCAGGTGCTCACTGCGTCCGTGCTGTGTGTCGTCATCGCGCTCGTCGCTGATGTCGTGCTCCTTGCCATCGGGCGGGTCCTCACCCCCTGGACGAGAGCGAGTCGCGCGTGAAGCTGCTCTCCGACTCCTGGAACTGGCTCGCCGACTCCGCGCACTGGGCCGGCGACAACGGCGTCTGGCACCGGCTCGCCCAGCACGTGACGCTGACCGTCGTCTGTCTCGTCATCAGCTGTCTCATCGCCCTGCCGATCGCCCTTGTGCTGGGGCATCTCGGGAAGGGCGGGGCGCTCGCCGTCAACATCGCCAACGTGGGGCGCGCCGTGCCCACCTTCGCCGTGCTCGTGCTGTTGCTGCTCACGCCGCTCGGGCAGTACAGCGAGGGACCCACCGTCGTCGCCCTCGTGCTGTTCGCGGTGCCGCCGCTGCTCACCAACGCGTACGTCGGGATGCGCGGCGTCGACCGGGAAGTCGTGCGGGCCGCACGCGGGATGGGGATGTCCGGGCGGCAGATGCTGATGAAGGTCGAGGCGCCGCTCGCGCTGCCGATGATTCTCAACGGTGTGCGGATCGCCGCCGTGCAACTCGTCGCCACGGCCACCATCGCCGCCATCGCCGGTGGCGGCGGCCTCGGGCGGATCATCACCGCAGGGTTCAACCTCGCCAGCACACCGCAGGTGGTCGCGGGCGCCGTGCTCGTCGCCGTCTTCGCGCTGATCGTCGAGGGGCTGTTCGAGCTCGTCGAGCGGTTCGGACCCGGACGGCTGCGGGGGAGGAGGGCCGGATGATGAGCAAGGTGCTGCGTCGGGTCGCGCTGTTTCTCGGGCTCCTGCTGTTCGCCGGCGGGTGCGCCACCGGTCCCTCGCTTGAGGACCGGGGCGAGGTGACGGCGCCGCCCGGCGACAGCAAGCACCTCGTCCTCGGCTCCGCCGGATTCACCGAGAGCGATCTGCTCGCCAATATGTACGCGCTGCTGCTGAAGCAGGCCGGGTACGGGACCGAGCTGCTGTCCGTGGGCAACCGCGAGCTGTACGAACCCGCCCTGGAGTCCGGGCAGATCGACGTCGTGCCCGAGTACGCCGCCACCTTCGCCGACTGGCTCAACGCCAAGGCCAGCGGCGCCGACGCGAAACCCGTCGGCTCGCCCGATCTCGACGCCACCATGAAGAGCCTGCGCGCGCTCGCCGAGCCACGCGGGCTCGATGTGCTGGACGCGGGGAAGGCCGTCGACCAGAACGCGTTCGCCGTGACCGAGGCCTACGCGAAGAAGCACGACCTCAAGACGCTCAGCGACCTCGGCGCCTCCGGCCTGAAGGTGCGGCTCGCCGCCGGGGACGAGTGCGTACAGCGGCCCTACTGCCAGCCGGGCCTCGAGAAGGTCTACGGCATCGACGTCACCGGCGTAGACCCCAAGGGCGTCGGTACCACGCAGGCCAAGAACGCCGTGCAGAACGGGCAGGACCAGATGGTGCTCACCACGACCACCGACGCCACCCTCGGCGACTTCGGGCTCGTCCTGCTCGACGACGACAAGAAGCTGCAGAACGCCGACTACCTCGTGCCCGTCGTCAATCGCTCACGGGCTGGAAACGAGAAGGTCGCGAAGGCGCTCGGCGCGCTCAACTCCGTCCTCACCACCGACGACCTCGCCTCCATGAACCAGCAGGTCGACAGCTGGCGACGGCTCCCCGAGGATGTCGCGCGGACCTATCTGGAGGACAAGGGGCTGCTGCGGCAGGGCGGCTGAGAGGTGTGTGTCGCGGTTCGGTGGGCAATCGGTGGACTTACCCATCGCCGCAGTACCCGGACACGTACAGGAAGCCGCATGAATCGAGCCGTCGTCGTCGGAGCGGGCGTGCTGGGCGCCTGCGTCGCCTACCACCTCGCCCGCGCGGGCGTCGAAGTCGTCGTCCTGGAGGAGGCCGGACCCGCCTCCGGCACCTCCAGCGCCACCTTCGCCGCCGACGTCACCCACCTGAAGACCCCGCACGCCTACTACCGCCTGAACCGCCAGGGCTCCGACGGCCACCGCGCCCTCGCCGAGGAACTCGACGGCCCCACCTGGCGGCATCCGGTGCCGCTCGTGCAGTGGGCGGACGACGAGGACGCGCAGCGCGCACTGCGTGAACGGGCACGTCGGGTACGCGAATGGGGCCACGACTGCCGCACCGCCCCGGCCTCCGCACTGCGCGAACTCGCACCCGCCGCCGACCCGGCAGCCTGCACCGCCGAAGAGATCGTCGTGCACACCGGCACCGCCTGGTTCGACGCCCCGCGCCTGGTGCGCACCCTGCTGGACGCGGCCGTCCGCAGGCACGGCGCCGAGACCCACTACGGCACCCGCGTCACGGGCCTGCTCCGCCGTGGCGCCCGGGTCGTGGGGGCGGAGGCGGGGGAGCGCAGCTGGGGCGCGGACACCGTCGTGAACTGTGCGGGGCCCGCCGCCGACCAGATCGCCGCGCTCGCCGGGGAACGCCTTCCGCTACGGCACGTGCCCGGGCTCGTCGCCGAGAGCGCGCCACTGGCTGAGGAGCCGCTGACCGCGATCCTCTCGGCACCCGGCATCGACCTGCGGCCCACGGCGGACGGCGGCGTACTGGCCCTGTCGTGGGAGGTCGACGCGCGCCTGGAGGGCACGGCCGCCGACGGCCTGCCGTCCGAGCTGCACCGGCGCGCCAGCACCGTCGTGCCGGGCCTCGACGGCGCCCGCATCGCCGACGCGCGCATCGGCGTACGACCCGTGCCACTGGACGGGCTGCCGCTGGTCGGAGAGGCGGAGTCGGCGCCCGGCCTGTACCACCTGGTGTCGCACAGCGCGGTGACGCTCGCGCCGGTACTCGGCCGGCTCGTCGCGCACGAGATCACGAGCGGGACGCCGGCCGAGGAACTGGAGGCGTACCGCCCCGGCCGGGAGATCGACGGCGACGTAGACGTGCAGGACGAAAATTTGCGGGCGATGAACCGCCACGCAGGTTGACTCTCAACCTCAACGTTAGGGTTACGTGTGGGGTGCCCGCGTAGCTCGATCAGGCGTCCGCCACCGAGTCGAAATCGACCTCGTCGCGCGCCACGCCCTGCGCGTCCGCGTCCACCGACCGGCGCAGCGCCTCGTGCAGCTTCGCAGGGGTCAGGACACCGAGGAAGCGAGCGCCGTCGAGCACCGCGACCCAGCCCGCGTCGTGCTGGAGCATCACGCCGAACGCCTGCTTGAGCGGCGCGCCGACCGGCACCCACGCACGCATCCGGTGCGCCAGATCACCGACCCGGCCACCGGGACCGGCCAGCGACGCTTCATCGACGCCGACCCAACCGTGCAGGTCACCGCCCTCGTCGAGGACCACCGCCCACCGCACCCCGTCCTCCCGCATCCGGGCGGCCGCCCGCGCGGGCGGCTCCTCGAAGCGGACCACCGACGGCTGCTCCAGGTCGTCCGGCTCGATCTCGGTGACCGACAGGCGCTTCAGGCCCCGGTCCGCGCCGACGAACTCGGCGACGTACGGGGTGGCGGGCGAGCCGAGCACCGCCCCCGGTGTGTCGTACTGCTCGATGCGGCCCTGCCCGTACACCGCGATGCGGTCGCCGAGCCGGACCGCCTCCTCGATGTCGTGCGTGACCAGGAGGACCGTCTTGCGCACGGCCGCCTGCATCTTCAGGAACTCGTCCTGCAACTGCTCGCGTACCACCGGGTCGACGGCCCCGAAGGGCTCGTCCATGAGGAGAACCGGCGGATCGGCGGCGAGCGCGCGGGCTACCCCGACCCGCTGGCGCTGACCGCCCGACAGCTGTTCCGGGTAGCGGCTCCCGTACGTGGCCGGGTCCAGGCCCACCAGATCGAGCAGCTCCGCGGCGCGCGCCCTGGCCTTCGCCTTCTTCCAGCCGATGAGCGCGGGCACGGTCGCCGTGTTGTCGAGGATCGTGCGGTGCGGGAAGAGACCGACCTGCTGGATCACGTACCCGATGCGGCGCCGCAGCTGCACCGGATCGACGCCGGAGATGTCCTCGCCCTCGACGTGGATGTGACCCGACGTCGGCTCGATCAGCCGGTTCACCATCATCATCGTGGTGGTCTTGCCGCAGCCAGAAGGGCCGACGAGCGTGACCAGTTCGCCCTCGTTCACCTCGAACGAGAGGTCGTCCACCGCCGTCGTGCCGTCCGCGTACCGCTTGGTGACATGGTCGAACCGGATCATGTCACCAACGCTAGCCGCGCCCTTCAGCCACCGCTCACCAGAACGACCTCCAGGGTGCGCGGCCCGTGCACGCCCTCGACCCGGTCGAGCTCGATGTCGCTGGTCGCGGACGGGCCCGAGATCCACGTCAGGGGGCGGGCGGGATCCAGCCGTTCGAGGGCCTGCGGGACCGAGGACACCACCTGGTCCGGGACACGGACGACGCAGATGTGATGGTCGGGGACGAGCGTGATGCGGCGGCGGCCCTGGTCTGGAGAGCCGTCGAGGACGATGGTGCCGGTCTCGGCGACGGCGACGGCGCAGGCGGTGACGACGCTGTCGACCTGGTCGAGTTCGGACGGGGTGTGCTCGGGGCTGTCGGGGACCTGCGTCGGCGCCGCCTCGGCCAGCCAGGCGGCCGGCAGCTCGGGCGGCACCGCCACGGTCCGCGAACCGTGCCCGGCAAGGAGCCCCGCGAGGGTGGCCGGCAGCTCCTGACTGGTGGCTCGGTGCACGATCGCCCGGTAGTCGGCGAGGTTCTCCGCGAGGAGTTCGACCGTCTGCTCGGTGGTGCGGGAGCCGTGTTCGCGCAGGTAGCCGCGGTCGATGTCGGTGGCATACGTGTCCGGCGCCTCGACGGGGCCGCCGATGGCGCGGCGGACCCGGCCCAGGATGACGTCTCTGCTGCTCACTTCGGGGTGTCCTTTCCGCCGTTCGTACGCTTCCACCAGTCGCGGAAGGGTTCCGCGGGCACCGTGGGCAGGTCGCGGCTGTCCGTCCAGGCCTTGCCGGGGCCGGGCATGGTGCGCGGGTGGAAGCGGCGGGTGCGCGAGGCCAGGCGCTGGCCGGTGGCGAGCGCGCCCGGGTGGGTGAAGGCCCAGGTGGCGGCGCGCATCGCGGCGCGTTCGGCGGCGTGGCCCTTGGCCGGGCGGAGCATGACCTTGTTGCCGTTGCGGGTGGCGGGGCCGCCCGCCACGACCCGCTCGCGCAGGTGCACCAGCACCTCGGGGATGTCGA
Organism: Streptomyces sp. NPDC059897; assembly: GCF_042730865.1. Taxonomy (NCBI): domain Bacteria; kingdom Bacillati; phylum Actinomycetota; class Actinomycetes; order Kitasatosporales; family Streptomycetaceae; genus Streptomyces; species Streptomyces sp. NPDC059897. The sequence goes on along the minus strand of NZ_JBHWKQ010000002.1, from coordinate 142,577 downwards.
TGGCGACGGGACACACCTCGTAGCAGGCGCCGCACAGCGAGGAGGCGTACGGGAGTGAGGCGTCGATCTCGCTGCCCGTGCCCCGGAGTTGGGGGCTGAGGATGGCGCCGATCGGGCCGGGGTAGACGGAACCGTACGCGTGCCCGCCCGCCCGCTCGTAGACCGGGCACACGTTCAGGCAGGCGGAGCAGCGGATGCAGCGCAGGGCCTGGCGGCCGACCTCGTCGGCGAGGGTGTCGGTGCGGCCGTTGTCGATGAGGACGAGGTGGAAGGTCTGGGGGCCGTCGGAGTCGGTGGTGCCCGTCCAGGTGGAGGTGTACGGGTTCATCCGCTCGGCCGTGGAGGAGCGCGGCAGTGTCTGGAGGAAGACCTCCAGGTCCCGCCACGTCGGCACGATCTTTTCGATGCCGACGACGGAGATGAGTGTCTCGGGGAGGGTGAGGCACATGCGGCCGTTGCCCTCGGACTCGACCACGACGAGCGTGCCGGTCTCGGCGACCATGAAGTTGGCGCCGGAGATGCCGACCTTGGCGCGCAGGAACTTCTCGCGCAGGTGCAGCCGGGCCGCCTCGGCGAGTTCGGCCGGTGTGTCGGTCAGGCCTTCCGGGGCCGGGCGGCCCCAACTGCCCATCTCCTTGCGGAAGATGTCGCGGATCTCGCCGCGGTTGCGGTGGATCGCGGGGACGAGGATGTGTGAGGGGCGGTCGTCGCCGAGCTGCACGATCAGCTCGGCGAGGTCGGTCTCGTAGGCGTGGATGCCCTCGGCCTCGAGGTGTTCGTTGAGGCCGATCTCCTGGGTGGCCATCGACTTGACCTTGACGACCTCGGACTCGCCGGTCTCGCGGACGAGGCTGGTGACGATGCGGTTGGCCTCGTCGGCGTCGCGCGCCCAGTGCACGGTGCCGCCGGCCGCCGTCACCGACTCCTCCAACTGGACGAGATAGTGCTCCAGGTGGTGGAGGGTGTGGTCCTTGATCTCCTTGCCGGCCTGGCGAAGGCGCGCCCAGTCGTCCAGCTCCGCCACCGCGCGTTCGCGTTTGTCGCGGATGGTGTGGGTGGCGTGCTTCAGGTTGGCGCGCAGGGTGGTGTCGCGTACGGCCTCGTGCGCGGCCTTCGGGAAGGCCGGCATCCCGACAAACGTTCCGCCGCTCATACCAGGGCCTCCTCGTCCTCGGTGCCGGCCAGGATTTCCGCGATGTGGACGGGGCGCATGCCGACCTTCAGGCGGGACATGGTGCCGCCGATGTGCATCAGGCAGGAGTTGTCCGCCGCGCACAGCACGTCCGCGCCGGTCGCCTCGGCGTTGCGGACCTTGTCGGTGCCCATCGCCGTCGACACGTCCGCGTTCTTCACCGCGAAGGTGCCACCGAAGCCGCAGCACTCCGTCGCGCCCGGCAGCTCCACCAGCTCAAGTCCCTTGACTGCGCTGAGGAGTTGGGTGGGCCGGTCGCCCAGGCCGAGGGAGCGCAGGCCGTGGCAGGTGGGGTGGTAGGTCACCTTGTGCGGGTAGTACGCGCCGACGTCGGTCACCTTGAGGACGTCGACGAGAAACTCGGTCAGCTCGTACGTCTTCGGAATCACCGGTGCGAGGGTCGTGGTGAGGGTGTCGCCGCGGCCCTCCGCGCGGGCCCGTTCGCCCATCCGCGGGTACAGCTCGCGGACCATCGCCGCGCACGATCCGGACGGCGTGATGATTGCGTCGTAATCACCCGAGGCGAGGCCGGGGCCGAAGGTGTCGGCGTAGTGGGTGGCAAGTGGCTCGGCCTCGCGGCGGTAGCCGGTGTTGTAGTGCGGCTGGCCGCAGCAGGTCTGTGCCGCGGGGAAGTCGACGTCCACGCCGAGCCTGTTGAGGAGCTTCACGACGGCGCGGCCCGTGTCCGGGTACAGCGTGTCGTTGACACAGGTCAGGAAGAGTGCGACACGCATCGGGGCCCCTTCGGTCGGTCGGATTCGGTCGGTGCGGTGGGACTGCGGGTGATCATCGGACGCGTGCAGCGTACGTCGTGATCGGGGCTTGGTCACGGGGTGCGGACACGTGCCTCCGCCGCGTCCCACGCGCCACGGTCGCCGCTCGGCTCGTAGCGCGCGAGCGGCTGGGTGTCGGCGACGAGCCGGCGCATCGCGGCGCGGTCGCCGATGACACCGTCGGCCCGCGCCTGCACGAGTACGTTGCCCAGCGCGGCGCCCTCGGCCGGGCCCGCCACGACGGGCAGGCCGCAGGCGTCGGCCGTGAGTTGGCACAGCAGGGGGCCCCGGGCGCCGCCGCCGACGATGTGCACCACGTCGACCGGGCGGTCGGCGAGGCGGGACGCGTCCTCGATGGCGCGGCGGTGGGCGAGGGCGAGGGAGTCGAGGATGCAGCGGGTGATCTCGGCGCGGGTGCGGGGTTCCGGCTGGCCGGTGGTGCGGCAGGCGGCGGCGATACGGTCCGGCATGCCGCCGGGCGGCAGGAACGTGGGGTCGCCCGCGTCGACGACCGAGCGCAGCGGGGTCGCCTTCGCGGCCTCGTCGAGGAGGGTGGTCAAGTCGGGCTGGTTCCAGGCGCGTTGGCACTCCTGGAGGAGCCACAGGCCCATGATGTTGCGGAGGTAGCGGACCGTGCCGTCGATGCCGAGCTCGTTCGTGAAGTTCGCGGCGCGGCTCTCCTCCGTGAGGACGGGCGCGTCCAGTTCGAGTCCCGCGAGGGACCAGGTGCCGGTGCAGATGTACGCGAAGTTCTCCTCGGTCGCCGGGACGGCGGCCACGGCGGACGCGGTGTCGTGCGAGGCGACGGTGGTGACCGGGACGGGTCCTGTGAGGCCGGTCTCGTCGAGGACGTGCGGGAGGAGTTCGCCCGCCGGGTCGCCGGGGTGGCGAATCGGGGCGAAGAGGTTCACGTCGATGCCGGCGCGGGTGGCGATGTCGTGGGACCAGTCGCCGGTGCGGGGGTCGATGAGCTGGGTGGTGGAGGCGTTCGTCAGCTCGGTGCCCTGCTGTCCCGTCAGCCAGTAGGTGAGGAGGTCGGGGATCAGCAACAGGCGGTGGGCGGCGTTGAGTTGTGCGGTGCCGCGGGCTGCTGTCAGCTGGTAGATCGTGTTGAACGGGACGTACTGGAGGCCGGTGGCCGCGTACAGCTCCTGCGGCGGGATCGTCGCCCACAGCTTCTCGGCGGTGTGGTCCGTGCGGGTGTCGCGGTAGTGGTAAGGGTTGCCGAGGAGGGAGCCGTCCGTGTCGAGCAGTCCGTAGTCGACGGCCCAGCTGTCGATCCCGATCGAGCGGACCGGGCCGGCCTTCCGGAGGCCCTCCAGGATGCCGGTGTAGAGCCCGAGGATGTCCCAGTGGAGGCCGTCGGGGGTGCGGACGGGGGTGTTCGGGAAGCGGTGGGCCTCGGTCAGGGCGAGGGTGTCGTGGGTGACGCGGGCAGTCATGATCCGGCCGCTGGAGGCGCCCAGGTCTATCGCGGCGTAGGGGGTGGTGGGCATGAGGGTGGCCTTTGGTGGGTGTGCGGGGTGTTGGGTGGTGGGTGACGGTGTGTGGCGGGGGAGTGGGATCGCCCCCGCCGCCCCTTCCCGTCCCAAACCGGGGCGGGCCCCGGACCCCGCGCGGGGTTGGGCCCGTCCGCCTTCTTGCGCGGCACCGGGGGTGCCGCCTTGCCCACCCTGCCGCCCCAGGCGGCAGACTGCCCAAGACGGCGGGCGGTTGCCCGAGGGCGGTGGCGAGCCGTGCCTGGTGGCGGATCGCCCGAGGTGTGGGTGCGCCGCCCCGGGAGGCCGTAGCCCCTGGAGGGGGCGGGTGGGAGGGTGATGAGCGGGGGATCGGTGGGTTTTGATTGAGCCCCTGCGGCGATTGAGCAGCGGGGTCCGGGGCGGAGCCCCGTGCGGGTGGGCGAGCCGGCAGCGCCACGCCGACCGAATGAAGCCCACCCACCCGTGGGCGCCAAGACGAACCGGGCGCGCCCACGACGGGTCAACGGAGGAACGCCGCCGCCACACCCGCATCCACCGGAACATGCAACCCCGTCGTATGCGTAAGGTCGCCCCCGGTCAACGCGAAGACCGCGTTCGCGACGTGTTCCGGAAGCACCTCCCGCTTCAAAAGCGTCCGCTGCGCGTAGAACTCGCCCAGCTTCTCCTCCTCCACCCCGTACACCGCGGCACGCTTCGCGCCCCAGCCCCCGGCGAAGATCCCGGACCCGCGCACCACGCCATCCGGGTTGACCCCGTTGACCCGGATCCCGTCCCCGCCCAACTCGGCCGCCAGCAGCCGCACTTGGTGGGCCTGGTCCGCCTTCGTAGCCGAGTACGCCACGTTGTTCGGGCCCGCGAACACCGCGTTCTTCGACGCGATGTAGACGATGTCGCCGCCCATGTCCTGCGCCCGCATCACCCGCGCCGCCTCCCGCGAGACGAGGAACGAACCGCGCGCCATGATGTCGTGCTGAAGGTCCCAGTCCTTCGCCGTCGTCTCCAGGAGCGGCTTCGAGATCGAGATGCCCGCGTTGTTGACGACCAGGTCGACCCCGCCGAAGGCCAGCGCCGCCGCCTTGAAGGCGTCCGCGATCTGCTCCTCCGACGTGACGTCGACCGTCACCGCGACCGCCTTGTCCGGCCCGCCCAGCTCCTCGGCCACCGCTGCCGCACCGTCCGCGTTGAGGTCGGCGACGACCACGCACGCGCCCTCCGCGACGAGCCGGTGGGCGATGGCCTTGCCGATGCCCGAGCCCGCGCCCGTCACCAGCGCCACCCGCGTGGCGAGCGGCTTCGGCTTCGGCATCCGCTGGAGCTTGGCCTCCTCCAGGGCCCAGTACTCGATGCGGAACTTCTCCGACTCCTCGATCGGCGCGTACGTCGACACGGCCTCCGCACCGCGCATCACGTTGATCGCGTTGAGGTAGAACTCGCCCGCCACCCGCGCGGTCTGCTTGTCCTTGCCGAAGGAGAACATGCCGACACCCGGCACCAGCACGATCGCCGGGTCGGCGCCGCGCATCGCGGGGGAGTCGGGGCTCGCGTGCCGCTCGTAGTACGCCGCGTACTCGGTGCGGTACTCGGCGTGCAGTTCCTTCAACCGTGCGGCCACGGCGTCGAGTTCGGCCGTGGGCGGCAGGTCGAGGACGAGCGGGCGGACCTTCGTGCGAAGGAAGTGGTCCGGGCACGAGGTGCCGAGCGCGGTGAGGCGCGGGTGCTCGGCGGACGCCAGGAAGTCCAGTACGGGGCCCGAGTCGTCGAAGTGGCCGACCTGCGGGCGGTCCGTGGAGGCCAGGCCCCGGATCAGCGGGGCGAGTTCGGCGGCGCGCGCCCGGCGCTCGGCCGCGCCCAGCCCCGCGTAGCCCTCGACGACCGGGCCGAAGGGCTCCTCCTTGCCGCGCTCGGCGAGGAACGTCTCCGCGGTGCGGATGATGAACAGCGAGTTGGCCTCGCACTCCTCGGCCGTGTCACCCCACGCCGTGATGCCGTGGCCGCCCAGGATGCAGCCGATCGCGTCCGGGTTGGCGGCCTTGATCTCCGCGATGTCCAGGCCGAGTTGGAAGCCGGGGCGCCGCCACGGCACCCATACGACCTTCTCGCCGAAGCACTCGGCGGTCAGCTTCTCGCCGTCGGCGGCGCAGGCGAGCGCGATGCCGGAGTCCGGGTGCAGATGGTCGACGTGTGCCGCGTCCACCAGGCCGTGCATGGCCGTGTCGATGGACGGCGCGGCGCCGCCCTTGCCGTGCAGGCAGTAGTCGAACGCGGCGACCATCTCGTCCTCGCGCTCGACACCCGGGTACACCTCGGTGAGCGCCTTGAGCCGGTCCACGCGCAGAACCGCGAGCCCGGCCTCCTTGAGCGTGCCCAGGTCGCCGCCCGAGCCCTTGACCCACATCAGCTCGACGTCGCCGCCCGTGACCGGGTCCGTCTCGGTGGCCTTGGCGGAGGTGTTCCCGCCGGCGTAGTTGGTGTTGCGGGGGTCGGCGCCGAGCCGGTTCGAACGGTCGATGAGGGCGGCGACCTGCGGGTGCGTAGCCATGAAAGGTCCTAAATACCTGGGGAATTGAGTGGGATGAACGACGGGAAGACGGTTACGCGCCCCACCCCGCCTGCTCCCCGCCGACCCGCTCGGCCACGATCCGCTCCTGCCACCCGGAGGCGGCGTACGCGGCGACGGGATCGGCCGCGAGTCCCTGCTCCTCGCGCCACTCGGCGAGCAGCGGCCGCACATCGGTGTTGTACGCGTCCATGATCACGGAGTTCGCGGTCAGGACGTCGCCCGCCGCCTGCGCGGTGCTCAGCGCCGCACGGTCCACGAGCAGCGCCTTCGCGGTGGCCTCCTGCACATTCATCACGGAGCGGATGACCGCCGGGATCTTCGCCTCGATGTTGTGGCACTGGTCGAGCATGAACGCCACATTGGTCGCCGGGTCGAAGCCGCCGTTCTTCGCGACCTCGTGCAGGATGCGGAAGAGCTGGAACGGGTCGGCGGCGCCCACCATCAGGTCGTCGTCCGCGTAGAAGCGGGAGTTGAAGTCGAAGCCGCCGAGCTTCTTCTCGCGCAGCAGCAGCGCCACGATGAACTCGATGTTCGTGCCCGGCGCGTGGTGGCCCGTGTCGACCACGACCTGCGCCTTGTCGCCGAGCTTCATGCACTGCATGTACGAGGTGCCCCAGTCCGGCACGTCCGTCGTGTAGAAGGCGGGCTCGAAGAACTTGTACTCCAGGAGCAGCCGCTGGTCGTCGCCGAGCCGCTCGTAGACGGCGGCGAGGGACTCGGCGAGGCGGTCCTGGCGGGCCACGATGTCGTCCTGGCCCGGGTAGTTGGTGCCGTCGGCGAGCCAGATCTTCAGATCCTTGGAACCCGTCGCGTCCATGATGTCGACGCATTCCAGAAGGTGGTCGAGCGCCTTGCGGCGGACCTTCGGGTCCGGGTGGCAGACACTGCCGAACTTGTAGTCGTCGTCCTGGAAGGTGTTGGAGTTGATCGTGCCGAGTTCGACGCCGCGCTCCTTCGCGTACGCCGACAGGGCCGCATAGTCGTCGACCTTGTCCCACGGGATGTGCAGCGCGACCTTCGGGGCGATGCCGGTGAACTCGTGCACCTTCGCCGCGTCGTCCAGCTTCTCGTGCGGCGTGCGGGGCACACCGGCCTGGGCGAACACCTTGAACCGGGTGCCCGAGTTGCCGTAGCCCCAGGACGGCGTCTCGATCCGCTGGTTGGCGAGTGCGGCCTTCACGGCAGCGATGTCAGGCATGTCCACCTCTGAGTACACGGGTCTGCGAGCCGTCCGATGAATCGTCTGTCCAATGAATCGCGTGTGAATCGATTCATTGTGCAGCGAAGCTAGTCCCCCTCGTGAGGTGCGTCAAGGGGGTGTGCGAGGACTTCCGCGCGTTACGGAATCGTTTCGTACGTCGGCGTATTCGGGCCGCTCAGACCCCTTGACCGGGGCGCCGGAGCGTGGCTAGCTTCCGGAACGTTTCACTGAAACATTTCACGTCGGGTGCCCTTCGACCCCTGGAGACCTGTCATGACGCCACCTGAACCGGAGACCACTCCGGTGCTCGCCCTGGAGGGGGTGAGCAAGTCCTTCGGTGCCGTGCGCGCCCTGCGTGGTGTGTCACTGAGCCTGCACGCCGGTGAGGCGCACGCCCTCGCCGGTGAGAACGGCGCCGGAAAGTCGACGCTCATCAAGGCCCTCGCCGGGGTGCACCGCCCGGACACCGGGACGGTGCTGCTCGACGGCTCCCCGGTCGAGTTCCACGGCCCCGCCGACGCCCGCGACGCCGGTGTCGCCGTCATCTACCAGGAGCCGACGCTCTTCCCCGACCTGTCCATCGCCGAGAACATCTTCATGGGCCGCCAGCCGCGCCGCTCCTTCGGCCGCGTCGACCACACCACGGTCAAGGAGTCCACGGCCGCTCTGTTCAAGCGGCTCGGCGTGGAGCTCGACCCGGACCAGCCCGCCCGCGGCCTGTCCATCGCCGACCAGCAGCTCGTCGAGATCGCCAAGGCGCTGTCCTTCGACGCCCGCGTGCTGATCATGGACGAGCCGACCGCCGCGCTCACCGGCAGCGAGGTGGCCCGCCTGTTCGGCGTCGTACGGACGCTGCGCGAGCAGGGCTCCGCCGTGCTGTTCATCTCGCACCGCCTGGAGGAGATCTTCGAGCTGTGCCAGCGGGTCACGACGCTGCGGGACGGGGCGTGGGTGGCGAGCGAACCGGTCGACGGGCTCACCGAGGACGACCTCGTGCGCCGTATGGTCGGCCGCGACCTCGACGAGCTGTACCCCAAGCAGGACACCGAACTCGGCGAAGTCGCCCTCAAGGTCAGCCGGTTGACCCGCGAGGGTGTGTTCACCGACGTCTCCTTCGAGGTGCGGCGCGGCGAGATCGTGGGCCTGGCCGGGCTCGTGGGCGCCGGCCGCAGCGAGGTGGCCCGCGCCGTGTTCGGCGTCGACCGCTTCGACGGCGGCGAGGTGGAGGTCCTCGGGCAGAAGCTCAAGCCCGGTGCGCCGAGCCTCGCGATGCACGCGGGCCTCGCGCTCGTCCCGGAGGACCGGCGGGCCCAGGGCCTCGTGATGGACATGTCCATCGAGCGCAACATCGGGCTCACCGGCTTCGCCGACACCTCACGCGCGGGCCTCATGAACCGCAAGGCGGAGCGCAGCCGGTCCCTGGACTGGTCGGTGAAGCTCCAGGTCAAGTACGCGCGGCTCGCCGATGTCGTCGGCACGCTCTCCGGCGGCAACCAGCAGAAGGTCGTCCTCGCCAAGTGGCTCGCCACAGGACCCCAGGTGCTCATCGTCGACGAGCCCACGCGCGGCATCGACGTCGGCACCAAGGCCGAGGTGCACCGCCTGCTGTCCTCCCTCGCGGCCGACGGCGTCGCCGTCCTGATGATCTCCTCCGACCTGCCCGAGATCCTCGGCATGGCCGACCGGGTGCTCGTGATGCACGAGGGCCGGCTCTCCGCGGAGCTGCCGCGCGCGGAGGCGAACGAGGAGTCCGTGATGGCGGCGGCGACGGGGAGGGCGGCATGAGCTCCGCGAGGAACCCGGGTGCCGCCTCCCGGCACGCCGAGGCGCGCACCACCACGTGTTCCGGCCGTGTCCGGAGGCCGTGCACCCCGTCGGAGGATGCCGGCGCGACCGCCGGGCCGCCGCCCGCGTGGCTCGCGATGGCAGGCGAGGGCGACTTGCTGCCCGCCTCGGCTGGTGCGGGCCACGTGCTGTCCGCCGCGGCCGGTGCGGGCCACGCGCTGCCCGCGCCCGTGCACACCGCAAGGAGCACCCCATGACCATCACCGCACCACCCGTACGCGAGGACGCGGCGCCGCCGCCCACCGCCGGGCGACGGCTGCTCGACAAGGTGTTCAAGGCGCGCGAACTCGCCGTCGCCGCCGTGCTCGTGGTGATGCTGCTCGCCACGCAGGTCTTCAACACCGAGTTCCTGTCGCAGCAGGGCGTCAAGGACCTCCTCCTGAACGCCACCATCCTCGTCCTCGTCGCCACCGGCCAGGCGATCGTCGTCATCACCCGCAACGTCGACCTGTCCGTCGGCTCGGTGCTCGGCATCTCCGCCTTCGCCGCTGGCGACTACCTTCAGGGCGGCGGCAGTTCACTGATCGCCGTCGTCTACGCCGTCGCCATCGGCACCGTCTTCGGCGTCCTCAACGGCGCCCTTGTCAGCCTCGGCAAGGTGCCCGCCCTCGTCGTCACCCTCGGCACCCTCTACGTGGTGCGCGGCATCGACTCCATCTGGGTCGGCTCGCAGCAGATCGTCGCCGCCGACCTGCCCGACGCCTTCGTCGACTTCGGCCACGACGGCGTCTGGATCGTGCCCTACCTCGCGCTGCTCGCCGTCGCCGTCCTGCTCTGCGTCGGCTACTACCTGCGCAGCTACCGCAGCGGCCGCGAGATGTACGCGCTCGGCTCCAGCCCCGAGGCCGCGAACCTCGCCGGCATCCCCGTCCGCAAGCGGATCATGACCGCGTACGTGCTGTGCGGCGCGCTCGCCGGACTCGCAGGCGCCCTGTACCTGGCGCGCTTCGGCAACGTCGACTCCGGCACCGGAAACGGCTACGAACTCACGGTCGTCAGCGCCGTAGTGGTGGGAGGTGTCGCCTTCACCGGCGGCGCCGGAACCGTCTACGGCGCGGCCCTCGGCGCCCTGCTGCTGACCTCCATCAACAGCGTGCTGCCCGCCATCGGCGTCAGCTCCGTCTGGGTCACCGCCATCAACGGAATCCTGCTGCTGCTCGCCATCGCCGTCGACCGGATCGTCGCGCTGCGCGTCGCCGCCGTGCTGCGCAAGCAGGCCGCACAGATGAGGAGCGCCCGCCATGCCTAAGAACTCCCTTGCGGGATCGGTCCGTTGGGACACCGCCGTCGGCGCGCTGCTCGTCGTACTGCTGTTGTGCTCCTTCGCGTTCGTCGACAACTTCGGCAACGCGCTCAACCTGTCGTTCCTGATCGGCAACACCCTGCCCATCGCGATCATCGCCCTGCCGATGACGATGCTGGTCATCTCCGGCGAGGTCGACCTGTCGGTCGGCTCCACGGTCGGCCTGTCCGGCGCCGTGATGGGCGCGCTGTGGAACAACGGCATGGCCATCGAGACGATCATCCCGCTGTGCCTGCTGCTCGGCGTCGTCTGCGGACTGATCAACGGGCTGCTCGTCACCCGCCTCGGCCTGCCGTCCCTCGCCGTCACCATCGGCACGATGGCGGCCTACCGAGGCATCGCCCAGATCGTCCTCGGCTCCGACTCGGTGACCGACTTCCCCGCCCAGTACCTGGACTTCGGGGCGAACCGGATCGGCGACACGTTCATCCCGTACGCCGCGCTGCCCTTCGTCGTCCTCCTCGCCATCGCGATCGTCGTACTGCACGCCACCCGCATGGGCCGCTCCCTCTTCGCGATCGGCGCGAACGAGGAGGCCGCCCGGTTCGCCGGTGTGCGCGTCAGGCGGCTCAAGCTGTCGATGTTCGTCACGACGGGCGTGCTCTCCGCGCTCACCGGAGTCTTCTGGGCCCTGCACTACGCGAGCGCCCGCTACGACAACGCCACCGGGCTCGAACTCTCCGTCATCGCCGCCGTGTTGCTCGGCGGCATCGACTTCGACGGCGGCAAGGGCACCCTCGGCGGCGCCATCGCCGGTGTGTTCCTGCTCGGCTCGCTGCAGAACGTGATGAGCCTGCTGAACGTCTCCGCGCAGTCCCAGATCGTCGTCACCGGCGTCCTGCTCGTCATCTCCGTGCTCGCGCCGCGCGTCGGCCGCCAGATCGCCCAGGCGAGGTCCCGCAAGAAGACGGCAACAGCCGCACCCGTCGCTCCGTAGCCCCACGTCCCGTAAGGAAACGCCATGAACGCATCCACCCGCCGGCTGTCCGCCGCGCTCGCCGTCTCCACCGCCCTCATGGTGGCCGCCACCGCCTGCGGCGGCACCACCAAGTCCGACTCCAACAAGGAGGACGCCAAGTCGGCGGCCGCGGGCAAGGCCGACCCGAACGCCAAGACCAAGAAGGGCCTCACGGTCGCCTTCCTGCCCAAGCAGGTCAACAACCCGTACTTCACCACCTCCGACAACGGCGGCAAGAAGGCGGTGCAGCAGCTCGGCTCCACGTACAAGGAGGTCGGCACCAGCTCCGGCACCGACACCTCCGGACAGGTCTCCTACGTCAACACCCTCACCCAGCAGCAGGCCGACGCCATCGCGGTGTCCGCGCAGGACCCGGGCGCGCTGTGCACCGCGCTCAAGCAGGCGATGAAGAACGGCGTCAGCATCGTCACCTACGACTCCGACACCAAGGTCGACTGCCGCAACGCCTTCGTCTCGCAGGCCTCCGCCGAGGACCTCGGCCGCACCCAGGTGCAGCAGCTCGCCAAGCAGATCGGCAACAAGGGCGAGATCGCGATTCTGTCGGCGGCCCAGACGGCCACCAACCAGAACACGTGGATCAAGTACATGAAGGACGAGCTGAAGAAGCCCGCGTACAAGGACATCAAGCTCGTCACGACCGCCTACGGGGACGACGACGCGCAGAAGTCGTTCCAGCAGACCCAGGGCCTCCTCCAGGAGCACCCGAAGCTGAAGGGAATCATCTCCCCGACCACGGTCGGCATCAAGGCGGCGGCCCAGTACCTCTCCGGTTCCAAGTACAAGGGCAAGGTCAAGCTGACCGGCCTCGGCACGCCCAACGACATGCGCGCCTACGTCAAGAACGGCACCGTCGAGGCGTTCGAGCTGTGGGACCCGGCGAAGCTCGGCGCGCTCGCGGCGCACACCGCGGTGGCCCTGGAGTCCGGGCAGATCACCGGCAAGGCGGGCGAGAAGTTCAAGGCCGGAGACATGGGCGAGTACACGATCGAGCAGGACGGCGTCGTCACGCTCGGCAAGCCGACCGTCTTCGACAAGAAGAACATCGACGACTACAAGTTCTGAGCGGGAAACGAGAAGCGGAGCACGAGAAATGAGTGACATGCAACGCGTCTGCTTCCTCCTCAAGGTCAAGCCCGACCGCATCGACGAGTACCGCGAACGCCACGCGCACGTATGGCAGGAAATGCAGGACGCCCTGACGGCCACCGGCTGGCACAACTACACACTCTTCCTCCGCGAGGACGGACTGCTCGTCGGCTACCTGGAGACCGAGGACTTCGACAAGGCGCGCGCGGCCATGGACGCCACCGACGTCAACGCACGCTGGCAGGCCGAGATGGGCGAGTTCTTCGAGGCGTTGGACGGGCAGGCGCCCGACGCCGCGATGCGCCCGCTCACCGAGGTCTTCCACCTTGCCTGAGCGGTCCGCGGTGGGCATCAAGGACGTGGCCCGGGCGGCAGGTGTCTCGGTCGGCACCGTCTCCAACGTCCTCAACCAGCCCGACCGGGTCTCCGAACCCACCCGCCGCCACGTCCGACAGGTCATCGCCCACCTCGGCTACGTCCGCAGCGAATACGCCCGCCAACTGCGGGCCGGACAGAGCCGGATCGTGTCGCTGCTCGTCCTCGACATGGGCAACCCGTTCTTCGTGGACCTCGCGCGCGGCGCCGAACGCGCGGCGCGCGAGGCCGGGCTCGGCGTGATGGTGTGCAACAGTGCGCAGAGCGCGGCAGTGGAGGCCGATTACCTGTCCCTCTTCGCGGAACAACGGGTACGCGGCGCTCTCATCACGCCCGCCGACCCCAGCGGAGCCACCCTCCGCGCCTTCCGCCGGCACGGCATCCCGTACGTCGTCGTGGACCGGGTCGCGGGCGACGAACCGGGCTGCTCGGTGGCGGTCGACGACGTGGCGGGCGGCACGCTCGCCCTCCGCCACCTCCTCGACACGGGCCACCGCTCCATCGCCTACGTCAGCGGCCCGCCCCACCTCAAACAGATCCAGGACCGCCGCGAGGGCGCCCACAAAGCCTTGGCGGAAATGCGCCTCCCCTCCTGGCACCTCTACGAACTCCCCACCGACCGTCTGGACGTGGCGGCAGGCCGCGACGCGGGCGCCCGCCTCCTGGGCCTGGCCCACCGCCCCACGGCCGTCTTCTGCGCGAACGACCTCCTGGCCTTCGGCGTCCTGCAATCCCTCTACACGGCAGGCGTCCGAGTCCCCGACGACATCTCCCTGATCGGCTATGACGACATCGAATTCGCCTCGGCCGCGACAGTCCCCCTCACCTCAATCCGCCAACCGGCCACCAGCCTCGGCACCATCGCCGCCCACCTCCTCCTCCAGGAAACGGGCACCCACGCGGCGGACCACCACCACGAACACATCGTGCTGCGGCCGGAGTTGGTTGTGCGGGGGTCGAGCAGGGGCTCGCGCTGAGCACCAGGCTGGTATCTACTCGACCGCCCGCTGCACGCCAGTACAAGCAACAAGAGTTTCCGCATCCGCACTGAGGAAGAGCATGAAGGCCCAGGTCCTGTCGACGGCGATGATCCGTCCGAGACGCACGGATCCGTGATGCTCGCGGAGGAGATGGACCGCCCGCTCAAGGCCCAAGGTGCGAGTTCCTCTCCGCTCTGTATGCCGGAGCCGACGGGCGTAGATGTGGGCGTACGCCTCAGATGAAGAAGCTCCACCCCACACCACGTAGGCGGCGCCACCGCGAAGAGCCGCCAGCGCCGCCGCGGCCGTGGCGGGCTCCGCCTCGTGAGCGGCCAACAGCCGCACCAGGACGTCGCGCTCCACGGTCCTCCTCCCAGTGCCTCATGGAGCCGCATCGGCCGATGCGCTCAAGTAATTGTGAGGAGTCGCGGGCCCCCAGCGGCTCACCATGATTCGCGGCCCAAGTGCACGAGACCTGAGATGGTGCCGAGTCGTGCGTGCAGGGTGGGTTCTGGTGTCGGGGTGTTGGTGAGCAGAAGGACCCGGGCCGACGGGTGTTCCGGGGTGTAGAGGTCGTCCTGGTCGTCATCGCCGGGGATGGCGTTCGGCTGGATCTCAATGCGTCCGTACGTTCCCTGGGCGAGGTGGTAGACACCCCGGTAGTAACTTTCACGCTCGGTGAAGACCACATCGAGGTGGCCCGTGACGAGGTGGACCAGTTCACTCGCAGTGTGTGTGCTGCTGCCGTAGGTGTCGTAGTCGGTCATGGTGGTCTGACCTTACGCCGTGGCCGAATGTAGCCCGCCGGCAGAATTCCTTGGCGGGCTACGTCCGGCTCCCTTCCTACTTGCTCGCGTCAGCGCACCGTGCTCGTCACCCGATACCTACCCGGTGACAGCCGATACGTGGCCACCTTGTCCTTGAAGTCCTCGAAGCGGACCCCGGCCGTCTTCGCCAGTGGGGTGCGGCCCTCGCGGACGGTGTCGGCTGAGACGGCCGGGAGGGCCAGCGTCGCCCCGGTGTTGGGTGGGACCACCGCCTCGTACGTGAGGGTGCCGTCGCCGGACAGGGACCAGGTGCTCGTGATCTCGCCGTAGGGGGAGAGGTGGTGGGACTCGACCTCGGTGATCCTGCCCGTCGGGTCGAGGTGGGGCTGGAGGCGGAAGCGGCGGAAGCCGGGGTGGTCGGGGTCGGTGGCGATGCCGGCCATGTACGCGTACATCCACTCCATGATCGCGCCGTACGAGTAGTGGTTGAAGGAGTTCATCTCGACCGGGCCGAAGCCGTCCTCCTTGGAGTAGGAGTTCCAGCGTTCCCAGATCGTCGTCGCGCCGTTCTTCACCGAGTAGAGCCAGGACGGCATGGCGTCCTGGTGGAGGAGTTCGTACGCGAGGTCGGGGCGGCCCTCGTCGGTGAGGACCGGGGCGAGGACGTTCGCGCCGAGGAAGCCGACGGAGAGGGTGTTCTCCGCGTAGCCGACGCGGGCGCTGTCGGGGTGGGCCGCCTTGTACGCCGCGTCGTTGCCGATGTTGTCCGCCAACAGGCCGACCAGGGCGCGGCGTTGGGCCTGCGTGTCGTAGAAGCCGAGCTTGAGGACCCAGAGGAGGGCCGACTGGCTGTCGTCCTCGGGGTCGCCGCCCATGAGCGGCTTGCCTCCGAGGCTGGAGCGGACCGTGATCTTGTCGCCGTCGACCGCGATGTACTTGGCCATGAAGGCACGGCGGATGTGAGTGAAGAGGGCTTCGTACGACTTCGACTCCGACGTCCTGCCCGTTGCGCGTGCCATCTGTGCCATCAGACGCACGCTGTACGCGTAGTAGACGTCGCTCATCAGCTGGGTGCCGGTGTTCTGGAAGGCGAGCCAGTCGGCGAAGATCGCGCCCTGGCCGGCGTAGGTGTCGCCGCCCTTTTTCCTGATCCAGTCGATGTACGTGACCATGGCGTCCCAGCTGCGGTCGATGACCGTCCGGTCGCCGCTCATCTGCCACACCGTCCACGGCACGACGACCCCGCAGTCCGCCCAACCACTGCACGGCTGCGCCGCGTTGTACCGGTTGCCGGGTGCCACCGCCGTGAACTGCGCGCCGTCGACGCCGTACGTCTTCTGCGACTCGATCAGGATGTCCTCGAAGTGGCTGAGGAAGGCCACCGAGTCCGTGTTGTAGAGGCCGGTGCGGGAGAACACCTGGGTGTCGCCGGTCCAGCCGAGCCGCTCGTCGCGCTGCGGGCAGTCGGTGGGCACCCACAGGTAGTTGCCGCGCTGGCCCCAATGGACGTTGCTGATCAGCTGGTTGACGTCGTCGTCGTTGGTCCGGATGCTGCCGGTCTCGCGGATCGCGGAGGTGGCGACCCTGCCGGTCAGGCCGGTGACGGTGACCTCCGTGTCCTTCGTGGTCACCTCCACCGACACATAGCGGAATCCGTAGAAGGTGAGTGACTCCTCGTGCGTCTCGCCCTCGCCGCCCGCGCCCTTGAGGATGTACGTGCTCGTGGCCTTGGCCGAGCGCAGATTGGCCCGGTAGAGGGAGCCGACGGGGCCGTCCGCGCCCTTGCTGTCGTCGTTGAGCATCTCGCCGAACCTGACGACGACTTCGGCTCCGGCCGGGCCGCGCAGCGTGTAGCGGGGGACACCGACCATGTTCTGGCCGAGGTCGAAGACGGCGGTGTCACCGGGGCGCAGGGTGACGGGGCCCGGCTCGCCGCTGGTGGAGCGGGCGGGGTCGGGGACGATGCGGCCCTTGCCGTTGGCGCTCGACTCCTCGCCCGTGACCTCGGAGTAGACCGTCAACGACTCGGGTGTGCGGTCCCACTTCTCCATCAGGCGGGCCGTCTCGCCGGGGTACGCGGTCAGTTTGGCGTCCGGGTACTTCGCGGCGTAGCCGACCTCCTCGACGTCCGACCACGCCGACGTGTCGAAGCCGCCGCCGCCCGCCGTCCAGCCGGGGAGTTCCTTGCGGGCGTCGTAGGTCTGGCCGTCGTAGATGTCGTCGGCGCGGTAGGGGCCGGTGTCCGTGGCCTTCCAGTCGGCGCCGGGTTTCGTGACGAGGCTCTGCGTGCTGCCGTCGGCGTACCGGACGAGCAGCTTGGCCTTGAGGGCCAGGGGGTTGCCGTCCTTGGAGTAGTACTTGCTGCCCTCCGAGACGCGTGAGTTGTACCAGCCGTTGCCGAGCACGGCGGCGAGCGTCACGTCGCGGCCGCCGCCCCGTATGACCAGGTCCGTGACGTCGTACGTCATGTAGTTGACGCTCGTGTCGTAGTTGGTCCAGCCCGGGGTGAGCAGTTCGGCCGTGCGGCCCTCGCCCTCGGGGACCGTGACGCGCTCGCCGTTGACGTACGCCTCGTAGACGCCGAGCGTCGTCACGTACAGGCGTGCCTCGCTGACCCGGGCGCCCTTGCGCAGCGTGGCCCGGCCGCGCAGCATCGGCGCGCCCGCAGAGTTGGGCTTCTTGCCCTTCATGCCGATCCACTGGGCGCCGTCCCACCGGGTGACGCCGTCGCTGCTGAGCAGGGCCGTCTCGAAGCGGGCGGCGGGGGAGGTGCCGACCTGGCGGCCGTCCGTGTCCCAGACCGTCACGGACCAGAAGTAGCCGGTGGACGGCCGGAGTTCGGGACCGTCGTAGCGCACGGCCACCGAGTCGGACGACGTCACGCGGCCGCTGTCCCACACGTCCGCGCGGGCGAGCCGCGCCGCGCTGGACGCCACCCGGATCCGGTACGCGCCCTGCGCCAGGCCGCGCTTCGGGGAGCCGAGCTGCCAGCCGAAGCGGGGGCGGGCGGCGTCGGTGCCGAGGGGGTCGACACGGTGCTCGGTGGTGAGGCCGGTGACCGCGCCGCCCGGGGGAGTGGGGAGAGCGGCGGCTCCGATCGGGGCCGCGGTGGCGGACGGGGCCGCTGCCGCGAGGACGGGCACCGCGCCCGCGCTCGCGGCGAGGACGGTTCTGCGACGTATGTCGCTGCGCATCTCGGGGTGTCCCTTCGTCGGTGAAGGTGTTCCGGTTCAAACGATTCAGGTCCGCGCCGCGAGAGGCAAGAGGCGTGCATGAGGTATGCGTGAGGTGTATCCGGCTTATTGGTACGGCGGATCGCGTGGACGGAGGCACGGCGGGTGACGTCCCAGTGGCCCAGGCGACCGGCCTGAACGAAACGATTCACCCAGTCGTCTGGCGTATCGAACACCGACCGGCCCCCGCCACGTACACTCCGACTGCCGCACCAGCTCACCAGGAGGACCACACCCGATGGGACAGTCCGTGGGGATCAAGGACGTCGCCCGTGAAGCGGGGGTGTCCGTGGGCACGGTCTCGAATGTGATCAACCGGCCCGAGGCCGTGGCCGACGCCACGCGTGCCCGCGTCCAGGCCGCCATCGAGCGGCTCGGCTACGTCCGCAGCGAGTCCGCCCGCCAACTGCGTGCCGGACGCAGCCGCATCATGGGCCTGCTCGTCCTCGACATGGGCAACCCCTTCTTCGTGGATGTCGCACGCGGCGCCGAGCGTGCGGCCCGCGACGCCGGGCTCGGGGTGATGGTGTGCAACAGCGCGCAGAGCCCGGCCGAGGAGGCCGACTATCTGTCGCTCTTCGCCGAGCAGCGGGTGCGCGGAGTGCTGCTGACGCCCGCCGAGGCGACCGGCCCCACCGTGGAGGCCTTCCGCAGGCACGACATCCCGTTCGTGCTGGTCGACCGGGTCGCCGAGGGCGCCACCGAGTGCTCGGTCTCGGTCGACGACGTCAACGGCGGCGCGCTCGCCGTGCGCCACCTCGTCGACGCGGGCCACCGCTCCATCGCGTACGTCAGCGGACCGCCCACCCTCAATCAGGTCGCGGACCGCCGTCAGGGCGCCCAGCGCGCGCTGAAGGAGGCCGGCCTCCCGTCCTCCGTGCTGCGCGAACTCCCGACCGAACGCCTCGACGTGGCCGCGGGCCGCGACGCGGGCGCCCGCCTCCTCGGCCTCACCGAGCGCCCCACGGCCGTCTTCTGCGCCAACGACCTCCTCGCCCTCGGCGTCCTCCAGTCCCTGTACGCGGCCGGGGTCCGGGTCCCCGAGGACATCGCGATCGTCGGCTACGACGACATCGAGTTCGCGTCGGCGGCAGCGGTCCCGCTCACGTCGGTGCGCCAGCCCGCGGTCCACATGGGCGCGCTTGCCGCGGACCTGCTCCTGGAGGAGATCGAGGCGGCGGACGACCCGGAGAGCGCGCACGAGCACCGGCGGGTGGTGCTGCAACCGGAGTTGGTGGTGCGCGGATCGAGCCTCGGCGCGCGCTGAGCGTCAGCGGACCGTTCGGCCCTACCGGGCGCGGTCGCCCGCGGCTAGCGTGCTGCGGAACCGCCGCCAAACCGTGCGTGGGGAGGCCGCCATGCCGACCGGGGACCGTACGAAAGCGCCGTGGCTGCCGCCGCGCTGGTTCATCCGCCTGGCCTGGAAGGTGCACCGGGGCGCGTACCGGGCCTTCGGCGGCCGGATCGGACTCTGGAAGCCGCGCCCCGGCAAGTGGGGCACCCTGCGCCTGACCACCACGGGCCGCCGCACCGGCCGCCCGCGCGGCGTGATCGTCGCCTACGTGGAGGACGGCCCGCACCTGGTCACACTGGCGATGAACGGGTGGGGCGAGGGCGAGCCCGCCTGGTGGCTCAACCTCCAGGAACACCCCGAGGCGAGCGTCCACCTGGTGACTGGGCGGCGGACGGTACGCGCGCGTGCCGCGACGGGCGAGGAGCGGGCGCGGCTGTGGGACCGCTGGCGCGCGATCGAGACGAACCTGGACGCGTACGCGGCGAAGCGGCCGGTCGAGACGGCGGTGGTGGTCCTTGAACCGGTGTCTTGAACCGCTGTCTTGAACCGCTGTCAGGAGACCGGCCCACGGACGTCCCGCAGCCGCGCGGCGAACTCCCGCGCCGCGGCGAGATCCGCGTCGTTCGGCCGGTGTTTGTTGATGCCTCCGGCGACCTTGAAGGGCGCCCAGGTGTCGAACGCCCGGCACGTGAAGGACCCGTCGACGTGGAAGCCCTTGCTTTCGAGGAGCCGGACCAGAGGGCGGGCGAACCGTGTCAGGGGGGTCTCCGGCAGCCCGCTGGTGGCGAACACGAAGGCCCGGCCCTGCCCGGCGGGCAGGGCCCTGGCGAACTCGGTCAGGCGCGGATGCGGCTTCGCGTAGAAGACACCGGAGCCGAATCCGACGAGGTCGGCCTCCGCGAGCTCCGCGGGGTCGGCCTCGTCGGGGCCGAGGACCTTCGCGTCCAGTACCTCGGCCATGGCGTCGGCGACACGGCGCGTATTGCCGTGCGACACGGAGTGGCACACGATGACGGCTTTCATCGGGACGATCCTTTCTGTGGCTCCTGAGCTTCCAAAAGGGAGAACCGGTCAGGAGCCCCGGATGTGACAACCGGATGTGGCAGAAGGTGTCGATCATGGGGGTGGGAGACTGGCCGGACGCACCGCCCGCACCACCGCCCACCGCACAGGAGCCGCATTGAGCGCCGCCAGCTACCGCCAGGCCGGGGTCGTCCTGACCGACCGCCGGTTCTCCGTCCCCCTGGACCACGACGTCCCCGACGGAGAGCGCATCGAGCTCTTCGCGCGCGAGGCCGTCGCCCCGGGGCGCGCGCACGAGAACCTGCCGTGGCTGCTCTACCTCCAGGGCGGCCCCGGCTTCGGCGCCAACCGCTTCTCCGGCACGGCGGCCTGGCTCGGCCGGGCCCTGAAGGACTACCGGGTCCTCCTCCTCGACCAGCGCGGCACCGGCGCCTCCGCCACCGTGAACCGCCAGACGCTCCCGCTGCGCGGCGACGCCGAACAGCAGGCCGCGTACGTGGGCCACTTCCGCGCCGACTCGATCGTGCGCGACTGCGAGTACATCCGCCGCGAGGTCACCGGCGGTGCGCCCTGGACGATCCTCGGGCAGAGCTTCGGCGGCTTCTGCGCCGTCCGCTATCTGTCGTCCGCGCCCGAGGGCCTGGAGACCGCGATCATCACGGGCGGCCTGCCCACGCTCGACGGCCACGCCGACGACGTCTACCGCGCCGCCTACCCGCGCGTCGAGCGCAAGGTCCGGGCCCACTACGCCCGTTACCCGATGGACGTCGAGCGGGCGAAGGAGATCGCCGCGTACGTCCAGGAGTACGAGCCGGTCCTGCCGAACGGCTACCGACTGACGGTCCCCGCCTTCCAGTCGCTCGGCATCTGGCTCGGCGCGGGCGACGGCAGCGACCGGCTGCACTACCTCCTGGAGGACGCGTTCGTGCGGACCCCCGGTGGGAGGGAGCTGTCCGACGCGTTCCAGGAACAGGTCGCGGGCGCCCTCTCGTACCGCCCCCATCCGTTGTACGCGCTCGTCCACGAGGCGATCTACGCGCAGGGCGGGCGGGCCACCGACTGGTCCGCGGAGCGTGTGCGCGGGGAATTCCCGCAGTTCGACGGGGAGAAGGCCCTCGCGGGCGGCGGGCCGCTGCTGTTCACCGGCGAGACCATCCACCCGTGGCAGTTCGACTGCGACCCGGCGCTGCGCCCGCTGCGCGAGGTCGCCGAGCGGGTCGCGGCCCGCACCGACTGGGCGCCGCTGTACGACCCGGCGCGGCTCGCCGCGAACGAGGTCCCGACGGTCGCCGCCGTCTACCACGACGACATGTACGTGGACACGGAGCACGCCCTGCGCACGGCCCGCACGATCCGCGGCCTGCGCCCCTGGGTGACGAACGAGTTCGAGCACGACGGCCTGCGGGCGGGCGGGCCGCGCGTCCTCGACCGGCTGCTGGCGATGGTGCGCGGAGAGGTGTGAGCCTCCGGGCGGGGCCATAGGGTGCCCGTATGACCCTGCCCGAATCGAACACCCAAGCCCCGTTGCAGCCCATGCCGGAGGACTGGCAGCGGGCCCTCGCCGTCGTCGCCCACCCGGACGACCTGGAGTACGGCTGCTCCGCCGCCATCGCGGCCTGGACGGACGCGGGCCGCCAGGTCACCTACGTCCTCGCCACCCGCGGCGAGGCCGGCATCGACACCCTCGAACCGGCCAAGTGCGGCCCGCTGCGCGAGCAGGAGCAGCGGGCCAGTGCGGCGGTCGTCGGCGTGGAGACGGTCGAGTTCCTCGACCACCGGGACGGCGTCATCGAGTACGGCACGGCGCTGCGCCGCGACATCGCCGCCGCGATCCGCCGGCACCGCCCGGAACTCGTCATCACCCTCAACCACCGGGATACCTGGGGCGGCGTCGCCTGGAACACCCCCGACCACGTCGCCGTCGGCCGGGCCACACTCGACGCGGCGGGCGACGCGGGCAACCGGTGGATCTTCCCCGAACTCACCGAACAGGGGCTCGAGCCGTGGAACGGGGTGCGGTGGGTCGCCATCGCCGGTTCCGCACAGCCCACGCACGCCGTCGACGCCACGGCCGGCCTGGAGCGCTCCATCACCTCGCTCCTCGAACACCGTACGTACATCGAGGTGTTGGCGACTGAGGACCCGGAAACGTACTGCCGCACCTTCCTCACGGGCAACGCGCAGGCGGCGGCGGAGCGCTTCGGCGGGAAGCCGGCGGTGCCGTTCGAGGTGTTCGCCCGGTAGGGCGCGCGTCCGGGCGCCCGTCCCTCAACGCCGCAGGCGGAGCGCGGAGACGAGGAAGAAGACGCCGCCGAGGAAGGCGTATCCGGCCAGGTTCGTCAGTGACGCGTTGTCCTTGGCGGCCTGGGCGATGAAGGAGGCCCCGGCGAGGGCGGAGATGCCGCCGCTGGCGATCATCGGCCACTGCCCGCCCATGCCGCGCCGCAGGACACCGACGGCCAGTTGGACGAGGCCCGCGGTGATGGCCCAGGCGCCCCACAGGCGCAGCACGGCCGGGATGCCGGAGGAGACGGCCGCGATCAGCCCCGCGGTGGTCAGGACGCTGAGCGCGATGTTCGCGCAGAGACCGAGCACGGGGCCGCGGTCGGCCCTGGCGGAGCGGACGTCGACGATCGCGCAGGCCACGTCGAACAGGGGATAAAGCACCAGCAGCGTCTTGCTGAGGGGCCCCAGGGTGTCCGCGCTCGTGAAGAGCAGGCCGGCCCATACGGCGGCGAAGGCGAAGCGGAGCAGGTACAGGCGGCGCAGCGACGCGACGGGGCTCGTTGTGGGGGCGGGCGCGGAGACGACGGTTTCCATGAGGATCCCTTTCGGAGGGCGGAGAACAAGCGGAGGAAAGCGCAGAAGGATGCGTGGCAGGGCCACGGCGTTCGACCGAGGGAGAACGTTCGGTCTCTTTCCACTCCCATCTAAGGCCGCCCGTGGCCCGCCGTCAAGACCGAACGTTCTCCCTCGCGCGCCTGGTACGGTGTCGTCATGAGCGCGAGCACGACAGGTGGCAGGACGTCCGAGGCGCGGACGCGGCTGCTCTCCACGGCGACCCGCATCTTCTACGCCGAGGGGATCCACTCGGTCGGCGTGGACCGGATCATCGAAGAAGCCCAGGTCACCCGGGCCACGCTGTACCGGCACTTCAAGGGCAAGGAAGAGCTCGTCCTCGCCTACCTGCAACAGGCCGACCAGGGCATCCGCGGCCAGGTCGAGGCCGTCCGCGCCCAGGAGCTGCCGGCTGCCGACACGGTCCGCGCCGTCGCCCGCACCATCACCGAGGGCATCCGGTCCACGGGCTTTCGCGGCTGCGCCTTCCTGAACGCCGCGGCCGAGTACCCCGACCCGTCCCACCCGGTCCACCAGGCCGTACTGGCGCACCGGCAGTGGTTCCTGGAAACCGCCGTCGAACTGCTCGACCGGGCCGGTTGCTCGCCCGCGGACGCGGCAGGCCGGCACTTCGTGATGCTCCGGGACGGCGCCATGGCCGCCGGCTGCCTCTCCGACGCCACGCTCATCTCCGAGACGTTCCTGTCCGGGGTGGAAGGCATCCTGCGCCCTGCGCCCTGAATGGTGGCGCGCCGCTGCGTGTCGGCCCGCGCATGCCACGATGGCGGCATGAGTCACGACGAAGGCGTGAGTGGTGTGGGTGACGAGCGACGCGCGCTGCTCGCCGACAAGACTCCCTTCCCCGAAGGCCTCGACGACCGGCTGCGGGACCAACTCACCTTCCTCGTCGAGGTGGATCAGCTCAAGACCGTCCTGCGGCAGTCGCCGCTGGCCGCGGCGGAGCGCCGCGAGAACGACGCGGAGCACTCGTGGCACCTGGCGCTGATGGTGGTCGTCCTCGCCGAGCACTCCGACCGCCCCATCAATGTCGGGCACACCGTCCAACTGGTGCTCCTGCACGACCTGGTGGAGATCTACGCAGGCGACACACCGCTGTACGAAAGTGCGGCGGGCCTCGACCAGGAGGAGCGGGAGAGTGCCGCGGCCGACGAGCTGTTCGGGCTGCTCCCCGCGGACCAGGGCCGTCGGATGAGGGTGCTGTGGGACGAGTTCGAGGAACGGCGCACCCCTGAAGCGGTGTTCGCCAAGGCGATGGACCGGTTGCAGCCCCTGCTTCTCAACTGGATGGCGCGCGGCGGCACCTGGCGTACGCCCGGCGTCACCGCCGACGACGTCCGCGCCCGCAAGGCGGTCATCGGGGACGCGTCCACGTCCCTGTGGCAGGCCGGGCAGCGGCTCATCGACGAGGGCGAGGCGCGCGGCTGGTCGCGGCGTGCCGGGCCGCAATGAGGACGGTCACTCCGCGCAGGGGTGTCGATCCAGGCAACGCCAAAGAGGCTATCGTGTCGGCATGTCAGCCGAGTTGATCCGTATCGTCTCCCGTTCGTCGCCGATGGCGCTGGCCCAGGTGGAGCGTGTCCGCGCCGAACTCGCCGCGCTGCACCCCGGCATCCGTACCGAGGTCGTGCCCGTCACGACCAGCGGTGACAAGTGGATGGGCGACCTGTCGAAGCTCGGCGGCAAGGGTGCGTTCACCAAGGAGGTCGACCGGGCGCTGCTCGACGGCCAGGCCGACCTCGCCGTGCACTGCCTCAAGGACATCCCGGCGGACCGGCCGCTGCCGGAGGGCTGCACGTTCGGCGCGTACCTCAAGCGGGACGACGTACGGGACGCGCTGATCGACCCGGCGGGCCGCACCCTCGACGAGCTGCCCGAGGGCACCCGCGTCGGCACGTCATCGGTCCGCCGTGTCGCCCAACTCGCCGCATCCCACCCGCACTTGGAGTGCGTCCCGATGCGCGGGAACGCCAACCGCCGCATGGAGAAGATGGCGGCGGGCGACGCGGACGTCCTGCTCCTCGCGCTGTCCGGCCTCGAGCGGATCAACCGCACCGACGTCATCACCGAGGTGCTCGCGCCGGAGCGGATCTGCCCGCCGATCGGCGCCGGGATCCTGGCGCTGCAGTGCCGCGAGGACGACGAGTCGACGCTGGAGGCCGTGACCGGGCTCGGCGACCGCGACACCTGGCGCGAGGCGACCGCCGAGCGGATGTTCCTGCACGTCCTTCAGGGCCACTGCAACTCACCGATCGCCGGCTACGCCCGCGCCGAACGCTCCGGCGACCTGTCGCTGCGGGGCTGCGTGTTCACCCCCGACGGCAAGCGTGTGCTGAACGCGCAGGAGTGGGCGGGACCGTTGGACCCGGCGACGCTGGGGATGTCGGTGGCGGTGGCGCTGCTGCGGCAGGGTGCGCGGGAATTGATCGACGGGATTCCGCACTGAGGTCGTGAGGTCGCGGAAGGCTTGCTGGCCTTGAGGCCCGATCAGCGGACGCTCCTGATCACGTAATCTGTGGCACGGATGTTCGGGTGTCCCGTGAGCGACCAGGAGGGTGACCGGTGATCAGTGCGACCGCAGTCGGGGGAGTGGCCCTGATCGAACTGGGCATGGCGCTCACACCGGGGCCGAACATGATCCACCTGGCGTCGCGCGCGATCACCCAGGGGCGCAGGGCGGGCCTGGTCAGTCTGAGCGGGACGGCCGTCGGCTTCGTGGCCTATCTGCTGGCCGCGGCCGCGGGACTGTCCGCGCTGTTCGCCGCCGTGCCGGTGGCGTACCTGATCGTCAAGCTGGCCGGCGCCGCCTACCTCGCCTACCTGGCGTGGAGCATGCTCAAGCCCGGCGGGCGCTCGCCGTTCGCCCCGGCGGGGGACCTGCCGGCGGTGTCCGACGCCCGGCTGTTCTCGATGGGGCTGCTGACCAATCTGCTCAACCCCAAGATCGCGCTCCTGTACGCCGCGCTGCTGCCCCAGTTCCTCGACCCGCACGCCGGGCCCGCCTGGGCGCAGCTGCTCCAGCTCGGCGGCGTACAGATCGTCGTGGGCCTCGCCGTGAACGCCGTGATCATGCTGGGTGCGGCGCGCGTCTCGGGATTCCTGGCGGCCCGCCCCCGCGCCATGACCGCCCAGCGGTTCACGGCGGGCGGCCTGCTCGGCGTCTTCGCGGTGCGCACGGCGCTGTCCCGTACGCCCGTCTCGGGCTGAGCGGCCTCGCCGGTGTCGCGCGCGGTCAGCGGGCGAGGCGGGGGAAGAGCGCCTCGGCGTTGTCGCGGTCGATGGCCTTCGCCTGGCCGGGCGTGAAGTTGGGGTACGACGTCAGATATCGGTTGTAGTAGGTGCCGGCTTCCTGCGGGGCGAAGGGCCAGTCGCTTCCGTAGAGGACGTGGCCGGGCTCGGCGAAGGCCAGCAGGGCGGGCAGGGCGCTGGGGCTCGCGGACAGCGCGGTGTCGAAGTAGAAACGCTTGAGGTCCCGCAGGACGTCCTCCTCCGTGCGGTCCGGGTCGATGGCCATTGAAGTCAGCCCGGTGAACCGGTAGGCGGCGTAGGGAAGGAAGCCGCCGCCGTGGGAGAGGATCACGCGCACGTTCGGGTACCGGCTCATGACGCCGTTGAGCACCAGGTTCAGGGCGGTGCGGGTGGTGTCGAAGACGTAGTCGGCGAGCGGGGCGGGGGTGCCCGGGAGCAGCGGCATCGGCGGCTGGGCGGGGTGGACGAAGACGTTGGCCGCGCGGCGGTCGAGCTCCGCCCACAGCGGCTCGAAGTCCGGGTCGCCGAGGTAGCGGCCGTGGGCGTTGGACATCAGCACTACGCCGTCGGCGTGCAAGGTGTCGAGCGCGTAGACGGCCTCCGCCACGGCGGCGTCGACGTCGGGCAGCGGAACGCTCGCGAAGTGGCCGAAGCGGTCGGGGCGGTCCTTGACGACTTCGGCGCCGTACTCGTTGACGGCGCGGGCGAGGTCGCGGGCGGCGGCGTCGCTGTCCAGGTGCACGCCGGGCGCGGTGACGGACAGGACGCCGCTGGCGATTCCCTGCTGATCCATCATCGCGATCGCGCTTTCCGCGGTCCAGGACGGGATGGCCCAGCCGCCCGAGTCCAGGCCGCGTGAGTCGAGGGCCCGCGCCCAGACGGGCGGGACGATGTGCTGGTGGACGTCGATGCGGGCGGGAAGTTCCATGATGTTTAGCTTCCTATTAGTTAGCGTGCTAATGAAGTCATTTAGTAAGCTAACAGTCATGGGAGATGTGAGCAAACGCGCAGGTGAAGAGCGGCGGGACGGCGGCGGCGACGAGGCGGGCGTGGAGGAGCTGGCACGAGCCGCCGACCAGCTCTTCTACGCCATGCGTCGGTCTCGGGCCGCCTCCGTCGGCCAGTCCGCGGCCGGGCTGTCCATGGCGCAGGTGGCGATGCTGGAACCACTGGTGGGGGACGTCCGGGGGGAGGGGGCGTCGGTCGGAGCGCTCGCCGCGGGTGCGGAAGTCAGTGTCCCCACGGCCACTCGTATGCTCAAACAACTCGAGGTCGACGGAGTGGTCACGCGGCGGCGCTCCGAACACGACGAGCGACAGGTCCTGATCCGCCTCACCGAGGACGGCGCCGACCGGCTCGCCGCCATGCGGGCCGAACTGAGGGCGCGCCAGTTCCAGGCCCTGGCGCACTTCACGCCCGCGGAGCGCCATGCGCTCGCCGCCCAGCTCCAGCGGCTCGCCGGCGTCATCGGCGACACCGCGTCGCGCTCTGCGGTCGGGGGCAAGGCCGCACAGGGCTGACGTGTGGGAGGTGCCGGGCTCGCCGTCGCCAACGTGCCCGAACAGCACACCTAGGGCGCTCGCGTACGCGCCCGGGTCACTCGCTGCGCCGCAATGGCGGGAAGTTGAACGGCGGCCGCGCAGGTGATGAGCAGCAGGGCCGCGAGCACCGTCAGCGTCACGCCCATCGACGCCACGAAGTCCGCGCCGGACGCGAGCAGTGTCGTCGCGGTCGCCACGCCGAGCGTCGGGCCCACGTTCATCGCCGTCTGCTGGAGGCCTCCCGCCACGCCGGCCGCGCCGAGGTCGGCCCGGCGGACGAGCGACTCCGTCGCGGCGACCATCACCGTGCCGAAACCCGTGCCCATCGCGAACGCGCAGGCCGTGATGGCCAGTTGGGGCGCCGACGTGTCGAGGCGGCCGAAGCCGAACACCCCCGCCGCCAGGAGCAGCATCCCGCCCGCCGTCGTCGCCCGGCTCCCGCAGCGGCGCAACAGTACCGGGGTGAGCGGCGCCGCCAGCACCATGCACAGGGCGGCGGGCAGCATCCGCAGCGCCGTGCCGAACGGGTCGAGGCCGAGCACGTCCTGAAGGAAGTACGTGGCCGTGAACAGCGTGCCGAACAGGGCCGCCGACGCCGTCAGCAGGATGGCCAGCGCGGGCGCGACGGCCGGGGACACGAGCAGGGCGGGGGACAACAGCGGGTCGGCCGTGCGGCGCTCGTGCGCGACGAAGCCCGTCGCCGCCACGCCCGCACCCGCCGCGAACAGCGTCGTGCCCGCCGTCCACCCGTTCCCCGGCAGCCCGGCCAGCGCCGCCACCAGGCAGCCGAGCGCCACGGCGAGCAGCAGCGCGCCGCCCGGATCGAGTCCGACGGCGCGGGGTTCGGGCGTCGCCGCCCGGTCACCGGCGGGTACGTCATCGGGCCGCTCGCGGACGTCGTCCCGCACCGCCAGCACGAAGACGGCGATCACGACGGCGGGCAGTACCCCGAGGAAGAACACCGAACGCCAACCCAGTTGGGCCGTGAGCGCCCCGCCGACCAGTGGGCCCGCGGCCGCCGCGACCCCGATCGCACTGGTGCGCAGCGCGATCGGCATGCCGAGGGAATCGGCCGCGTAGGCCGCCCGCAGCATGCCGAGCGTCGCTGGTTGCAGCAGCGCGCCGCACACCCCCTGGAGCACGCGCAGCCCGATCACCCAGCGGATGTCCGGCACGAAGCCGATCCCGGCGGAGGCCGCCGCGAACCCGAGCGTCCCGTACCCGAAGAGCCGCGCGTGCCCGTAGCGGTCGCCGAGCCGCCCGGCGAACACCAGCAGGCTCGCCACCGCGATCAGATAGCCGGTGCTGGTCCACTGGACCTGTGCGAGGGAGGCGCCGAGGTCGTCCTGGAGGGCAGGCTGGGCGACGGTCAGGACCGTGCCGTCGAGCGCGACGAGGACCGCGCCGACGACGCTGCCCGTGAGTGTGACGCGCCGACGTGTCGAGCCGTTCACCGGGGTGCCGGGCCCAGGTGGGCGTCGACCACCGTGGCCAGCAACGGCTCGATGTCCTCGACGGCGACGGCCAGTTGGAGACTGCCCCAGCCCCACAGCTGGGCGACCCCGTGCAGGTTCGCCCACAGTGCGCCGGCCGCGAGGGCGGGTTCCGTGTCCGGCCGGGCGGCGGCGATCAGCTCCGTGAGCATCTTGAAGAGCGGGAGACTGGTCTCACGAAGCCCCAACTCGCCGCTCTCCAACAAGTCGTGGCGGAACATCAGCTCGTACATGCCGCGATGTCGCGCCGCGAAGTCGAGATAGGTGTGGGCGAGGGTGGCCACCTGCGTGCGCGGGGCCTGGCCGTCGCCGTCGGCGAGCGCTTGCGTGACGCGCTTGCCGAGCTCCTCGAAGCCGCGCCGGGCGATGGCCGACAGCAGTTCGAGGTGGGTCGGGAAGTAGCGCCGGGGCGCGCCGTGCGAGACACCCGCCCTCCGGGCGATCTCGCGCAGCGACAACGTCGCCGCGCCTTCCGTGTCCACGAGCGCCACGCCGGTGTCGATGAGGCGCTCGCGGAGGCTGTCGCCGGTGGAGCGGTTCGTCTGCATAGACACTGTCTACCGGACGTAGTTAGACAGTGTCTACTCGCTCGAGTGTGTGCGTGTGTGTCTGCGTCGCCCTCAGCTCACGATGAGCGAGACGGCGGTCCTCATCCGGGTCACGTAGAACTCCCGAGTCCGGGCCTGCTGCTTCAGCCCGATCGACGTGCTGATCAAGGTCTGGGCGACGGGGACGGCCGACTTCTGTGTCGAGTCGCGCGAGAGCGCCTTCGTGATCAGCTCCTCGAAGCGCCGTGGCGCGGAGTCGGTGATCTCGCCGAGGAGGTGCGGGTTGTCCTCGATGACCGCAGTGATGTCGCCCGCCAGCGGGCCGACGTACCGCCCGGCCCATCGGTCGAACGCGTCCACGAGACGGTCGGGGAGGGGGCGGCCGGTGTCGGCCAGGAGGTGTTCGATCGCGCCGAGGTCCCGTTCCACGGTCTGGGTGGCTGCCGTGCGGAACAGGGTCTCTTTCGAGGAGAAGAGGAAGTAGAGGCCGGGCCGGGAGATGTGTGCGGCCCGCGCCACCTCCTCCATCGAGGTCTTCCGGTATCCGAATCGCGCGAACGTGGCCATCGCGGAGTCCAGGACCTGGGACCGGCGGTCGGCGTCAGGGGTGGCGGCGTCGGGGCTGCTCATGTAGCGAGCGTAGGACCTAGTGAACGGACTATACAAATATTGTCGAGTGCGTATAGTCGCCGCATGGCTGACCGTGCCCTCATCACCACACCCTTCACCGCCTCCAGCACCGCCGATGAGGTGCTGCGCGGGGTCCACCTCGTGGGCGTCCGCGCCATCGTGACCGGAGCCTCCTCCGGGCTCGGCGCCGAGACGGCGCGTGCGCTGGCCGCCGTGGGGGCGGACGTGACGCTCGCCGTCCGTGACGTGGTCGCGGGCGAGGCCGCCGCCGACCGGATCATGAAGGCGACCGGTGGCACCCGGCCTCGCGTGGGCCGCCTCGACCTTGCGGACGCGGAGTCCGTCGCCCGCTTCGTCGATGACTGGCGTGGGCCGCTCCATCTGCTGATCAACAACGCGGGCGTGGTCACCGGCGGCCTCGAACGCACCCGTGAAGGCTGGGAGTTGCAGTTCGCGACGAACCACCTCGGTCACTTCGCGCTGGCCGCCGGCCTTCGCGGCGCCCTGGCGCGCGGAGCGGCCGAGCGGGACGGTGCCCGGATCGTCTCGGTCAGTTCCACGGCGCACGTGCGTGCCGGTGTCGACTTCGACGACCTGCAATTTGAGCGTCGTGCCTACGATCCGCAGCTCGCCTACGCCCAGTCCAAGACGGCGAACTCGCTCTTCGCCGTCGAGGCGAGCCGCCGCTGGGCCTCCGACGGCATCGTGGCCAACGCGGTGAACCCGGGCGGCGTCGCCACCGGCCTGCAACGGAACTTCACGCCGGAGCAGAAGGAGTCGCTCGACGCCGCCGAGGCCGCCGGTGTCTTCACGTACAAGACGGTCGGGCAGGGCGCCGCCGCCAGTGTCATCGCGGCCGTCGCCCCGGAGTTCGCCCGCACCGGCGGCCATTACCTCGACGACGGGCGGGAGGCGTACACCGTGCCGGACGACGCCGCACTGGCGGACCACCCGCACGGTGTGAAGGAGTGGGCGCTCGATCCCGTCGCGGCCGAGCGTCTGTGGGATGTCTCGGCCGGCCTCGTCCATTAGGGAGTGGCGGCCCACCGGGTCTTCAGCATGCGGCCTCGCGGAGCTACGCTGCGCGCCGCCCGTTGTGCCGACCCCATCCCGGTAGGTGACCGCATGATCGACACGACCGACACCCGTATCCCCGAAGGGGACGAGCGGCGGATGCGCCTCGACGTCGGAAAGGACGGCGTCGGCGTGCTCACCCTGTGCCGTCCGGCCAAGCTCAACGCCTGGAGCTGGGAGTCGAGTCGGCAGCTCGGTGTCATGGCCGACCGTATCCGGTTCGATGACCGGATACGGGTGGTGCTGTTGCGCGCCGAGGGGCGGGCCTTCTGTGCGGGGATCGATGTGACGGCGCCCGGCGGGGGCATCGAGGGGGAGAGTGCTTCCGCGCGGCACCGGGCGTATTACGAGGGCATCCGGTGGGTGCACGAGCGGTTCGCCGCGTTCGCGGGGCTCCCGCAGCCGGTGGTCGCCGCCGTGCAGGGGTACTGCCTGGGCTTCGGCTTCGAGCTGGCGCTCATGGCGGATGTGCGGATCGCGGCCGACGACGCCGTGTTCGCGCTGCCGGAGGCGCAGTTGGGGGTCGCTGTCGACGCGGGCGGGGATCTGCGGATCGCGCGCGAGGCGGGGGCCGGGTGGGCGAAGTTCCTCGCGCTGACCGGGCGGCGGATCGACGCGGACACCGCGCACCGGCTCAATCTCCTCCAACAGGTCGTCCCAGAAAGTGAGTTGGAGCGCGCCGCGCGTGACGTGGCCGCCGAGATCGCCGCCAATGCACCGCTCGCCGTGCAGTCCGTCAAGCGCGACATCGACGCGTACGCCGACGCGGGACTCGACGCGGCGCTCGACCGGGTCGCCATGAGCGCGGCGCTGACCCTCACGTCCGAGGACGCGACCGAAGGGTTCACGGCGAAGGTGCTGCGCAGGCCGCCGGAATACCGGGGCGCGTGAGATGTTCGCAAAGGTGTCGGCGGAGCGCGTCGACGCCGAAGCGTCCGCCCCCGCCCGAAAGGTGACCATGACCTCCTCCGCACCCTTCGACCCCCGTGCCCTCCTCGCCGAGAGCAGGCTCGGCGTCCTCGCCACGCTCAAGGCCGACGGCAGGCCGCAGCTCTCGCCGGTGCAGCCGTTCTACGACCCCGCGACCGAGACCCTGTACGTGTCGATGACCGAGGGCCGCGCCAAGACCGCGAACCTGCGCCGCGACCCCCGCGCCGCGCTGGAGGTGACGGCCCCCGACGGCCGGGCCTGGGCCACCGCCGAGGGCGCCGTGACACTCGTCGGACCGGGCACCGACCCCAAGGGGCCCGAGGTCGAGGCGCTGGTCGAGTACTACCGCCAGGCGGCCGGTGAACACCCGGACTGGGACGAGTACCGGTCCGTGATGGTGTCGGACCGCCGGGTGCTGATGGCGATGGCCGTGGACCACGTGTACGGGCAGCGGCTCGGCTGATGTCCCGCCTCGCGGTCACGGGGTGAACGGGCCGCGCCCCAGCTGCTCCCGCACCGGCGTCGCCGGCGCGTTGACCAGAGCGCGCCGCTGCCAGTTCGCGCCGTCCACCACCAGTGTGTGGCCGCTGACGAACCGGGCGTAGGGCGAGGCGAGGAACGTCGCCGCCCACCCCAACTCCCGTGGCGCGCCCACCCGGAGCGCGGGCTGGCGGGCGGCCGGGTCCTCGGCGCGGTCGAGGTTCTCGCGGATGTCGGGCGTCATGTCCTCGTGCGGCATGAGGCCCGGCACCAGGCCGTTGACCTGGATCCCGTACGGGCCCCACTCCACAGCCAGTGTCTCCACCAGGTTCTTGACCCCCGCCTTCGCCGCCGAACTGTGCGCGTAGCCGGGGCCGCCCGTCCACGCGTACGACGCGCCGACGGCGATCACCGAGCCGGGTGTGCCCGCTGCCAGGTGGCGGCGCCCGAACTCGCGGGTCATGAAGTACGTGCCGTTGAGCGTGATGTCGACGACCGTGCGCCAGCCATTCGGCGACAACTCCTCTGCCGGTACGGGGAAGTTGGCTGCCGCGTTGTTCACCAGGACGTCCGGCGTCCGGCCGTGCGCCGCGAACGCCGCGTCGAAGACCTCCGTGATCCGGGCCGCGTCGCGGATGTCGCAGGTCGCCGCAGTGATCAGCCCGGCGCCCTCGACCGCCTGCAACTCCTCGCGCGCGGGCGCCAGATGCTCCGCCTTCCGGCTGACGATCATCACGTCGGCCCCGAGTCGCGCGAACTCCGCGGCAACGGCCCGCCCGAGTCCCGTCCCACCCCCGGTCACCAGCACGAGCCGGCCGTCGTAGGTGTCCGGTGGCAGCGCGGACGCGCCGAGCGGGGGAGGGGCGGGGAGGCCGCGCGGGGCGGGCGAGGAGTGCGTCATGGCGCACATGGATACCTCCTGAACGCTCAACCTTCCATGCCCAGGACGAGGCCGTAACTTGCCGCGTCTATCGATTTTCGATAGATTCCCATCGTCATTCGATGCGAGAGTGGGGTGGAGTCATGGGGAGTTGGGCCGTGAGGGCGCTGCGCGCCGTGCTGGCGGTGGTGTTCGTCGGCACGGTGTTCGTGCAGGTGTCGATGGTGTGGATGCTGATCAGCGGGAGTGACCCGGAGGACGGGTCCCGCCCCCTGACGGCCTTCCGCGTGATCACCGTCCTGGGCATGCTGGCGGCGCAGTTCGCGCTGGTCTGCGTGGGCCGACTCGTGGGGATGGTCCGCCGCGGCACCGTCTTCTCGCACGCGGCCTTCCGCTACGTGAACGGGGTGATCGGCGCGATCGTCGCGGTCGCCCTCCTGTGGTTCACGGTCACGGCTGTCAACGCGCCCGGCCAGCGCGAGGACCCGGGCGTCACGCTCATCATGGGCGGCATCGGCCTGGCGATCCTCGGTGTCGCGCTCGTCGTGCTCGTGATGCGCATGCTGCTCGCGCAGGCGACGGAGCTGAAGGCCGAGCTGGACGAGGTGATCTGATGCCGATCGTCGTCGACGTCGACGTGATGCTGGCCAAGCGGAAGATGTCGGTGGGCGAGCTGGCCGAGCGCGTGGGCATCACCCCCGCCAACCTCGCCGTCCTGAAGAACGGCCGCGCCAAGGCGGTCCGCTTCACGACACTCGCCGCGCTGTGCGAGGTCCTGGAGTGCCAGCCGGGGGATCTGCTGCGGTGGGAGGGCGAGGGCGGGGCGGTCGGATGACGTGCCGGGCGGGTCTCGTGCGGCTCTCGCTGTGGTTCACGCGTCCACGGCCTCCCGCCGCGCCCGCGCCACCGCCTGCTCGCCCTCGGGGGAGAACACGCCGGACCGGCGGCGCTCCACCTCGCGGTCGAGGTCCGCGCCGAGCAGTTGGGCGTGGAGGGCGACGCCCGCCCGGTAGCCCGCGCTCGCCGCGTTGACGACCTGTTCCGCGGGGCCGGTCGCGTTGCCCACCGCCCAGACGCCCGGGACGCTCGTCAGGCCGGTCGGGTCCACCTCGACGAAGGGGCCCATCGGGGTCTCCTTCGTACGGGCGCCGAGGGCGCTCAGCAGGGAGTCGCGCGGCACCATCACCGTCGGGACGACGACCACGGAGCGCGGGAACACCCGGCCGCCTTCGAGGCGCACCCCGCTCAGCCGGTCGTCCGTGACCTCGACGGCCTCGACCTTGCCGCTCACCACGCTCACCCCGGCCGCCGCAAGCGTCTGCCAGTGCTCGTCGGGGAGGTCGTCCTCGTCGGCGCCGTTCAGGAACAGCGTCACGTCGGAGGACAGGCTGCTGAAGAGCAGAGCCTGGTGGATGCCCGTCGCCTTGCGGTACAGGACGCCGATGGGCTCGTCGCGGACCTCGTAGCCGTGGCAGAAGGGGCAGTGGATCACGTCGTTGCCCCAGCGTTCGGCGAGGCCGGGGATGTCGGGGAGTTCGTCCACCAGGCCGGTGGCGATGATCAGGCGGCGGGCGTGCACCCGGCCGCCGTCCGCCAGCGTGACCTCGAACTCGCCGGAGCCGTCCGGCTCCGCCGCCGTCACCCGGTCCCGCACCAGCTCGACGCCGTACGCGGTGACCTCGCGCCGCACCTCCGCCAGGAACGCGGCCGGCGGCATGCCGTCCCGCGACGGGAAGCCGTGCATGTACGCGGCCGGCGCGTTGCGGGGTTCGCCCGCGTCGACCACCAGGACCGAGCGGAGCGAGCGTCCCAGGATCAGCGCGGCCGACAGGCCCGCCGTCCCGCCGCCGACGACCACGACGTCGTACGCGTTCTTCTTGGCCTGGACGTCGACCTGCACCGGAGTCTGCATGGTGTCCACCTCGCACTCGAAATTGCCTTGCTCCCGAAGGTGCACCCAGACTCGCCGTATTGACAAACAAGCTTGCCGAAACTGCAATGGATGCATGAATCGGCAAGGCCACAAGCACCACGAGGAAGAGCAGTCCGAGGCGAGCATGGACGCCGTCCTGGCCGGCGTTGGGCCCCGGCTGCGCGCGCTGCGCAAGGACCGCGGTGCCACGCTGTCCGGGCTCTCCGAGACCACCGGCATCTCCGTGAGCACGCTCTCCCGCCTGGAATCGGGCCTGCGCAAACCAAGCCTGGAGCTGCTGCTGCCCATCGCCCGCGCCCACAAGGTGCCGCTGGACGAGCTGGTCGGCGCCCCACCGGTGGAGGACCCGCGGGTACAGGCGAAGCCGATCATGCGGGGCGGGCGGACCATGATCCCGCTGACCCGCAAGACGGGCGGGCTCCAGGCGTACAAGGTGATCGAGCCGAAGCGCCGCCTCGAACCCGAGCAGAAGACGCACGAGGGCTACGAGTGGCTGTACATGCTCTCCGGAAAGCTGCGGCTCCTGCTCGGCGAGCACGATGTGGTGCTTGAGCCGGGGGAGGCCGTCGAGTTCGACACGCGCGTGCCGCACTGGTTCGGGTCCACGGGCGAGGGCCCCGCCGAGTTCCTGG
The DNA here is from genome assembly GCF_042730865.1 of Streptomyces sp. NPDC059897. Lineage (NCBI taxonomy): Bacteria > Bacillati > Actinomycetota > Actinomycetes > Kitasatosporales > Streptomycetaceae > Streptomyces > Streptomyces sp. NPDC059897. The sequence goes on along the minus strand of NZ_JBHWKQ010000002.1, from coordinate 106,239 downwards.
TGCTGTTCGGGCCGCAGGGCGAGCGGATGCACGTACGGGCGCGGCCCGCGCGCAAGAAGTCCGGCTGAGCGCCGCGCCGCCCGACCGGCATCCGTACCCCTCCAGGGCATTCACAGATCGGCAAGCGACCGCTTAGTATGCGGCCGAACCCGGTTTGACGAAGCAGTCCCGTGGAGGCTTTCGCATGCAGGCATGGCAAGTGCACGAGAACGGCGAGCCGAGCGAGGTGATGCGCCTCGAAGAGGTGACGCGTCCCGTGCCCGGCGAGGGGCAGGTTCTGCTCAAGGTGCGCGCCGCCAACATCAACTTCCCGGACGCCCTGCTCTGCAAGGGGCAGTACCAGGTCACGCCGCCGCTGCCGTTCACGCCGGGCGTGGAGATCTGCGGCGAGACCGAGGACGGCTGCCGTGTCATCGCCAACCCGGTGCTGCCGCGCGGCGGGCTCGCGGAGTACACGGTCGCCGACGCGAAGTCCCTGCTGCCCGCGCCCGATTCGCTGGACGACGCCGAGGTCGCCGCCCTGCACATCGGCTACCAGACCGGCTGGTTCGGCCTGCACCAGCGCGCCCACCTCCAGGCCGGCGAGACGCTGCTCGTGCACGCCGCCGCGGGCGGGGTCGGCAGCGCCGCCGTACAGCTCGGCAAGGCCGCCGGCGCCCGCGTGATCGGCGTCGTCGGCGGACCCGAGAAGGCGAAGGTCGCGGCCGACCTCGGCTGTGACGTGGTGATCGACCGCCGCTCCGAGGACGTCATCGCCGCCGTGAAGGAGGCCACCGGCGGCCGCGGCGCCGACGTGATCTACGACCCGGTGGGCGGCGACGCGTACAAGCAGTCCACGAAGGTCGTCGCGTTCGAGGGCCGCATCGTCGTCGTCGGCTTCGCCTCCGGCGTCATCCCGACCGCCGCGCTCAACCACGCGCTGGTGAAGAACTACTCGATCCTCGGTCTGCACTGGGGCCTGTACGCCACCAAGAACCCGAAGCTCATCCCGCACTGCCACCAGAAGCTCACCGAGCTGGCCGCGAGCGGCGCCATCAAGCCCCTCGTCAGTGAGCGCGTCGACCTGGCGGACGCCGCGTCCGCCGTGCAGCGCGTCGCCGACGGCGTCACGACGGGCCGCGTCGTCGTGGTGCCGGGCCTGAACTCCCGTACGACGGAAGGAGCATCCGCATGACCGTCGACGCAGCGCAACTGCGCGAGAAGCCCCAGGAGTTCCTCGCCGCGCACCCGCCCGCGAGCACGTCGCGCGAGGACTTCCTCAGCGCCCGCTTCGACGCCGGGCTCGCCTGGGTGCACTACCCCGAGGGCCTCGGCGGGCTGGACGCGCCGCGCGCCCTGCAGGCCGTTGTGGAGGCCGAGTTGACGGCCGCTGGCGCGCCCGACAACAACCCGCGGCGCAACGGCATCGGGCTCGGCATGGCCGCGCCCACCATCCTGCGCTACGGCACCGACGAGCAGAAGCAGCGCTTCCTGAAGCCGCTGTGGGTCGGTGAGGAGGTCTGGTGCCAGCTGTTCAGTGAGCCCGGCGCCGGCTCCGACCTCGCCGCGCTCGGCACCCGCGCCGTCCGCGACGGCGACACCTGGGTCGTCAACGGCCAGAAGGTGTGGACGTCCAACGCGCACAACGCCCGCTTCGCGATCCTCGTCACCCGCACCGACCCGGACGTGCCCAAGCACAAGGGCATGACGTACTTCGTGTGCGACATGACCGACCCCGGCGTCGAGGTCAGGCCGCTGCGCCAGATCACCGGCGAGGCCGAGTTCAACGAGGTGTTCCTCTCCGACGTCCGCATCCCCGACGCCCACCGGCTCGGCGAGGTCGGCGACGGCTGGCGGGTCGCCCAGACCACCCTCAACAACGAGCGGGTCTCCATCGGCGGCATGCGCGTGCCGCGCGAGGGCGGGCTCGTCGGCATCGTCGCCAAGACCTGGCGCGAGCGCCCCGAGCTGCGCACCCACGACCTGCACCAGCGCCTCGTCAAGCTGTGGGTCGAGTCCGAGGTCGCGCGGCTCACGTCCGAACGCCTGCGGCAGCAGCTCGTCGCCGGACACCCGGGTCCCGAGGGCGCGGGCATGAAGCTCGGCTTCGCCCGCCTCAACCAGGAGATCAGCGGTCTTGAGGTCGAACTCCTCGGCGAAGAGGGCCTGTTGTACGACGACTGGACCCTGCGCAGGCCCGAGATCGTCGACTTCGCGGGCCGCGAGGCCGGCTACCGGTATCTGCGCGCCAAGGGGAACAGCATCGAGGGCGGGACGAGCGAGATCCTGCTGAACATCGTCGCCGAGCGCGTCCTGGGCCTGCCGTCCGAGCCGCGCACCGACAAGGACGTCGCATGGAAGGACCTCGCCCGATGAGCGCTTCAGTGAACACCGAGCCCGACCTCCTCTACTCCGAGGAGGAGGAAGCCCTCCGCTCCGCCGTCCGCGACCTGCTGACCGACCACTGCGACGCCACCGAGGTCCTCGCCCGTGTCGACACGGACGCGCCGCACGACCGCGAGCTGTGGAAGAACCTCGCCGAGACGATGGGCCTGGCCGGCCTCCTCGTCCCGGAGGACAAGGGCGGCCAGGGCGCCTCGCACCGCGAAGCGGCCGTCGTCCTGGAGGAGTTGGGGCGCGCCGTCGCCCCCGTCCCGTACCTGACGAGCGCCGTCATCGCCACGGAGGCGCTGCTCGCGTGCGAGGGCGACGAGGCGGCCGATGTACTCACCGCGCTCGCCTCCGGACGGTCCGTCGGCGTGCTCACCGTGCCGCTGTCGGCCACGGCCGGGCAGGACTTCAGGGACGTACGGGAAGAGAGCGGGGCCCTGGCAGGGCGTGTCACCGGCGTCGCGGACGCGGTCGCCGCCGATGTGTTCCTGGTGCCCACCGCGAGCGGCCTGTTCGCGGTCGACTCGGGCGCCGAAGGTGTCACGGTCGAGCCGCAGGTCTCGCTGGACCGCACGCGCCCGCTGGCGGTCGTGTCCTTCGCGGGGGCCGCCGGGCGGAAGCTGGGCGACAGTGCGGCGACGCCCGTGCGGCGTGCGCTGCGGGCCGGTGCCGGGCTGCTGGTGTCCGAGCAACTGGGCCTCGCCGACTGGCTGTTGACGGAAACCGTGCGCTACACGAAGGAGCGCAATCAGTTCAACCGGCCCGTCGGCTCGTTCCAGTCGCTCAAGCACCGCCTCGCCCAGCTGTGGCTGGAGACGGTCAATACGCGTGCCGCCGCCCGCAACGCGGCCGACGCGCTCGCGACCGGTAGCGAGGACGCGGACATCGCGGTCGCCGTCGCCCAGGCGTACGCGGCGCCCGTCGCGGTGCACGCCGCCGAGGAGGCGCTGCAGCTGCACGGCGGCATCGGCATGACGTGGGAGCACCCGATCCACCTGTACCTCAAGCGCGCCAAGGCGGACTCCATCGCGCTCGGTACGGCGGGGCGGCACCGGGAGGAGCTGGCCGAACTGGTCGACCTGCGCGCTCCCTGAGCGGGTCCGGCGCGTACGACAACTTCATAGCCGGGTTTTACCTCTCCTTGACGAGATGACATTATTGCGAGCTGTTCGCAATAACAGTAGATCTTGAATAGGGGTGGGTGGCGTGGCCAGGCCGGCACGGAGCGCAATAGCAGGGGCAGCGGTCACCGCACTGGCGGTGACCGCTGCCGCCTGCGCGGCGCCGAACGACGACGCCAAGAGCGGCGGCGGTGACAGCGCCGTCGTCGGGATCGCCTACGAGCCCGACAGCCTCAGCCCGCTTCTCGGCTACGGCAAGGACGGCAACTCGAAGATCTTCGACGGGCTGCTCACGCACGACGCCGACATGAAGCTCAAGCCCGCGCTCGCGGCCGAGCTGCCGAAGGTCACCGACGACGGCCGCACGTACACGTACAAGCTGCGCGACGGCGTGAAGTTCAGCGACGGCAAGCCGTTCACCTCGAAGGACGTCGTCTTCACGTACGAGTCCATCCTCGACAAGAAGACCAACAACGCCTCCAAGGCCGAACTGGACGCCGTCGAGGACGTCGAGGCGAAGGGCGACGACACCGTCGTCTTCCACCTCAAGTACCCCTACGCGCCGTTCGCCGAGCGCACCGTCCTGCCCATCGCCCCCGAGCACGTCGCGGGCGCGCAGAACGTGAACAACGGCCGGTTCACCACCAAGCCCATCGGCACCGGACCGTACGAGCTGGTGAAGTGGTCCAAGGGCGAGAAGCTCGTCTTCAAGGCCAACCCCGACTACTGGGGCGGCGCACCGAAGATCAAGAACTTCACCATGGCGATCATCAAGGACGACGACGTGCGCGCCACCCGGCTGCGCTCCGGCGACCTCGACGGCGCGATCCTCCCGCCCAACCTCGCCAAGACCTTCAAGGCCGACACCGCCAAGAAGACCTACGCGGCGAACTCCTTCGACTACCGCGTCGTCACCCTGCCCACCGGCAACAAGGTGACCGGCGACAACGACATCCGCCGCGCCCTCGACATCGGTGTGGACCGCAAGGCCATGGTCGAACAGATCCTGGAGGGCGCCGGCAAGGAGGCCTACGGGCCCGTGCCCACCGACAGCCCCTGGTTCACCAAGGGCACCGAGCGCGCGCACGACCTCGGCAAGGCGAAGAAGCTGCTCGACGAGGCCGGCTGGAAGAAGGGTGCCGACGGCATCCGTAAGAAGGACGGCGTCCGCGCCGCCTTCCCGCTCTGGTACCTCACCGGCGACAAGCTCCGCCAGGACCACGCCCTCGCCTACGCCTCCGACGCCAAGAAGCTCGGCATCGACGTCAAGGTCGAGAGCGGCACCTGGGAGGTCATCATGCCCCGCATGCCCAAGGACGCCGTCCTCGCGGGCGGCGGCGCGCCCGCCGACCCCGACTTCGACCAGTACATGATGCTCAAGTCCTCGCTCGCGGGCGACGGCTTCAACAACATGGCGCACTACGACAACAAGAAGGTCGACGCCGCCCTGGAGGACGCCCGCCGCACCGACGACAAGGCGAAGCGGCAGGCCGCCTACGACACGGTTCAGCGGGAACTGGCGAAGGACCCGGGCTACACCTTCCTCACCCACATCGACCACCTGTACGTGGTCGACAAGAAGTTCGGCGAACTGACCACGCAGGTCGAGCCGCACGACCACGGGCTCGCCTCCGGGCCCTGGTGGAACGTGGAGGACTGGAAGGCATGAGCAGGCGGCTCCCCTGGGGGCCGATGGCGCGCCTGACGGGCCGGCGGATCGTGTTCGCCGTGCCCGTCCTGGCCGCCGTCACCCTCGGCGTCTTCGCGATCGCCGCGGCGTCCCCCTTCGACCCGGTCAAGGCCTACGCGGGCACGGCCGGGCTCACCGCGTCACAGGAGAACCTCGACCAGCTGCGGGTCAACCTCGGCGTCGACCAGCCCCTGTTCGCCCGCTGGTGGGACTGGCTGACGGCCGCGCTCAGCGGCGACCTCGGCGACTCGGCCGTCATGAGGCAGCCGGTCGCACAGGTCATCGGCGAACGGCTCGGCTGGTCCGTGCTCCTCGCCGCCACCGCGTTCCTCGTCGCGGTCGTCCTCGGCACGCTCCTCGGCGTGCTGGCCGCGCGCCGCCAGGGCGGCTGGCTCGACCGCGCGATCACCTCGCTCGCGTACACGCTGGAGGCCGCGCCCCCGTTCTGGCTCGGCCTGCTCGCCGTATGGCTGTTCGCGCTGAAGCTCGGCGTGCTGCCGGCCGGAGGCCTCACCGATACCGGCTCATCGACGATCACCGCCGGGCAGGTGCTGTCCCATCTCGCCTTGCCCGCGGGCGTGCTGGCCGTCTCGCAGCTTCCGTGGTTCGTCTTGTACGTCCGTCAGGGCGTCGGCGACGCGCTCGAGGAGGACCCCGTGCGCGGGGCCAGGGCGCGCGGCATCGCGCCCCGCACCGTCCTGTTCGGGCACGCGCTGCGCTCCGGCACGCTGCCCGTCCTCACACTCATCGGCTCCCGCGTGCCCGAACTCATCACCGGGGCGCTGCTCGTGGAGACCGTGTTCAGCTGGCCGGGCATTGCCGCCGCGACCGTGCAGGCGGCCACGTCCGTCGACTTCCCGCTGCTCGCGGCCGTCACGGTCCTCGCGACGCTGGCCGTGCTCGCCGGGAACTGGGCGGCCGACCTCTTGTACGGCATCGCCGATCCGAGGGTGGGCTTCGATGGCTGACCTGACCCTTCCCTGGCGCACACACGGGGTGCGGCGCCGCTCCACGCGCGCGTGGCGGGTGCGTTCCTCCGCCGTGACCGTGGGCGTCGTGGTGCTCGCCGTGCTGCTCGTGCCGCCGCTCACCGACCTCGACCAGCAGGCCGTCGACCTCGCCGCGAAACTCCAGCCGCCGTCCTGGGCGCACCCGTTCGGCACCGACGACGTCGGCCGTGATCTGCTGCTGCGCTGTGTGTACGGGCTGCGGGTCTCGCTGCTCGTCGGTGTGGTCGCCGCCGTCGTGGCGACCGTCATCGGCACCGCCGTCGGGGCGCTCGCGGGCGCGCTCGGCGGCTGGGTGGACCGCGGCGTGATGCGCGTGGTGGACACCTTCTCGTCCGTGCCGCACCTGCTGCTCGGCATCTTCATCGTGGCGATGTCCCGGCCGGGCGTATGGCCGGTCGTGATCTCGGTGGGCCTGACGCACTGGCTCTCGACCGCCCGGATCGTGCGCGCCGAGGTCCTGTCACTGCGCTCGCGCCCCTACGTGGACGCGGCGATCTCCGGCGGAGCCTCACGGTGGCGGGTGACGGCGCGCCACCTGCTGCCCGGCGTTCTGCCGCAGGCGGCGCTCGCGGCGGTGTTGATGGTCCCGCACGCCATCTGGCACGAATCCGCTCTCTCCTTCCTGGGGTTGGGCCTGCCCACCCACCAGGCGAGCCTCGGCACGCTCGTGCAGACGGCGCGCGGCTCGCTCCTCGCGGGCGACTGGTGGCCGACCCTCTTCCCCGGCCTGTTCATCATCGTGCCGACGCTGGCCATCGCCGGGCTCGCGGGCGCCTGGCGCGAACGCCTCAACCCCCGCCGCCGATCGGAGCTGACCCTGTGACCACGGTGCTTTCGGTGGACGGCCTGTCCGTACGGTTCCGGATGCGCGACGGCGCGTACGTACGGGCCGTCAGCGACGCCAGCTTCGACCTCGGGGCGGGGGAGTGCCTGGCCCTCGTCGGCGAGAGCGGCTGCGGCAAGTCGGTGCTGGCCTCCGCGCTCCTCGGCCTGCTCCCGCAGAACGCCGAGACGGCCGGGTCGGCGCGCCTCGGCGACCTGGACCTGATGGCGGCCGACGAGGCGACCCTCGCCCGCACGGTGCGCGGCCGCCGGATCGGCCTGGTGCCGCAGAGCCCGGCCGCACACCTCACGCCGGTCCGCACGGTCCGCTCCCAACTGGCCGAGACTCTGAGGCAGTTGACGGGCGCGCCGCGCAGGGGCCCGCGCCTGGAGGAGGCCGTCGCGGCGGCGGCCGGGCGGGCCGTCTTCCCGCTCGACCACCTCGACCGCCACCCCCACGAACTCTCCGGCGGACTCGCGCAGCGCGCCGCGACCGCGCTCGCCCTCGTGGGGGACGCGCCGCTGCTTCTCGCGGACGAGCCGACCACCGGCCTCGACCGCGATCTCGTCGAGCGCACGGTGGACGAACTGCGCCGCCACATCGGCGGCGACCGGGCGCTCCTGCTGATCACGCACGACCTCGCGGCGGCGGAACGCATCGCGGACCGGGTGGCGGTCATGTACGCGAGCCGCATCGTCGAACTCGCCGACGCGGAGGCCTTCTTCGGCGCGCCGGGCCCGCGCCACCCCTACGCCCGCGGGCTCCTGAACGCCCTGCCCGACCGCGAGTTCACCCCGATCCCCGGGATGCCGCCGGAACTGAGCGCGCTGGGGGAGGGCTGTGCGTTCGCGCCGCGCTGCCCGGGCGCCGACGACCGGTGCGCGGCGCTGCCCGCGCTCACGGACGGCGTGGCCTGCCACCACCCCGTACCGGCCCACCAGGAGGCCACCCGTGCTTGAACTGCGCTCCATCACCGCGGGCTACGACCGCCGCGCCCCGGTCGTCCGGGACGCGACGTTGACCGTCCACCCCGGCGAGAGCGTCGGCCTCCTCGGCCCCAGCGGCTGCGGCAAGTCGACCCTCGCACGTGTCGCGGCGCTGCTGCACGCCCCGGACGAGGGCCGCGTGGTCATCGACGGCGAGGAGGCCCGCGGCTGGCGCCACCGTGCCCCACGCGCCCAGCGCACCGCGTTCGGCGTCGTCTTCCAGCAGCCCCGCCTGTCCGCCGACCCGCGCCTGCGCCTCACGGACCTGATCGCGGAACCCCTGCGGGCGAACGGCGCCGAGCACGCGGGCCGCGTGGGGGAGTTGGCGTCCACGGTGGGCCTGTCCACCGACCTGCTGGCCCGCCGCCCCCACGAGGTCAGCGACGGGCAGCTCCAGCGCGCCTGCCTCGCCCGCGCCCTCACCCTGCGCCCCCGCTGGCTGATCTGCGACGAGATGACCGCGATGCTCGACGCGTCGACCACGGCCGCGCTGGTGGGCGTGGTCGAGGACTACCGGCGGGAGACCGGGGCGGGGCTCCTTGCCGTGGGCCACGACCGGGTGCTGCTCGAACGGTGGTGCGGGCGGACCGTGGAGTGGGCGGAGCTGGCGGGGGCGTAGGGGACGGGATCAGGCCTCCACGGCCGCTCCTTCTGCAGGGGTGGCCCACTCCACGAACTGCACGACCACCCCGTTCGGGTCCGTGACCTGGAACAGCCGCTCGCCCCAGGGCTCCTCGCGCAGCGGCATCGTGATCTCGACGCCCTCGGCGCGCAGCCGCTGCTCCTCCTTCTCGATGCCGGTGCCGGTGAACGCGACGATCAGGCCCGAGGCGTGCTGGTCGCGCTGGTCGGCGGGGAGCACCTCGGTGCCGCGGGCCAGCAGGACGATGTCCAGGGCCGCGTCGTCGCGCGTCAGTGAGGCGAAGCCGTCGGCCGCGGCCTGCACGGCGTAGCCGAGGTGGGTGGTGAAGAACCGCTGGGACGCGGTGACGTCGGCGACGGTGAGCGAGACGGTGGACGCGGTGATCCGCAAGACAGTTCTCCTCTGTGGGGTCGCGGAGCAAACTTACGACGGACGTAAAGTTAGCCGGGGTTCAAGGACGGTGACCAACTACTTCCCGTCGCAAGGAAGTTCCGGCCCTGGACCAACCAGGACGCGTTCGGGGCTGGCACTCACGCGACCCGTTCGATCTCCGCCACCAGCGCCTCCGCCTCGTGCCGCAGCCGGGAGCCCAGCCGCTCCCACGCCTCCTCCGCCTCTCCCAGATACACGGCGCGGGCATGCGCGAGCACCGCACGCTCCTGCTCCGGGAGCCGGGCGAGCGCCCAGTCCGCCGCCGCGTCCTTGGAGAGGATCTCGCCCGTCGCGAGGGTGGCCCAGACGCGGGCCAGGGTCAGGATCACATTGCGGGTGTCCGTCTCCAACTCGTCGAGCAGCGCCGGAATCCCGGCCGTCATCGCGCGCCGCACATCGGCCGCGGGCACCGCATCGAGCAGCTCAGCGGCGGGCGGTCCGAGCAGGGCGACGCCGCGCTGCCGCACCATCGTGACCAGCACAGCCAGGTCCTCGTCCACCTCCGGCTCCGGTGTCAGCCCGCGCTCGTACGCGTCCCGCAGCCACTCGCCGTACTGGAACTCCCGCACCGGCGGGAACCGCCAGGGCCGCACCTCCGCGAGCCGTACGAGCGTCAGCTCCACCGGGCGCTCCTGGCCGTGCGCCGCACCTGCCCCGGACAGGTCGAGCAGCCGGCCGACGAGGTGTGCGCGCTGACCGTGGGTCGTGGCGGCGCCGGTCACCGCGAACACGTCCACATCGCTGTGCGGGCGCAGGCCGCCGGAGACCGCCGAGCCGTACAGGTACGCGGCCACCAGGTCAGGACCGAGTACCTCGCGCAGCACCTCCACCACACACTCCGCCTGGCGCACGGCCGACTCCCTTCGCTTTCCGTCTTCGCTTTCCGTCGATCCCTCGCCCGTACCCGCCATCATGCACGCCCGTGACCAGTGCGTTGTGGTGGCCCCACGGTGAACCGGGGGTGCCAGTCGCGCCAACTCCCTTCCCACCTCTGCCGGTTGCCCACCCGGGCCCCGCATACTCGCCGTGTCCCACCGGCCCACCACGGGAGGCACGCATGGCCCCGACCACCCGCCGCAGAGCCCTCGGCACCCTCGCTGCCGCGCTCGCCGTAGGTGTCACCACAACCGGCACGGCCCAGGCCGCCGGGCCCAAACGCGGCCCCGCGCCGCTGCGGCGCGCCCACGCCCACAACGACTACGAGCACCCGAGACCCCTGCTCGACGCGCTCGACCAGCGGTTCAACAGCGTCGAGGCCGACATCTACCTCGTCAACGGCGACCTCCTCGTCGCCCACGACCCCGTCGACCTCGACCCCACCCGCACCCTGGCCTCCCTCTACCTTGACCCGCTCGCGGCCCGCGTGAAGGCCAACCACGGATCCGTGTACCGGGGTTGGCGCACGCCGTTGCAGCTCCTCGTCGACATCAAGACCGACGGCGCGGCGACGTACCAGGAACTCGACCGCCAATTGCGCCGCCACGGCCGCCTCTTCACCACGTACGACCGCGGGCGCGTGCACACCGGGGCCGTCACCGTCGTCGTCTCAGGGGACCGGGCAGCCCGCCCGCCGATGGAGGCGCAGGCCAGGCGCAGCGCCTTCTACGACGGCCGCCTCACCGACCTCGGCACCACGGCGCCCGCCTCGTTCGTCCCGCTCATCAGCGACAACTGGGCCAACAACTTCACCTGGCTGGGCAGCGGCCCCATCCCCGCCGCCGAGCGCGACAAGCTGCGCGGGATCGTCGGCGCCGCCCACGCGCGCGGCCAGCGCGTCCGCTTCTGGGCGACACCCGATGTCGCCGGCCCCGAACGGGACGCCGTCTGGACCGAATTGATCGCCGCCGACGTCGACCACCTCAACACCGACGACCTCGCCGGCCTTCGGGCGTTCCTGGAGGCCCACGACAAGAGTCCGGGCCGGTGACCCCGGGTTAACACCCGTTCGGGGGACAGGTCATGCCCCGGTCGGCGCCCTCCGCTGCGTCACACTTGCGGCCGATAGCCACGGTGTTGACGTGGCGGAGGAGGTTCGGCGATGTCTCTGTCCATTTCCGTCGTGCTGTTGCTGCTCATCGTCGCGGTGCTGTTCCTGCGCAACGGGGCAATGAAGTTCTCGCACGCGCTCGTGTGCGTCCTGCTGGGCTTCCTGCTCGCGGGCACCGACGCGGCCCCGACCATCCACGACGGCATCACGTCCACGGCGGGGCTGGTCAGCAGCCTCAGCCCCTGAGGCAACCCGCACAGCACGGCGCGGAATTGACGATCCTGGACAGCGCGCGGACCGCTTTGAGACGGTGATCCGGCACGTAAATGTGTTCGTATCACGGGGAGAAGTATGTTCAAGCTCGATCCGCGCAGGGCCACCGGAGTCGCGGTACTGACCGCCGCGCTCTCCATGTGCCTCGCGCAGACCGTCAGCGCGGCACCGGCGGCCTCGGGGTGGTCCGACCTCGGGAGCAAGGGCGTCTACTACCAGAGCCACTACCGCACCAAGACGGTGAACTCCGGCGGTGGTTCCTTCAAGGCGTGCATCACCACCTCCAACAGTCACAAGGAGACCTACCACCTCTATGAGGAGGACGCGCAGGTCTACAACCCGAAGCTGGTCAAGTCGGTGACCGGTGCGGGCTGCTGGACGTTCAGCAACCTCGACGACTACGTCGACGGGGGCAACAACCGGGCCGAGTTCTACATCGCCTCGGACAACGACTCCGAGATGCTGCGCGTCCACTATTACGACTGACGGACACGGACACGGCGGTGTCATGTGCCGTGAGCCATCGGTCGCCCGGACGAGCCTGAGTGGTGCGTCCGGGCGACCGGCGTTCCAGTGGCGCTACCGGGATTCATTCGCAGTGGTGGTGAAGCGATCGGGTGGTGGCGACGCGGAGCGTCGCAGAGGTTCATGCGGCGAAGCTGGACATCGCGCGGGGCACCTCACATGGTGCTGAGCGCTGTGACAGCTCGTTCCTGGCGAACACGGGAGGGCGCTCACACCGGGCGGTTCTGCTGCTCGATGTCCTGCTTCACCACGCTGAGCGGGGCGCCGCCCAAGGTCCCAGCGAAGTAGGAGCCTGACCAGGGTCTGTTGGCCCGCCAGTAGTGGTGCACCAGATCAGGGAACTTCTGGGCGCAAACGGTGCGAGGAGACCGCCTTGAGCGAGTTGACCAGCTTGGTGGCGGCCACCTTGGGCGGGAAGTTCACCGAGAGGCGGACGTGATTGTCCTCGCCGTTGAACTCGATCAGCTCGCATTCGAAGTCCGCGCATACCGACCGCATGATCTCCTCCACCCGTACGAGATGGGCATCTGAGAACGCCTTGTGACGGAGCGGCCACAATGCCAGGTGGACATGCATCACGGACGCACAGTGCCTGCCAGTTCTCACCTGCTGCATCTCAGCCATGACCCAGATATCTACGGTGGCTTTTATGCAGCTTCGGTACTCCTTCCGACTCACCCCCACGCCGGGCCAGCGCACCGCGCTGGCGCGGGCGTTCGGGTGTGCCCGGGTGGTGTACAACGACGCGATCGCCGCGCGTGAGGCGGCCCGGGCCGAGGGCCGCAAAGCCCCGTCGATGGCCGAGCTGTCGGCAACGTTGATCACACAGGCGAAGCGGACGCCGGATCGGGCCTGGCTGGGCCGGGTCTCCGCGGTGGTGCTCCAGCAGTCCCTGCGGGACCTCGGCGCGGCCTATGGCGCGTACTTCGCGAGTCTGAAAGGCGAGCGCAAGGGCCGTAAGGTCGGGCCGCCGGTCTTCAAGTCCCGTAAGGACCAGCGGCAGTCCATCCGATTCACCCGGAACGCCCGGTGGAAGATCACCGACAAGGGGCGCCTGTCCCTGCCGGGTGTGGGCGAGGTGCCGGTGCGCTGGTCGCGCACGCTACCCTCCGTGCCTTCCTCTGTCACGGTGGTCAAGGACGCGAGCGGGAGGTACTTCGCCAGCTTCGTCATCGTCACCGACCCGGACACCGACCTGGCAGCCGCCCCGGACAGCGACGGCCTGCCGATGGTCGGAATCGACCTCGGCCTCAAGTACTTCGCCGTCCTCTCGGACGGCACGAAGATCACCTCACCCAGGTTTCTGCGGCGGGCGGAGAAGAAGCTCAAGAAGGCACAGCGTGAACTGTCCCGTAAGCAGAAGGGATCGAATAACCGGGCCAAGGCGCGCCTCAAGGTTGCAGCCGCTCATGTGAAGGTTGCCGACGCGCGGCGTGAGTTCCAGCACCAGCTGTCCACCCGGATCGTCCGTGAGAACCAAGCGGTCGCCGTGGAGGACCTGGCGGTGTCCGCAATGGCGCGCACCCGGCTGGCCAAGAGCGTGCACGACGCGGGCTGGTCCACCTTCATCAACATGCTCCAGTACAAGTGCGAGCGATACGGCCGGGCATTCGTGAAGATCGGCCGGTTCGAACCGACCACCCGCCGCTGCTCCGCCTGCGGACACGTCGACGGACCCAAACCACTCCACGTCAGAAAGTGGGACTGCCCCGCCTGCGGCGCACACCTGGACCGGGACGTGAACGCCGCAGTGAACGTGAAGGACGCCGCTGGACGAGCGGGGGATACCTGTGGAGAGCTTGCAAGATCATGGCCCAGCGCCATGGCGAGGCGTGAAGAAGCAGGAAGCCAAGGAATCCATGCCGGAGCCCGCGCCGCATAGCAGCGGGGCACCGGACCGGAAGGCCAGAATCCTCTCCCTTCAGGGAGAGGGTGCACGTCAATTCGCGGCCGAGAACACCCCTATCCCGTTCGCGACCACCCGCTCCGGCGGATCGCTGGGGTGGTTGCGGACCGACACCGAAGGCGCGCCCGGTGCGCGCGCCACAAGGGTCGACGAACCGCCGCCGTCGAGGCTGAACGCGTCGGCCGAGCCCAATGACCGCATCGTGGCGGCCACTTCGGTCATCGACATGCCGGTGCGGTAGGCGGGGGCGCCGTCCAGCGCCATCAGGATCAGCTTCCGGCCACCGTCCCCGATGCCCGCCGCCGTGCGCACCGCCGACGTCGCCCCGTCCAGACCCGGCAGCGGCGCGCCGTCGCGCAGCACCGGATAGCCGCCCACCGCGAAGCGGTACGGGACGTCCGAGCGCGCGGCGACGAGCCGGTGGCGGACCGAGACCGGGTCGCCCGGCGACAGCTTGCGCAGCCACTGCGCCCCGGCCTCCCTGCCGACCAGGACCGTGGAGCCGGCCGCGATGGACCCGCTGCCGGGTGTGTCGGCCGAGGACACGACACGCCCGCGCCGCACCGTCACCTCGTACGTGTCCGTGCTGCACGGAGCCGCCCGCTGGGTGTCGGTGCCGCAGGTCGCCCGCACCCGCGACACGCTGCCCCAGTCGGACGTGAACGCCCCCACCGAGCCGACCGGCAGGGCGTACTGGTTGAGCCCGCCCAGCGGCAGCCGGTCGTCCGGGGTGCGCACCGAGCCGTCGAGGTCCAGGGTGTCCAGGCGGGCCCGCCGGTCGACACCGACGCCGAGGACGTCCCGGGTGGAGGTGCCCGGCGGCAGGGCCGGGCCGAAGCGCTGCCCGTTCGGCACGGCCGCCTTGAGGGTGTGCCCGCTCGCGATGGCGGGCCCGACGGAGGCGCCGGTGACCGCGACGCCCGGATGCTGGCTCTCCGTGATGTTGAAGAAGTCCCCGTTGACCCCGCCGACGGCGCCGGCCGTGTCGGACATCGAGGAGACGGTGGCGCGGGCCCCGACCACGCCGGGGTGCAGGAGGTCGACCCGCACGCGCGGGTCGGTCAGATCGACGGTGAGGACATGGGCGTGCGCGGTGCCCTTGGCGGCGGGGACGTCGAACTCCGTGTACGTGACGCCGGGGGCGACCCGCTCGCCCGAAGTGGCGCCGGCCGGCACCGCACCCGACAGTGCGGCACCGGCCAGCATCGACGCGACCCCGAGGGCCGCAAGGACTCTTCTGCCTCTCTTGCCAACTCTCGTCTGCATGCGGGGAGTTCAGCAGACGCGGGGTCGCGCGTCGATGGCTACGTGCCGACAAGTCGGGAACGGATGAGGAAACGTACGCCCTCGGGTGCTTCAAGCGAGAAGCCGCTGCCACGGCCCTCGACGACGTCGACGATCAGGCGCGTATGGCTCCACACCTCGTACTGGCTCTTGGACATCCAGAACGACACAGGCTCCGCCACCCCCTCCACCGCGAGATCGGCGAGCAGCACGTCGGAGGCGCCCGTGCGGAACTCGCCCGCCAGGTAGCACATCGGGGCGCTGCCGTCGCAGCAGCCGCCGGACTGGTGGAACATCAGCGGGCCGTGGGCCTCGCGCAGCCGCCGCACCAGCTCGGCGGCCGCGTCCGTCAGCTCCACGCGGGGTACGTCGGTCATGCCGGACAGTCAAAGGGGTGGGACGTTGCGACCACGTTGCACGCGCGACGCGGGCCCCGGCATAAGCTCCGCACATGGAACAGAGGGAGATCATTCTGCGGGCCATCGGCGTGCTCACCGAGACGCACGAAATGGTGCGCAGGCTCAGCGACGGCGAGGCACTCGACACCGACCTGACGCAGCTGGGGCGGCTCGTGTCGGAGGTGTTCCCGACCATCGAGATCCCATCGGGGGCGACTGCGGAGGAGGCGGCCGAACTGACCATCGCCGCGCTGATGCCGGCGAGCGTGTCGCTCGTGGAGGCGTTCGCGTTCCTCTTCACGCAGCTCGCCAAGATCCACGACGAGGGCCGCATGGACGTCAACTCCAGCGAGCTGCTGCAGGAGATCGCGCTGCGGATGTCCGACCCGGGAGCACAGGAGGACGCGGAGGAGGAGTGAAGGCCTCCGGGCGCCCGCTGGTACGGCGGGCGCCCGGAGCCACCGGTCCTGAACCAGTGAGTCCGTGAAACCTACTTGTTCGGACCCCGGAACCGTCCGAACGCCTTGCCGAGCGTGCCGAACGGCGAGGCGTCCTTGGCGTCCGCGTCCGCCGGGGCGTGCGAAGGGCTCTCCGCGCGCGGCGCCTCCGCCAGCGCGGCCCGCGCCGCTTCGGCCGCCTCCCGGTAGCTGTCCCGGGAGCGGGTCATGGCGTCCAGTGCCTCGGCGTACTTCGTGACCATGTCCTGCGCGTGCGTCAGCTCCTCGTCGGACGTGAGCAGATGCCAGCCGTCGCGCAGCCGGGTGAGGGCCTGCTCCGCCTCGTCGGTCAGCGGCCGCGGGAACGCGGTGAACTCCCGGATCCGGTCGAGCAGTTCCGTCGGCTCGCTGCCGTCGAGGAAGACGCTGCGCACGGTGAAACGGTCCGCCACATAGTCCGGGTGCGGCGGCGTGGTCGGCAGCACGACGGCGCCGCCGCGCGGCATCCCCGCCTTGAAGTCCTTGCGCAGCCCGAAGTCCACGATCTGCGCCTGCTCGGGCGTCGCCCGGTGCTCGATCACGCGGTGCTGCAGGCTCGGCGGCAGGAACCGGGTGAGGGAGCGCTGCCCCTGGGCGTCCGGTGTCATCGCCTCGTGGACGACGACATGCAGGTACCAGCTGGAGCGCGAGCAGTCCTTGAGGAGGCGGCGCAGCGCGTCGTCGTCCTTGGGGAGATGGTTCGGCACCCGCAGGCGCAGCCCCGCCACCGTGTCGTGGTCCCACGGCACCCGCTCGCTGTCCGGCCAGAACATCGGCGCGGGCGAGGGCCAGGACAGCTCCCAGGGCCGCTCCGCCTCCGCGGCGAGGATCCAGGTGACGCCCTCGGAGCCCTTGGCGCGGGCATCCGGGTCGTACGTCGTGAGCTGGCCGCGCACCGTGACGTTGTCGGCGACGCGCCAGCGCGCCTCGAATACCCGGCGGGCGCCGGGGCCGGGACCGGCCTCCGGCTCGCGCGGATGCAGCACCGTGGAGCGCGCCGCGTCCTCGGGATCGAGGTCGAGGAAGTCGTCGAGCACACCCGCCGCCTTGAGGGCGATCAGGTTGCGCCGGACGTCGCGCTCGGGTTCGGGCCCGAGGTGGCGTCCGCGTCCGAGCCACACGGTGTCGGGGACGGGTGTCGGGGTTGAGTTCTTCTTCGCCATGGAGTCGTTCTGTGAGTGATCGGGGCGCGACCAGTATGGGTCCGAGGACGCGCCGTGGCCAGGGCAGGGTGGGCCGGTGTCGGGATTGTCGCGCGTGTGCGCCCGATTCGCCCTCCGTGTACCCCGGCGTGGCGCGTCCGATCCCGTACGCTCGCCGAATGGCCAGGTACTACGACGTGCACCCAGCAAACCCGCAAGCGCGCCTGATCTCCGCGATCGCCGACGGCATCCGCGACAGCGCGCTCGTCGCCTACCCCACGGACTCCTGCTACGCGCTCGGCTGCCGCCTCGGCAACCGGGCGGGGGTCGACCGGATCCGTTCGATCCGGCAGCTCGACGACCGGCACCACTTCACGCTGGTCTGCCAGGACTTCGCCCAGCTGGGCAAGTTCGTCCAGATCGACAACGACGTGTTCCGTGCCATCAAGGCGGCCACGCCCGGCAGTTACACCTTCATCCTGCCCGCGACCCGCGAGGTGCCGCGGCAGCTCCAGCACCCGAAGAAGAAGACCGTGGGTGTGCGCATCCCCGACCACGTGGTGACGCAGGCGCTGCTCGCCGAGCTCGGCGAGCCGCTGCTGTCCAGCACGCTGCTGCTGCCCGGCGAGGAGGAGCCGCTGACACAGGGCTGGGAGATCAAGGAGCTGCTCGACCACCAGGTCGACGCCGTCGTGGACTCCGGCGACTGCGGCACGGTGCCCACCACGGTCATCGACTTCTCCGGCGGCGAGGCCGAGATCGTGCGGCGCGGGGCCGGGGACGCCGAGCGCTTCGAGTAGATCAGCGCGACGTCGTCGTCCCGAGATAGCGGATGTGCGGGCGGGCGCCGGGGCGGGTGACCTCGGCGCGCACCCCGTACACGTCGGCGATCAGCTCCTCGGTCAGGACCTCGCCCGGCTCTCCCGCCGCCACCACCCGGCCCTCGCGCAGCACGACGACCCGCGCGCAGTACGTGGCGGCGAGGTTCAGGTCGTGCAGGGCGACGACGGACGTGATGCCCAGCGTGCCGATCAGGTCGAGGAGTTCGAGCTGGTGCTGGATGTCGAGGTGGTTCGTCGGCTCGTCGAGCAGCAGCTCGCGCGGCTCCTGCGCGAGGGCTCGCGCGATCTGGACGCGCTGGCGTTCGCCGCCGGACAGGGTGTGCCACAGGCGGTGCGCCCGGTCGGCCAGTCCGCTGCGCTCCAGGGCCTCGCGCACGGCCGCCTCGTCCGCCGCCGACGCGGGCTGCCAGGCGCGGCGGTGCGGAACCCGGCCCAGGCGCACGACGTCCGCGACGGTCAACTCGACCTGGGCGTCGGCCTGTTGCTGCACCATGGCGATGCGCCGCGCGGCCTGCCTGCGGCCCACCGAGGCGAGCGGGTCGCCGTCGAGCGTGACGAGGCCCGCGGACGGGGCCAGCACCCCGGCGAGCAGGCGCAGCAGCGTCGACTTGCCCGAGCCGTTGGGGCCGAGGACGCCGGTGACGGTGCCGGGCTCCGGTGTCACGGACACCCCGTCGAGCACCAGCGCGCCGCCCGGCGACCACGACACACGCTCCGCGCGCAGCCCCTGCTGGGAAGGGCTCATCGCACACCCCGCTGCCGGTAGAGCACCAGCACGAACGCCGGCACACCGATCAGCGATGTCACCACACCCACCGGAACCTCCTGCGGTTCGAGCACCGTCCGCGCCACCGTGTCCACCCACACCAGGAACACCGCACCCGCGAGCGCCGTCACCGGCAGCAGCCGGGTGTGCCCCGGACCCACCAGGGCGCGCGCCGCGTGCGGAAGCACCAGGCCGACGAAGCCGATCGCCCCCGCCGCGCTCACCAGCGCCGCCGTGAGCAGCGCCGTCACGCACAGCAGCACGATCCGGGTACGGCCCACCCGGACGCCGAGCGCGGCCGCCGCCTCCGCGCCGAACGCGAACGCGTCGAGGGTGCGCCCGTACGCCAGACACACCACGAGTGCCACGGCGAGCACGGCCAGACACAGCCACACCTCGGTCCAGCCGACGCCGCTGAGCGAGCCGAGCAGCCAGAACAGCACGCCGCGCGTCGTCTCCGCGTCGGCGGAGGTCAGCACGACGAACGAGGTCAGCGCCGAGAACAGCTGCATCGCCGCGACGCCGCACAGCACCACCCGGTCCGTGCTGCCGCCCAGCGTGTGACTCAGCACCAGCACCAGGGCGAACGAACAGACGGCGCCCGCGAACGCGCCGCCGGACACCGAGACGGCGCCCCCGCCGAGGCCGAGCACGACGACGAGCACGGCCCCGGTCGACGCGCCCGACGAGACACCGAGCACGAACGGATCGGCCAGGGGGTTGCGCAGCAGCGCCTGGAGCACCGTGCCGCACACCGCGAGCCCGGCCCCGCACACCGCCGCGAGCAGCGTCCGGGGCAGCCGCAGATTCCATACGATGCCGTCCCGGATCGGCGAGAGGTCCGAGGTCGCCAGGCCGATCCGGTCGCCGACCGCAGCCCACACGTCGCCGACCCGGATCTGCGCGGGACCGATCGTGATCGCGAAGGCCACGGAGGCGCACAGTGCGGCCACGGCCGCCGCCCAGGCGAGCGCGGCGCGCAGGGTGAACCGGGGCGAGGGCGCAGGATGCGCGGCCGTCGCCGGAGGAGCCGCAACCGTGCGAGCAGTGACCGAACGGGCCGTCACCGGGCGAGCCCGAACTGGCGCAGCCCCGCGGCCACCCGCTCCACGCCGTCGACCGTCCGGATCGTCGGGTTCATGGCCTGCCCGCTGAGGCGCACGTACCGCTTCTTCTTCACGGCGGTCATGTGCTTGGTGACTGGATTCGACTCCAGGAACTTGATCTTCTGCGCGGCCGACTCCGCGGACTGTGAGCGGCGCGTCAGATCGCCGATGACCAGGACATCGGGATCGCGGTCCGCGACCGTCTCCCAGTTGACCTGCGGCCACTCCGCGCGCGTGTCGTCGAAGACATTGCGCGCCCCGAGCTCCTTCGTGACGACGCCGGGCGCCCCGCAACAGCCCGCCATGTAGGGCGAGTCGGAGTTGGCGAACCAGTACAGGACGTCGACGCCGTGCGCATCGACACCCGAAGTGGCTCTGCTGACCCGCGACTTGAGCTGCCCGATCAGCTTCTCGCCGCGCTCCTCCACGTCGAAGACGCGCGCCAGATCGCGGATCTCGCCGTACACGACGTCGAGCCCCAGGGCCTTGGTCCGCACCCCGTCCCCGTCGCCGCCGTTGTCCTTGCCCGCGCAGTCGCTGGGGGAGAGGTACGTGGGCACGCCGAGCTCCTCGAACTCCGCGCGCGGCGCCACACCGCCCTTGCCGAGGGTGTACGTGAACGAGGCCGCGGCGAAGTCCGGTTCGGTGCCGAGGACCTTCTCGAACGACGGGTAGCGGTCGGCCAGGCGCGGCACCTTCGCGTTGGCCTTCGCCAGGTTCTTCAGCACCGGGTCGGTCCAGGTGCCGGTGCCGGCCATCCGGTCCTCCAGGCCGAGCGAGAGCATGATCTCGGCGGAGCCCTGGTCGAGGGCGACGGCGCGACGCGGGGTGTGCTCGACCCGCACCTTCTCGCCGCAGTTGTCGAGCGTGACACCACGACCACCGGCGGCGTCGTCCTCGGTGGCGGCGGTCGTACCGCACCCGGTCAGCAGCAGGGTGAGCGCCAACAGCGGGGCGCATCGGCGGAGTTGACGTGCGAACAGCACGGAGGTTCCTTCGCGTCCAGGGCTCATACGCGGAGCCGGCCTACGGTCCGCCCCCACGCCACGCGGCGCTGGAGGCCGCCAGCAGGTCTTCGGACTCGGGGTCGTCCGCGCGAAGCGCCTTCCCAGGCCGATGTGCCGGCCCAGTGGCAGTGGCTCCGCCCGTCACCCTCACCGCTGCGCGTCAGTTCCGGGTTCGCACCGGATTCCCTGACCCGTGTGCGCATAAAAACACACAAAGGTACGACTGGCTCGGCGAAACTATCACGCCGGGTGTCCGCTACGGGGAGGGCGGTGTGAAGACCGCCTCCAGCTGGGGGCGGGTGCCGTCCCGGTGGTGGTCCATGAGCGAGACGAGGCGTTCGTGGTCCCGGACGCGCAGCGCCTCGACCATCTCGGCGTGCTCGTCGACGATCCGCTTCTGCGACAGCGGGTCGTGCAGCAGGTAGGCCCGGTAGCCGTCGCTGAGCTGCCAGACGCGGCGCAGTTCGGCGACGACCAGGTCCAGGCCCGACGCGGTGAACATGCGGAAGTGGAAGTCGGAGTTGAGACGCGCCATGGCGGTGAGGTCGCCACGGGCCGACGCCTCCGCGATCTGCTCGTTCGCGGTGCGCAGTCCCTCCAAGGCGGAGGCCGAGAAGGGCGGCAGCCTGCGCAGCACCTCCGCCTCGAGGACCCGCCGCATCAGATAGGTCTGCTCGAACTCGGCCGCCGTCAGCACCTTCACCCGGTACCCGACGTTGCGGACGTGGTCGAGGACGCCTTCGCTGGCCAGCACCCGCAGCGCCTCGCGGACCGGGGCCCGGCTGACCCCGAGACGCGCCGCCAGTGCCTCCTGCCGCACCGGGCTGCCGGGCGTCAGATCGCGTGCGAACAGCATCGCCCGCAGCTCCTCCACCACCTGGGCCACCGCGCCGGACACCGCGTCCAGCCGGTCCGCCCCCGTCTGAGCCGTCACTGGCGCCTGCCTTCCCGTCGAGGTTGTCGACTCTAACTCCCCTGAAAGCGCAGGGGCATTGACATCATGCCGAACCGTGAGTCAGATTGCATCCAATCTTGCTCGGGTGGTTGTCCGTTTCACCGGCAAACACCCGAAATGAAACCCGCTGACGGGCCCAAGGGGCGCCATCAGGGGCCGATTTCGGAGGAGGATTCGGCGATGACGCCGAAGGTACCGGCAGAATCGGTAGACAATTTGCAGGACGCGGTGGCAGTGGGCGGCGGTGGGTTCCCCGCGGACCGGCCGCTCGACGGCGTCCGCGTCGTCGACATCACCTCGACACTGATGGGCCCGTACTGCACCCTGCTGCTCGCCCAGTGGGGCGCTGACGTCATCAAGGTCGAGCCGCCCGCGGGCGACGTCGTCCGCTACATCGGTGACACCCGGGGCAACGGCATGGGTCCCGCCTTCCTCAACACCAACCGCGGAAAGCGCAGCGTCGCCCTCGATCTCAAGGCCCCCGGCGCGGCGCCCGTCCTCGCCGCCCTGGTCGACTCGGCCGACGTCCTCGTGCACAACCTGCGTCCCGCGGCCGCCCGCCGGCTCGGGCTCACGGCCGAGTCCGCCCTGGAGCGCAACCCGCGCCTCGTCCACTGCGCGTTCCGCGGCTTCGCCGCCGGTGGCCCCGACTCCGACCGGCCCGCCTACGACGACGTCATCCAGGCCGCCGGGGGAGTCGCCGCACTCCAGGGCGGTGAAGGCGGCGCCGAGTACGTGCGGCAGGCGGCGGCCGACAAGACCGTCGGCATCTACGGGGCCGCGGCCGTCCTCGCCGCGCTGCACGGCCGCCAGGCCACGGGCCGAGGCCGCGCCGTCGAGGTCCCGATGCTGGAGACCATGGCCTCGTTCACCCTGCTCGAACAGCAGGGCGGCCGCGTCTTCGACCCGCCCACGGGCCCCACCGGCTACGCCCGCACCAGCTCCCCGCACCGGCGCCCGTGCCGCACCAAGGACGGCCACCTCGCCGTCATGATCTACACCGATGCCCAGTGGCGGGCCTTCTTCGCCGCGATCGGCCGCCCGGCGCTCGCCGACGACCCGCGCTTTCGCACCATCACGGAGCGCACCGAGCACATCGACACCCTCTACTCGATGGTCAACGCCGAGCTGTTGCTGCGCACCACGGCCGAGTGGCAGGCCGAGTTCGACGCCCGCGACATCCCGGCGACCCGCGTGAACACCCTCGACGACCTCTTCACCGACCCGCACCTGAGCGCCACCGGCTTCTTCGAGCGCACCGAACACCCCACGGAGGGCCCGCTGTTGCTCGGCCGGCCGCCGGTGAGGATGACCGAACCCGACGCGGGCGCCTCCCCGCCCGAGGACGAGGGCCCGCTGCGCCCCGCCCCGCACCTCGGCGAACACACCCGCGAGGTCCTCGCCGAACTGGGCCTGCCGGGCGCGGATGCCACCGCCCTCTTCGACACCGGCGTGGCGCGCGAGCCGAGCCCCGCGACCGCCGCCTGAGAACACACACCGACGGAACGGAAGGAACCGCCATGTCCGCGGCCGAAGACCTCCTCTATTCCACCCGCGACCACATCGCCACCATCACGCTCAACCGCCCGCACCGTAAGAACGCCTTCACCCTCCCCATGGCCGACGCCTGGGCCGAGGCCCTGCGCCGCGCCGACGCCGACCCGGACGTCCGCGTCATCGTCGTCACCGGCGCCGGCGACGCCTTCTGCTCCGGCGTCGACCTCGCCGACTTCAAGGGCGAACAGCGCACCCCGATCCAGGAGAAGCGGCTGCTCACCGAGCGGGTGCACCAGGTCGCACGGGCCCTCGACGACCTCGACAAGCCGGTCCTCGCCGCCGTCGCGGGGCCCGCCGTCGGCGCGGGCATGGACATGGCCCTGCTGTGCGACCTGCGCTTCGCGGGACGCTCCGCCCGCTTCTGCGAGGGCTACATCAAGGTCGGCCTGGTCCCCGGCGACGGCGGCTGCTGGCTGCTGCCCCGCGTCGTCGGCCAGGCGGCCGCGCTTCGGCTGCTGTGGACGGGCGACTTCGTCGACGCGGCCGAGGCCGAGCGGCTCGGCATCGTAGAAGACGTCTTCGACGACGCCGACCTCCTCGACGAGGTGTACGCGTTCGCCGCCCGCCTCGTCGCCAAGCCGCCCGCCGCGCTGGCGATGATCAAGCGCGCCGTCCGGCAGGGCGCGAACCACGACCTGCGCACCGCGCTCGACCTGATCTCCTCCCACATGGCCGTGGTGACGTCGATGGACGACTCCCGCGAGGCCTACGACGCGTTCCGTGAGAAGCGCGACGGCACGTACACGGGTTCCTGACCCTTCAAGCCCCGCCGGCGATTGAGGCGCGGGGTCCGGGGCGGAGCCCCGAGACCGATCGCCGGGTGACCGCACCGACCCCTCGACTTCAGGAGACACCACCGCATGTCCCCGACCGACCCACACACCGACCTCCGGTCCGCCGCCCGCTCCCTGACCGCCGAGTGGCGGACGACCGCCCGCTACACCCCTCGCAGCGACGCCTGGCTCCGCTCCTTCGACCGCGACTTCAGCCGCGAACTGGCCGCCCGCGGCATGACCGCCATGACCTGGCCGGTGGAGTACGGCGGCCACGCCCTGCGCAACGTCGACCGGCTCGCCGTCACCGAGGAACTGCTCCGCGCGGGCGCGCCCGTCGCCGCGCACTGGATCGGGGACCGGCAGATCGGGCCCGCGATCCTGCGGCACGGCAGCCCCGCCCTCAAGGAGGAGATCCTGCCGCGGATCGCCGCCACCGACGCGGTCTTCTGCCTCGGCATGAGCGAGCCGGAGGCCGGCTCCGACCTGGCCTCGGTCCGCACCACCGCACGCCGCGTGAAAGGCGGCTGGCGGATCGGCGGCCACAAGATCTGGACCAGCCACGCCCACCACGCCACCCACGCCTATGTGCTGGCCCGCACGACCCCGCGCGAGGACGTGGACCGCAAGCACCAGGGGCTGAGCGAGTTCGTCGTCGACATGGACGCCGACGGGGTCAGTACGGGCGCCATCCCCGACCTGGCGGGCGAACACCACTTCAACGAGGTGCGGTTCGAGGACGTGTTCGTCCCCGAAGGCCGCCTCATCGGCACCGAGGGGGAGGGCTGGCGCCAAGTTGTCGGCCAGCTCTCCTTCGAACGCGGCGGCGCCGAACGCGTCCTGTCCAGCTACCCCGTCCTCGTCGCCCTGCTCGCCGAGGCCGCCGGGACCGGACACGGCATCCCTGACTCTCTCTCCGCGTCCATCGGCTCCCTCACCGCCCGGCTCACCGTCCTGCGCCGGCTGTGCTGGGACGTCGCCTCCGCCATGGACCGCGGGGAGACCCCGGTCCGCGCGGCCGCCGCCCTGAAGTACTTGGGCAACGCCTTCGAGAACGACGTCGTCGAGGCGTTCCGCGAGGCCTCCGCAGGCCTGCCGCCCACCGCCGACAGCGACTTCGGCCAGGCACTGCTCGCCGCCCCGGCGTTCGGCCTGCGCGGCGGCGCGTCCGACGTCCTGCTGTCCCTGATCGCCCGAGAGGAGACCCGCGCATGACCACGCCCACCAGGCCCCGGCGCCGCGAGCCCACCATCACCAGCGAGTACGCCGACGAACTCCGCGAGGTCGTACGGGGACTCACGGCGGACGCGGAGGCCGACGGAGGAGAGGCGAACGGCCCCGCATTGTGGGAGCGCCTCGCCGAACTCGGCATGACACGCCTGGACATCCCCGAGTCGGCGGGCGGCTCGGGCGGCTCCTTCGATGATCTGCTCGCCCTGGCCCACGCGCTCGCCCGGCATGCCGTCACCACCCCGCTCGCCGAGTCCGCCACCGCCGACTGGTGCCTGGCTTCCGGCACCGCCCTCCCCACCGGGACGACCACCCTCGCCCTCCTGCCCGAAGGCAGCACCGGACCGGGCGCCGACGGCACCGTCACCGCGCGACTGCCCGCCGTCCCCTGGGCGTCCGACGCGCACACCCTGCTGCTGATCCCCGCGGCCGGAGCCGCCCAAGCGGGACCGTGGACCGTCGATCTCACGGGTCCCGGCGTCACCCGCCACCCCTCCCGCCCCGCCCTGTGCGACACCCCGTACGCGGCCGTCGACCTTGCCTCCGCGCCCGTCAACGCGCTGCCGCCCGGCGCGCCGTCCCCCGTACACCTCCGCGCCCGCCTCGCCCTGCTCCGCTCGGCCGCCCTGCTCGGCGCGGCCGAGGGCGCCTACGAACTGACCGCCGCGCATGTGACCGAGCGCGAGCAGTTCGGCGCGCCGCTCCTGAAGATCCCGGCCGTCGCAGGCCACCTCGCGACCATGCGCGTACACCTCCTCCAGGCCGAGGCCGCGCTGCACCACGCCCGCGACACGTACCGCGCGAAGGGGAGCGTCGACGAGGACGCCGCCCGGCTGACCGCGGCGGCCGCCACCGTACGGATCACCGCCGCGACCACCGCCACCGAAGTGGCCCGCACCGCCCACCAGTTGCACGGCGCGCTCGGCATCACCGCCGAGTACCCGCTGCACCGGTACACGCGCCGCCTCTGGGCCTGGCGCGACACCCCCACCCCGCAGCACACCGAGGCCGCCGCCCTCGGCCGCCTCGCCGTCGAGGCCGGCGAGCCCGGCCTCTGGGACGTCCTCACCGCCCCCACGCCGCGCTGACCTCCACCCCTGTCCCCGCCCGTCCCCGCTCCCCACTTCCCCAGAGAGGCTCGACGATGAGTCGCCCGGTCAACCCAAGAGCGGTATCCAGCACGGCCGCGCACAAGCGCACCTACGTCCGGAACATCCTGGTCGGCTCGATCGGCAACATGATCGAGTGGTTCGACTGGTTCGTCTACGCCACCTTCGCCGTCTACTTCTCCGGCCGGTTCTTCCCGGCGGACGATCCCACCGCCTCCCTGCTGAACTCCGCGGCGGTCTTCGCCGTCGGTTTCCTCGCCCGGCCGGTCGGCGGCTGGCTGCTGGGCAGGCTCGCGGACCGCAAGGGCCGCAAGACCGGGCTCACCGTCACCGTCGGACTGATGTCGGCCAGTGCCCTGATGATCGCGCTCGCCCCCGACCACGCGACGGCCGGCTACACCGGCGCCGTCGTCCTTGTCGTGGCCCGCCTGCTGCAAGGACTCAGTGTCGGCGGCGAGTACGCGGCCAGCGCCTCCTACCTGACCGAGGTCTCGGCAGGACACCGGCGCGGCCTCGGCGGCAGCTTCCAGTACGTGTCCGTGACGCTGGGCCAGCTGGCAGGCCTGGTGATCCTGATCGTGCTCCAGACCCTGCTCAGCGAGGACCAACTGACCGAGTGGGGCTGGCGGATCCCCTTCGTGATCGGCGCGCTCGGCGCCGTCGCCGTCTTCTATCTGCGCCGCGGCATGCACGAGACCGAGGCGTACGTGAAGGCGGAGGCCGCGGACGTACAGGAGCGGCGCGGCACGATGCGCGAGGTGTGGCGCCAGCGCCGCGCGGCCGTGCTGGTGTTCGCCCTCACGCTCGGCGGCTCCGTCGCCTACTACACGTACACCACCTACCTCAACAGCTACCTGGTCAACAGCGTCGGTCTACCCAAGGAGCAGGCGTCCTGGGTGAGTTTCGCGGCGCTCTGCGTCTTCCTGGTGCTGCTGCCGCTGGGCGGCTACATCTCGGACCGGGTCGGCCGCCGTCCGGTGCTGATCTTCTTCGGCGTCGGGACGACGCTCGGCACCTATCCGATCCTCAGCGGCATGAAGGCGTGGCCGACCTGGGGCGCCGCCCTCGCGCTCTCGGTCCTGGCGCTGACGATCGTCGCCGGCTACTCGTCCGTGAACGCGGTGGTGAAGGCGGAACTGTTCACCACCGAGGTGCGCACCGTGGGCGTCGCCGTCCCCTACAACCTCGCCCAGGCCCTCTTCGGCGGCACCGCCTCCTACGTCGCGCTGGCCTTCGCCGACGGCGGCCACGAGAACTGGTTCTTCCTCTACGTATCCGGCTGCGCCCTGATCTCGCTGATCACGTACGCGCTGATGCCCGAGACCTCGAAGACGTCGCTCGTCGAAGATCCGGAACCGGTGCCCGAGTCGGAGTCTGAGCGGGTCAGCGACCCTCGTTGAGCGCGTCCACCGCCCCCTGCGCGTCCCCGATCGTCGCGTAGTCCACGGCGATGAAGTTGACCGGCCTGCCGCGTTCGCGTTCGCAGCGGTGGGCCCGGTCGAGGACGTAGCGGCGGGCGTTGACCTCGCCCGCGTCGATGCGGCTGCCGCCGTTGTTGGTGATGAAGTGGTTGAGGAGGAACAGCCGTTTGTCGTCGCCGCCGCGGTGCGGGACGCAGCTCATCTGGTCGGGGGAGCGGAAGGTGAAGGGTGTCTCCATGCCGTACCGGTAGAAGTTGCGGTACCAGGAGCCCACGTCGTCCGCCTGCTCGGCGAAGACCACCAGGCGCCGGCCGCTGTCGATCATCTCGCCGAGCGTCGGCCACGGCTTGCCCGGGTCGGCGTCCGGCCGGTGGACCAGCTTGTCCAGCCCGGCCTGCCTGAAGGCCTTGCGGGTGTCCTCGGCGGAGATCGCGTCCTGGACGATCAGGGTGATCACTTCATTGGGGTGGTCCTTCATCCAGTCGCCGAGCTCGCGCAGCGTCGGCACCAGCGGGATCGCCCCCGCCCTGCACACCGAGTGGCACAGCCACAGGCCCTTGCGCGGCGGGTTGACCCGGTTGACCGCGGACCGCACCAGCGCCTGCTGCTCGGCGGTGAACTCGGAGCCGTCGAGACGCCCGGCAATCTCCTCGGGTGTCTCCCAGCGGTAGGTGTCCAGTTGCAGGGCGCGCGCCCCGTGGTCCAACTGCGTGCTGATGTGCGGGTCCTGGAGCGGCCCGATGAAGTGGTCGGCGGTCGTCGACATCGCGTTGTGCATGGTCAGATACGCGACCTCGTCGTAGCGGCGGTCGCACAGCTCGGTGCTGCCCTGGCACTCGCGGGCCGCCGCCGGGGAAGCGGCCAGCGGCATCAGCACCATTCCCGTGACCGCCACGCACGCGGACCCGAACCCCAGGCCGACCGCGCGTCGCGGCGACCCGAGCCGCTCGCGCGCCACCCGCGGCGCCCGTCCCGCGAGCCCGCTCCTCATGAGCAGGCCGACACCGGCGAGCAGAGCGCCCGCGAGTACGGGGACGAGCGCGGCCCACAGTGCGGTGCCGGTGAGGTGGCCCACGGCGGCGCGCTGCACGTCGTCGACGAGGCGGGTCAGGCTCGGCGGCCACGAGTCGGGAGGCGCGACGAGCCGCCCGTCGGTGACCAGGCGTGTCACCCAGGCGGCCAGCGCGGTGAGCACCCCGCCCGCCGCGAGCGGGATGCCGAGCAGGACGAGCCGGTGCCCCGGCTGCGGCGGACCGAGCAGCCACAGCGCGGCCAGGGACAGCAACAGCAGCACCGCCGCGACGACTTCGAGCACCCCGAGTCCGACCGCCGTGTACGGGCGCGCCTCGTGCAGCCCCGACAGGTCGTTGCCGGATGCCTTGAGGGTGTCGGTCAGGTCCCAGGTGCCGCCGTCGGCGAGCCCCCGGAGCTGGGTCGCCGCGCTCTGGACGCGGTCCGTGACGGTGGCAGGGGCGACGGCTGCGAGCGCGGTGCCGACGTCGCCGTCCGCGAGCGCCGTCTCGATCTCCGGGCGCAGCTCCGCGCGCGCCTTCGCCGGTACGAGGGCGAGCAGCGCGTCGGCGACGCGGTCCGCCTGGTCCGGTGTCAGCGGCAGCCGCGGCAGGTTCTCGGGCGCGCGCCCGGCGGCGAGTTCGCGGGCCTCGTCCGCGAGGGTCTCCCGGAACCGGTCGAAGTCCGGCTCGGAGCGGTTCTGGACGCCCGCGACGAGATCGCCGAAGTAGGTGTGCGCGAGGTCGCCGAGGCCCGCGATGACCGGGCGCAGATCGACGACGAGGCCCAGTTCGTCACGGTCGCCGTTGAGATAGCCGACCGTCGCGTCGATCTGCTGCCGGGTCAGGTCGCGCAGCGTGTCCGGCGGCAGGACCAGTTTGAGGTTGGAGGTGATCTGGGCCTCCGGCACGGCGAGCCCGGCCAGCAGGTCGCGGGTGACCGGGGACGCCTTCGGGTCGACCAGGACCTCGTTGTAGAGCCGGTCGTAGGCGTGCTGTTCGTCGAGGACGGCGGCGTGGAAGCCGGGGTCGAGCAGCGTGCCGCGGACGGTGGCCGTGACGCACACGGTCAGCGTGGCGAGCGCGGCCACGACGAGGGCCACCGCGCGGAGCAGCGGATGGAGCGCGACCTTCTCCATGCCGTCGACGGTACCGGTCCGGGGGCCGCCTCAATAGTCGAGCGGGTCCCTGCTGATGGGGCAGGTCATGCAATGGCCGCCGCCGCGCCCGCGGCCGAGTTCGGCGCCGACGATGGTGATGACCTCGACGCCCGCCTTGCGCAGCAGCGTGTTCGTCTGGGTGTTGCGGTCGTAGGTGAAGACGACGCCGGGCTCCAGGGCGACCGCGTTGTTCCCGCTGTCCCACTGCTGGCGCTCGGAGGCGTACACGTCGCCGCCCGTCTCGATGACCTGGAGGTCGCCGATGCCGAGGGCCTTCGCGACGACGTCGGTGAACGCGGCCGAGCCCTCGTCGGTGATGTCCAGGCCCGGCGCCTTGTCGCTCGGGCGCAGCGAGAACGTGTGCACCGCGTCCATGATCTTCGGATACAGCGTCACGATGTCGCGGTCGGCGAAGGTGAAGACGGTGTCCAGGTGCATTGCGGAGCGCAGCTTCGGCATCCCGGCGACGATGACGCGTTCGGCGGCCCCGTTCTCGAACAGGGAGGCCGCGACCTGCGTGATGGCCTGCCGCGAGGTGCGCTCGCTCATGCCCATCAGGACGACGCCCTTGCCGACGGGCATGATGTCGCCGCCCTCGAAGCTCGCCTGCCCCCAGTCCTGTTCGGGATCGCCCCACCACACGGTCGAGCCCGCGAAGTCCGGGTGGAACTCGTAGACCGCCTTCATCAGCAGCGTCTCGTCGTGCCGCGCGGGCCAGTACAGCGGATTGAGGGTGAGACCGCCGTAGAGCCAGCACGTGGTGTCGCGGGTGTAGAGCGTGTTGGGCAGCGGCGGCATCAGGTACTCGCGCACGCCCGCGGTTTCGCGGGCCAGGGAGACGTACGGGGAGCGGTAGTCGTCGGGCAGGTCGGTGGTGGCGAGACCGCCGATGAGGTATTCGGCGAGCTGCCGGTGATCGAGGCCCTCCAGGAACGCGCGGGTGTCGTCGATCAGGCCGAGTCCCACCTGGTTGGCGACGATCTTCCGGTCCAGGAGCCAGGACCTGGCCCCGGGGACCGCCATCGTCTCCGCGAGCAGCTCGTGCAGCTCGACGACCTCGACGCCGCGCCCGCGCAGCTTGTTGACGAAGTCGGCGTGGTCGCGCTGGGCGTTCTCCACCCACATCACGTCGTCGAAGAGCAGATCGTCCGCGTTGGTCGGGGTCAGCCTGCGGTGCGCGAGCCCCGGCGCGCAGACCAGGACCTTGCGCAGCCGGCCCACCTCGGAGTGGACGCCGTACGGGGCGGGAGCGGGGCGGTCGGGCTCGGTCACGGGGTGCCTCCCGGGGAGAGGATGGGACGGGGCGGTCACAGGCTGATCCAGCCGGCGGCCAGGGCGACGATGCCGAGCACCGCGCCAATGACGGAGACCGCGAGGATGACGAACTCACGCGGGGAGAACAGGCGGCGGCCCTGCTCGCGCCGCGCCATCACGAACAGGATGGTGGCGGGGGCGTAGAAGATCAGCGAGACGAGCACGAACTTCAGCCCCGCCGCGTACAGCAGGAACGCCGTGTAGATCACGGCCACCCACGCGATGGTCAGTTCGCGGCTGGAGGTGCGGCCGCCGGTGGTGAGCGGATCGGGACGCATGCCGATCTTCGCGGCGAACCCGGCCGCGAGCAGATACGGGATCAGGGAGAGCGCGCTGGTCAGGTCGAGCGCGAAGTTGAAGGCGTCGTCGGAGAACGCGGTGATCACGAGCACGACCTGGGTCAGGATCGTGGTCATGAGCAGGGCGGGCACCGGCACGTCCGCGGCGTTGGCGCTGCGCAGGAAGCGCGGCATGTCGTCGTCCTTCGCGGCGACGAACAGCACCTCCGCGGCCATCAGCGTCCACGCCAGGTAGGCGCCGAGCACCGACACGATCAGGCCGACGCTGATGAAGACCTTGCCCCAGGTGCCGACCGCGTCCTCCAGAACGCCCGCCATCGACGGCTGGCGCAGCTCGGCGATCTCGCTCATCGGCATGATCCCGTAGGAGACGATCACGACGGAGGCGAAGATGGCGAAGACGCTGAGGAAGCCGAGGATCGTGGCCCTGCCGACGTCCTCGCGGCGCTTGGCGTGCCGCGAGTAGACGCTGGCGCCCTCGACGCCGAGGAAGACGAAGACCGTGGCCAGCATCGTGCCCTTGACCTGGCTGAACAGGGAGCCCGCGTAGTCGGCGCCGCCCCAGTTCTCGGCGAACACGCCCGGGTCGAAGAAGACCAGCGCCAGGATCACGAAGATGACGATCGGCACGACCTTCGCCACGGTCACGATCTTGTTGATCGCCGCGGCCTCCTTCACGCCGCGGCGGATCATCAGGAAGAACGCCCACAGGCCGACCGAGGAGAGGATCACGGCGAGCGCGGTGTCGCCCTCGCCGAGACTCGACCAGATCGTGCCGACCGTCGACATGATCAGCACCCAGTACGTCACGTTGCCGACGCAGGAGCTGGCCCAGTAGCCGAAGGCGGAGAAGAATCCCACGTACTCGCCGAAGCCGGCCTTCGCGTAGGCGTAGACGCCCGCGTCCAGGTCGGGTCTGCGCACGGCGAGGGACTGGAACACGAAGGCGAGCATGAGCATGCCCGTACCGGCGATCGCCCAGGAGATGAGTGCTCCGGCCACCCCGGTCTGCTCGGCGAAGCGCGCGGGGAGGGAGAACACCCCGGCGCCGACCATGGAGCCGATGACCATGGTGGTGAGGGTGAACAGGGCCAGCTTCGCGGGCGGTGGGGAGGTCTGGGAGTCCGTAGAGCCTTGCTGCTCCATCACGTCCCCTTCGGTTGCGGTGCGGGGGAGCTGGGACGCTCGGAGAACAGTTTTCTACCAATACGTTGATGGCTGCACCTTTTCGGCGCCTTGAGGTGTCACGGGCTGTCCATCCCAAATGGCAGATTGTGTGAGTTGTGGGCAGCATGGTGCGAGCCGTCTCAGAAGAAGGACAAGCAGCCATGCACTCCTCATTGACCCCGGTGATCCTTCGCGAGCTGCGCGAGCCGCGCACCTATCCCGCCGTGTCCCTGGCGATGCCCACTCACCGGCGTCGACCGGAGAACAGCCAGGACCCGGTCCGCCTCGGCAACCTCGTCAGCGAGGCGGAACGCCAGTTGGCGGCCGACCCCGCGGTGACCAAGGAACGGCAGGAGGACGTCCTCGCGCAGTTGCGGGAGGCGGTCCAGGAGATCGACCTCGCCCATGCGCGCGACGGCCTCGTCGTCTTCGCCGCGCCGGGCGAACACCAGGCCTGGGCCGTCGACCGCGGCGTCCCCGAGCGGGTCGTGGTCGCCGACACTTTCCTGACCCGCAACCTGGTCGCAGCCGACGCCGCGCGGCGCCCCTACTGGGTGCTGGCCCTGGCCGCCGACCGGATCACCCTGTGGGACGGCCGTGGCGAGCGCGTCACCGAGAACACGGAGCACGGCTTCCCGTTGACCCGCAGCCTCGAGGACCCGGACGCCGAACGCAAGGAGCGCATCGGCGACGTGCCGAGCACCTTCCGCGACGAGCAGGCCCGCCAGTTCTTCCGGGACGCGGACACGGAGCTGAGCGATGTGCTCGGCGAGGAACCGAGGCCGCTCTACGTCACCGGGGAATCTGCCGCGCTGACGCTGTTGACGGAGGTCGGCAGCGCCGCGCAGGGGGCGATCGAGGTGCCGGTCGGCGGCCTCGCGCAGGGCACCCCCGAGGAGGTGGCGCAGGCGGTGGCCCCGGCCCGGGACGAGGCGGCGCGGCTCGCCGTGGCCGAGGCGCTGGACCAGCTGGAGCAGGCGCGCGGAGAGAAGAAGTACGCGGCGG
This sequence comes from Streptomyces sp. NPDC059897, assembly GCF_042730865.1. NCBI lineage: Bacteria > Bacillati > Actinomycetota > Actinomycetes > Kitasatosporales > Streptomycetaceae > Streptomyces > Streptomyces sp. NPDC059897. The sequence goes on along the minus strand of NZ_JBHWKQ010000002.1, from coordinate 72,452 downwards.
GCGTGGACGAGGTGTGGCAGGAGGCCCAGGACGGGCGGATCCGCCGGCTTGTCGTCGAGGAGAACTACCGGATCACCGTGCGGGCCGGCGAAGGGCATCTGGAACCGGCCGCCGATGACGATCTCGACGCCGTGCACGACATCGTCGACGAGGTCGTCGAATCCGCCCTGGAGACCGGAGCCGAGGTGGTGTTCGTCCCCGACGACACCCTCGCGGACGCCGGGCGCATCGCCGCGGTGCTGAGGTTCTGATGGGCGCGCGGAGGACGGTCGCGCCGCTCGCCTGCGCGCTGGCGGGTGTGCTGGCGCTCGCGGCGTGCGGCTCGGACAGCGAGAAGGACACGGGAGCGAGTGCCAGCGCCTCGGCCAGCTCCCCGGACGCGTCGAGGTTCTCCGGTACGCCGCCCTCGGCGCTGGAGTCGAAGAAGGAGTCGATCAAGGCCTCCGCCTCGGAGGCCGCCGAGTCGGCCTCGGAGCGGGCCGAGAAGTTCGAGGCGTCCGTCTCGGCGAACCTGGAGCGCAAGCGCCAGGAGTTCACCAAGCAGCTGGACAAGGCCGACGGGCAGGGCAACGCGGTGCGCGACGTCGAACTGACCGGCAAGCGCCTCGCGGACACGAAGGGCGTGCGCGCCGTCGTCGTCCACATCACCAACACCACCGACAAGACCGCCTCGTACGCGGTGCAGGTCGACTTCAGCGACTCCGACGGCGAGGTCGTCGAGTCCAAGGTCGTCGGAGCCGAGGACCTGAAGGCGGGGGACAGGGCGCAACCGCTGGCGATCAGCACCAAGCCCCCCGAGCCGCATCTCAAGGCGAGTGTGGCCAAGGCCCAGCGCTACTAGGCGGGCACCGTCTCCTGGGTCGCGGCCGTGGACTCGGCCGCGACCCGGCGCTCGAAGTGGACGCGCAGCCGCAGCGTGCACCAGATGCCGATCACCGAGATCACCATCAGAGCGGCGGCCGGCGGCCAGTACGCGCCGCCGGCCAGGGACGACAGCCACACCGCGGTGACCGGCGCGAAGCCCGCGAAGATCATGTTGCAGACCTGGTAGGAGAGCGAGATGCCGGTGTAGCGCACATGCGGGGCGAAGCCGTCGGCCAGGATCGCCGCCATCGGCCCGTACAGCGCCGACATCACCAGGCGCATCGCCAGCATCATCAGATAGATCAGCACGACGCTGCCGCCGCCGAGCACCATGAACTGCGGGATGGACAGCAGCACGACACCGGCGAGACCCGCCACGACGACCTTGTGCGCGCCCACCTTGTCACCGAGCAGCGCGAGCAGCGGGGTGACCACCAACTCCAGGAACGCCGCCAGCGAGAGGCCGTTGAGCAGCATCGACTCCGACAGGTGCAGCGACTCGGTGCCGTACGAGAGCAGATAGCTGGTCACCACGTAGTAGCCGCCGGTCGCGGTGGCCAGCGCGAAGACCCCGGTCAGGACCGTCCTCCAGTCCTTGTGCAGCACCTCGGCGACGGGCAGCCGGCTCGGTGTCTCCTTCTCGGCCGCGGCGGCGTGGATGTCCTCCATCACCGGCGAGTCCTCCAGCTTGGCGCGCACCACCAGACCGATGACGACGAGGACCGCGGAGGCGAGGAACGGCACGCGCCAGCCCCAACTGTTGAACGCGGACTCGCCGAACAGGTTCATGAGGCTGAACATGCCGGTCGACAGCAACGCGCCCACGGACGAGCCGAGTTGGGCGAACGAGCCGAAGAACGTGGCCTTGCCCTTGGGCGCGTTCTCGACGGCGATGAGCACGGCGCCGCCCCACTCGCCGCCGATCGCGATGCCCTGGATGAGGCGCAGCGTGATCAGCAGGATCGGGGACAGGACGCCGACCTGGTCGTACGTCGGCAGCAGACCGATCGCGAACGAGGCGATACCCATCATCAGCAGCGTGATGACGAGCGTCTTCTTGCGGCCGACGCGGTCACCGATGTGCCCGAAGACGATGCCGCCGAGCGGACGCAGCAGGAAGCCGACGGCGAACGTCGCGAAGGACGAGATCGTCTTCAGGGCCGTCGGCATGTCGGCGGGGAAGAAGACGTCGTTGAACACGATCGCCGCGGCGGTGGCGAAGGCGTAAAAGTCGTACCACTCGATGGAAGTCCCGGAGAGCGCGGCGAACGCGGTCCTGAACGGGCTCTGTGGCGAACGGGCTGACGTGGTGCGGTCCGACAAGGGGACCTCCGGCGGGATGAGTGCGGTCGGGGACGGGGAGTGGGGGGCTGTTCAGGCGGGGGGCTTTCAGGGGCGCGGGGAACTGCGCAACCGCAACCACGGTGCGGCGTGTCATTCAGGGGCGCGGGGAACTGCGCAAGCCCAGCCACGGCGTGGCGCGCCATCCGGCACGGCCACACCACGACTCGGCCAAAAGGACGCCACCCGCTACGCGCTGCGCGCCCACGCTCGGGCGCCGCCGATCCACGTCTCCCGGACGCGAATCCCGGCCAACTCCTCGGCGGACACGGTCAACGGATCGGCATCGAGAACGCAGAAATCGGCGAGCATGCCGGGCGCCAGCACGCCGACCGCATCCTCACGGTGCAGCGCGCTCGCCGCCGCAGCGGTATGCGCATGCAGCCCCGCCTCGACCGGCAACCGCAACGACTCGTCCCCCAGAACCGTGCCGAGCACGGTCCGCCGCGTCGCCGCCGCGGACACCGCCTCCAACGGCGCCGGCGGAGCCACCGGCGCGTCCGAGGAGAACACGACCGGCACCCCGGCCTCGGGGCAGCGCCCCGCCGGGTTGTACCGGTGGCCCATGTCGCCGATCGCGGTCAACGTGCCGTCCCCGGTGCGCAGATGGTGCTGCGGCTGCATGACGGGGACGACGCCGAGCGCGCCCATCCGGTCGATCTGCTCGTCCGTCGGCAGCCCGGAGTGCTCGATGCGGTGCCTCATGTCGGGCCGTTCCCGGTCGGCCTGCGCCTTCTCGATGGCGTCGAGCACCATGCCGATGGCGTACGGCGACTGGGCGTGCGTCGCGGTCTGGAGCCCCGCAGCGTGGGCGCGCCGCACGATCTCGGCGTACTCCTCGACGGAGTGGTACAGCTGCCCGTGGTGGCAGCAGTCGGCGGCGTACCCCTCGGGGAAGTACGCGGTCCAGCCGCCGAGCGTGCCGTCGGCGTAGAACTTCACGCCCTGGACGCGGAACTGGTCGTCGCCGAAGCCGCGCACCGCGCCCAGTTCGAGCGCGGTGTCGAGCAGCGCGGAGGTCAGATAGGCGGAGACGCGCATGCGCAGCGAACCGTCGGCCCGCGCCCGCAGGTACGTCTCCATCTCGCGGCGCGAGACCTGCGCGTCGCCGATCGTGGTGACACCGGCGGCGAGGAACACCTCCTGGGCGCGCAGCAGATGGTCAGCCATGATCTCGTCGGGCTCGGACAGGTGGAAGTTCGGGCCGTGGTTGCCGATCTTCACGCCGGCCGGCCCGGTCAGCAGATCGCAGGCACCGTCCCACAGCTGCCCGTCGGGCTCTCCGTCGGCGAAGTGGCCGATGGTGCCGCCCTCGGGCGAGGGAGTGGTCGCGTCGATGCCGCAGGTGCGCAGGGTGTGGGAGTTGACGACGCCGCCGTGCCCGGAGGCGTTCATGACGTAGACCTCGCGGTCGTCGGCGACGCGGTCCAGGTCGTGGCAGCTGGGGTGGCGACCCTCGGCGAGCCGCCGGTGCTCGTAGCCGAAGCCGCGCACCGGGACACCACCCGGCAGCTCGCGGGCGGCCTCCCGCAGCACCTCCACTATCGTGTCGATGTCCGGAACGCGCTCGGGCCGCAGGTCGACCCAGGCGAGCGCCTGCCCGTACATCACCGGGTGGCAGTGGGCGTCCACGAAGCCGGGGTGGACGAGGCCGCCGTCGAGGCGCAGCTCCTCGTCGACCCGGCCGCCGAGCGCGGCGCGGGCCTCCTCGACGGTGCCGACGTGCACGATGCGCTCGCCGCGCACGGCGAGGGCCTCGGCCCGGACGGTGGTCCCGGCGGCCGCTACGGCGGCGCCGGTGACGAGAAGCGTGTGCTCGGGGGAGCGGGGCATGGCAGGCCTGCTTTCGACCGGGAACGTACGGGGGTGCGCCGACAGACGATTCGGCTCGCTGAACCATAGATAGCGAACGACTGGTTGACCAGAGGGTTGGGCGAAGAATGTTTGTAAAGTCGAATCGCCGGTCTGGTTCCGTATCGACTGTGCACCCCCGTGTGGTGCGGCCGGTCAGTCCGTGCGCGGCCCCAAGTCGTACCTCTCCTTGACGAGTTCCAGGTGCAGCCAGCTCTCCACCTCGCGTACGGCGGGCAGCCCGCGCATGTCCTCGAGCGTGGTGCGCACCGCCGCGAACGATTCGGCGGTGATGGTGCCGACCAGCTCCGCGCCGCCCAGGCACGTCGACAGGAACGTCACGCGGTCGAAGGCGGCCACCCGCTCGGCGACGTCCGCCGCCGCGCCGTCCACCCGCAGGCTGAACCCGCACAGATAGCCCATGCCGAGCACGTCGGGGCGGACGAGCGCCACCACCTTGGCGACCCCGCCCTCCAGCAGGCGCAGCGTGCGCGCGCGGGTGGCGCCCGCCGACAGACCGACGCGGGCGGCGAGCTCGGCGAAGGCGAGGCGGCCGTCGTTCTCCAGCTCGGCGAGGATCCGCTCGTCCACCGCGTCGAGCGCGGTCACGGTCGGCTCCCGGGTGAGGAGATAGGGGTCCTTCACATGTCGGGTCGCGACGAGCGCGTCCACCGCGCGCACCCCCGGCAGCGCCCGGATCTGCTCGATGGTCCGGTCGAGCGCGCCGAAGCCCGCGGTGCGCAGCTCCGTCATGATCGCGCGCCGCCCGCTCGTCAGCGTCACGAAGGGCGCCTCGGGCAGCGCGGCGATCGCGCGGGCCGCCGGGCCCGCCGGCCCTTCGGTGTCGATCGCCAGATGCGCGGAGGCCGACAGGTCGCGCACGGCCGGGTGCACGATCGCCACGACCCGTACGGCGCCCGACTCCTGGAGCCGCTGCACGCGCATCCGCGCCGCGGGCCGGGACAGGCCCACGCGCTGCGCGAGCGTCTCGTATGTGAGGCGGCCGTCGCTCTGCAGCTCGCGCACGATGCCCAGGTCGGTCTCGTCGAGATCCACGTGCTGTTCCCCTTGGTGGTCCGGTGGGCGCCCGGCCGGGCGCCCGCTCATTGTCGGGCACCGGAAGGGCGACCGTCTCGTTCGGTCTGGACAAGCATGGCAGTCGAAACGTAAGTTCGACTCCCGTAAGTCAATCGAATCATTTTCAATGGCCCTGGAGGATGGTGTGCCGCGACCCGTCGTCGTGATCACCGACACCGAGGAACTGGACCCCGCGCCGGGTGTCCGTCTCCTCGCCGATGCCGGCTGGGAGGTGCGGATCGCCGGAAGCCGGGACCCGGAGGCGATCGCCGCCGTCGCGCACGACGCCGACGCGCTGATCGTCGGGTACGCGCGCGTGGACGCGGCCCTGCTCGACCGCCTGCCCGAGGTGCGGCTGCTCGCCACCATGTCCGCGGGCTACGACATGATCGACATCGCGGAGGCGGAGCGGCGCGGCCTGTGGGTGGCGAACCTGCCGGGCGCCGCGACCGAGGACGTCGCCGTGCACGCCCTCGCGCAGTCGCTCGCGCTGGCCCGCCGCCTCCCGCAGGCCGACGCCGTGGTCCGCTCCGGCGGCTGGAGCACCGACCTGCGTGAAGTGCCGCGCCGGACGAGCGAGTTGACGCTCGGCCTGGTCGGCATGGGCCGCATCGCCCGCACCCTCGCCCGGATCGCCGGGCCCCTCTTCGGCCGGATCGCCGCGTACGACCCGCGCGCCACGAACTGGCCCGATGGCGTCGAACGCCTCGACCTGGACGCGCTCGTGGAGCAGGCCGACGTCCTGTCCCTGCACGTCCCGTCCACGCCGCAGACGCGGGGCATGGTCGACGCCGGCCTCCTGTCCCGGATGCGGCCCGGAAGCGTCCTCGTCAACGTCTCGCGCGGCGACCTCGTGAACCCGGACGCCCTGCTCGCCGCCCTCGACGACGGCCGGCTCGCGGGCGCGGCCCTCGACGTCTTCCCGGTCGAGCCCCCGGCCGCGGACGACCGCCTGCGCAGCCACCCCCGCCTGCTGCTCTCCCCGCACAGCGCCTTCCTCTCCGACGCCTCGCTGCGTGCCTACGTCACCGAGCCCGCGCGCAACGTCATCGCCTGGTGGACCACCGGGCGCCCGAACACCCCCGTGGTGGACCCCACGACCCAGACCCAAGGAGCCCTCGCGTGACCGACACCCTCAGCGCCCCCGTCACGGCCGAGGACGCCGCCCAGGAAGAGCTGCGCCTGCGCCGCGAACTGGCCGCCGTCTACCGCCTGGTCGCGCACTTCCGCATGACCGACCTGATCTTCACGCACATCTCGCAGCGCCTCCCGGGTCCGGACAACCACTTCCTGATCAACCCCTACGGCCTGCTCTTCGAGGAGATCACCGCCTCGAACCTCGTCAAGATCGACCTCGACGGCAACGCGGTGGAGCCGAGCCCGCACCCCGTCAACCCGGCCGGCTTCATGATCCACAGCGCGATCCACAAGGCCCGCCCCGATGCCCACTGCGTGCTGCACACCCACACCAAGGCCGGCTGCGCCGTCGCCGCGCAGCAGGGCGGGCTGCTCCCCGTCAACCAGATGTCGATGGAGTTCCACAACCGCGTCGGCTACCACGACTACGAAGGTGTCGCCCTCAACTTCGACGAGCAGGAGCGCCTCGTCGACGACCTCGGCACGCACCCGGCGCTGATCCTGCGCAACCACGGCCTGCTGACCGTCGGCGAGAGCGCCAAGCAGGCGTTCCTGCGCATGTACTACCTGGAGAAGGCCTGCGAGATCCAGGTCACCGCCCAGGCCGGCGGCGGCCTGATCATCCCCTCCGAACAGGTCTGCGAGTACACGGCCCAGCAGCTCACCGGCGAGGGCGAGGCCTCCTCGGACGTCGAGGACGACATCGCGTACGACCTGGCCTGGGGCGCGCTGCTGCGTCTCGTCGAGCGGATCGCGCCGGACTACAAGGACTGAGCGCACGGGCGGCTGCGGACGTGTGCCGGACACGCCCGCAGCCGCCCACCCTCACCTGTTCCCGTACGGCAGCAGCGCCATCTCCCGGGCGTTCTTGATGGCTGCTGTCACCTGGCGTTGCTGGCGGACCGTCAGGCGGGTGACACGACGGCTGCGGATCTTGCCGCGGTCGGAGATGAACTGGCGGAGCAGATCGGTGTCCTTGTAGTCGACGTAGGTGATGCCGGCCGCGTCGAGCGGGTTCGGGCGCGGCTTGGCGGGCTTGCGCGGGGCGCGGGAACGGGGCATGTCGGTTCCTTTCGGTGGGTCAGCGCGCGGGGTCGAGGAGCGGGTCGAAGGCGGCGGGCAGCCGGCTCCACCCGGCCGGACCGGCGCGGTACTCGTCGTCGGTGAGCAGGCAGGAGTCGAGCAGGGCGGCAAGGCCCTCGCGGTCGAGCGCGGGGGAGGTGAACACGAGGTGCTGGCAGCGGTCGCCGTGCTCCGGGTGCCAGTCCATGGCCGCCGCGGCGCGCCGCTCGGGCGGCACCAACTCCCAGGCCGCGTCGGGCAGTGAGTGCAGCCAGGGACCGCAGTCGTCGACGCCCAGGGCGCCGCCCGCTGCGTCCCAGGACAGCAGGGTGTCGGGCCGGTCCGCGAGCCAGAAACGCCCCCGGCTGCGGGCCGCGGCGCAGCACAGATCCTCCAGGGCGTCGAACAGCCGCTGCGGATGGAACGGCCGGTGCCGGCGCCACACGAGGGTGCCGACCCCTGCCTCCTCCGCCTCCTGCGGCAGCCGGGCGCTGGCCGGGTGCTGGGCGGTGCGGGCCGCCTCGACGTCGAATCCGGCCAGGGCGAGGCGTGCCAGCTCGGTCGACCGGGCCGGCACCTGCCGCCCCGTCGGGTGCAGCTGGGCGAGCAGCGCCCGGTCCTCCTCGTCGGCCTCCGGACTCTCGGTGACGGCGATGACGGAGGCGTACTCCAGCTGCCGGGCCCAGGTGTCCGCGACCGTCCGCTGATCACTGGCGGCCGCCGCGAGCCCGGCCTCGGCGAGGTCGTCCCCATTGCCCAGGTACGGGAGGACGAGCGCGGGGTCGACGGCCGTGATCACCCCGGTCAGTTGCAGGGCCGGATCGCCGTGCGCCGCCACTACGTCCGCCATGGCCTGCGGTTCCACGGAGTCCCACAGCTCCACGACGGCAAGGCGGGTCAGCCCGTCGGAGGCGAGGCGTTCGAGCTCCGGCACGAGGTCCTCGCGCAGGGCGCAGCAGGCGCAGTCGTTGACCAACGGCGCCTCGCCGCGCCCCAGTTCACCGGACGCGTCCCGGATCGTGCGGGTCACGGTGCCGGACTTGGCGGTGGCGAGGTCGTGGTGCAGGGCCACGCTGGACGGCACCGCGTCGAGCAGCCCGCGCACCACCTCCCGGCGCGCCTCGCTGTGCAGCCCGCCGACGATCACGACGGGCAGTCGGTCGCGGCCCCCCATCACCGCGCCCCTCGACGGCCGAAGCGGCGCTCGAAGCGCTCGACGCGGCCCGCGGTGTCCATGACGCGGGCGGTGCCGGTGTAGAAGGGGTGGCTCGCCGAGGAGACCTCGACGTCGTACACGGGATAGGTGTTGCCGTCCTCCCACTCGACCGTGCGGTCCGTGGTGAGCGTGGAACGGGTCAGGAAGGCGAATCCGGCGGCCTTGTCACGGAAGACAACGGGCCGGTAGGCCGGGTGGATGCCGGGCTTCATGGCGGACTCCAGGTGTTTCGGGTGGTTCGGGTGGTTCGGGCGGTGGTGCGGCAGGGGCTCAGCGTTCTTCGCGGAAGTCGACGTGCCGGCCGATCACGGGGTCGTACTTGCGCAGGACCAGGCGGTCCGGGTTGTTCCTGCGGTTCTTGCGGGTGACGTAGGTGTAGCCCGTCCCTGCCGTCGAGCGGAGTTTGAGGATCGGGCGCAGTTCGTTGCGTGCCATGCCGCTACTATATGGCAATGGTTTCCATGTTCAATAACGGGGCCATGTTCATGACGGCCACTGGCCGGCACGAAAGACGACGACAGCTGACGACAGAGAGGTCCCCTATGTCCGCCCACTGCCAACTGACCGGCGCCGCACCGCGCTTCGGCAACAACATCTCGCACTCGCACCGGCGCACCTCCCGCCGCTTCGACCCGAACATCCAGCGCAAGCGCTACTGGCTGCCGAGCGAGGGCCGCAACGTTCGGCTGACGCTGAGCGCCAGGGGAGTCAAGACGGTCGACGTCATCGGCATCGAGGCCGCGGTCGCGCGGATCCGTGCGCGAGGGGGCAAGGTCTGATGGCGAAGAAGAGCAAGATCGCGAAGAACGAGAAGCGGAAGGCCGTCGTCGAGCGGTACGCCGCCCGGCGCGCGGAGCTGAAGGAGATCGTCCGCCGCCCCGGCACCCCGGAGCCGGAGCGCGCCGACGCCCTGGCCGAACTGCGCCGCCAGCCGCGCGACGCCAGCGCGACGCGGGTCCGCAACCGCGACAGCGTGGACGGCAGGCCGCGCGGGCATCTGCGCAAGTTCGGCCTGTCCCGTGTCCGGCTGCGGGAGGAGGCGCACGCCGGACACCTGCCGGGGGTCACCAAGTCCTCCTGGTGACGTAGCCGCCTCCAGGGCCTGTCGTTCGGGTCGGGCTTGATCCCGACGACAGGCCCCGGTCGGCCGGGTGGTCGCCCGCATGGCGCCCGAGAGCAGGCGGGGCGACGACGATCGTCGGACCATGGGGGAGAGCCGGAGTGCGTCGAGCCGAGGGGAGTGCCGCAGGTGGGTGGCGGGCGCAAGCGCGGAATCCCCGAGGAGGACCCCGAGGACCCCGAGGGGCAAGAGGGACACAGGGAGCACAGGGAACCCGAGGTGTACGACGCCGAGGTGCGCCAGGTCGACGTGCTCAACCGGCTGGCGGGCCCGGCCTCCGGAGGCCCCGGCGCCGACTCGGAGCGGGCACCGGAACGGACCAGCCACCGGGACACCGATGTGCTCGTCACCGGACACGCGCTGGCCGGAATCACGTCACTGGGGGAGGCCCTCACCCTGATCTCCCAGCTGGGCGACGCCACCTTCCCGCTGCGCGGCCAGGCCGTCTTCCGCGCCGATCGCGAAGTGCTGCACTGCGTCGGGCAGTTCGGCCTGAGCGACGGCGAGGCCGAGGCCTTCCGGCTGCCGCTGCGCAGCGCCCACCCCGCCGCGCAGGTGGCGCGCACCGGGCGGCCCGTGGTGCTGACCTCGCCGCAGGAGTACCGGGACCGGTTCCCCTCCGCGAGCGGGTACGCGGAACCCGCGCGCTACGAGGCGTGGGCGTTCCTGCCGATCACCACGTACGGACAGCTCACCGGCGTGTGGATGGCGGCGTTCGACGCCCCGGTGGAGATGACCGGCGGCATCGGCACCTTCCTGGTGACCCTCGCCCGGCTGCTCGGCCAGTGCATCGAGCAGACCTACGACGGCGAGGCGGACCACGCCCTGTCGCAGAGCCTGCGCAGCAGCATGGGCCGCATCGGCCCGGGCCCCGAAGGGCTCACCGTCACCGCGCGTTACGTACCGACCGGCGGCGGGCTCATGGTCGGCGGCGACTGGTTCGACAGCATCACCCTGCCCAACGGGCGCCTCGGCCTGGTGATCGGCGACGTGCAGGGGCACGACGTGCAGGCCGCCGGGCTGATGTCGCAACTGCGCACCGCCATTCACGCCTACGCCGCCGAGGGGCACGGCCCCGACGCCGTCCTCGTCCGCGCCTCCCACTTCCTGGCCTCACTGGGTGAGGGCCGCTTCGCCACCTGCATCTACCTGGAGGCCGACCCGGCGACCGGAATGCTCCGCATCGCCCGGGCCGGGCACCCGCACCCGGTGCTGCGGCTGCCGGACGGCACCTGCCTGCTCAAGCACGTGCGCGGCGGTCTGCCGCTGGGACTCGAACTCGGAGAGGACGACTACCCGGTCAGCGTCGTCACGCTGCGTGAGAACGAGATCCTCATGCTCTGCACGGACGGACTGATCGAGTCCGGCGGCCACGACATGTACTCCGGCTGGCTCCGGGTGCGCGGCGCGCTGACCCCGGGCGGCCCCGACGACATCGGCGGCATGGCCGACCGGCTCCTGAACGCGGTCGTCGCCCCGCAGACCACGCAGCCCGGCGACCGGCCCGTCACCTCCTTCACCGAGGACGACATCGCCCTGCTGCTCCTGCGCCGCGACCCCCGCGACGACCACGCGGACGGCTCCGGGCGCAACCTGCGGTTCACCCTCGAACAGGACCAGGCCCAGGGCATCGCCGACGCCCGCATCGAGTTCCAGGGCCTGCTGCACGACTGGGCCCGCCCCGAGCAGGTGGATACCGCCCTCCTGCTCGTCTCCGAACTCCTCGGCAACGTACTCATCCACACCGAGCAGGCCGCCGTCCTGCGCGCCGACATCAGTGGCACCGAGGGCCGCCGCCGGCTGCGCGTGGAGGTCTCCGACCGCAGCGACGAGGTCCCCGCCCGTCGCGCCCCCGGCGAACTCTCCTCCTCCGGCCGCGGTCTCGTCCTCCTCGACCTCCTGGCCCACCGCTGGAACCTCCGCCCGGAGCCCGAGGGCAAGACGGTGTGGTTCGAACTGGACGAGGACGGGCCCGAGGAGCCCTGACGGCTCAACTCCTCCTCGGGCACGGGATCTTGACACCGCCGTGGATGGGTGGTGGTTTAGACCACGTGCCCTCGCCCGAAGGTGAGGGTCCGCTTCCGTGGAGGTGCAGTGTTCCGTATGCCTGAACGTCATCCGTCCTGTCTCCCCCGTGTCTCCCGCCCCGCGCTCGCCGGTGCCGCGCTCCTGCTGACGCTGGGGGCGGTCGCCGTGCCCGCCCAGGCGGTCGACGGTGCGCCGGGCGCCGCCGGGGCGGACTCGGCGGCGAAGTTGCCCGTCGTCACGCCCACTCCGCAGGACATGAGATCGGCCGGCGCCGACCTGAGGGTGCCCAGCCGGGTGCGGCTCGTGCTCGGCGACGGCGTCGACGCGTCGAGCGTCGAGGTCATCAAGCGGGCGCTGGCCGCGGCCGGGGCCCGGTCGGTCGCCACCGTCAAGGCCACCGACGCCGCCAGGACGGCCGCGGCGCCAGGTGTGTTGACCGTCGTGGCCGGTTCCATCAAGGACGGCGCGGTCGCGGACGCCCTCAAGGGCGCGGGCGGCACCGTGCCAGGCACCCTGAACCCGGAGGGCTACTCCCTCGCCTCCCGTGGCTCCGCCGGCGGTGACATCGTTGTCCTGGCCGGAAACGACGGCGACGGCGTCTACTACGCCGCCCAGACGCTGCGTCAGCTGGTGACCGGCGCGCACACCATCGCCGCCGTGTCGATCACCGACCACCCGAGCATGCCGCTGCGCGGCAGCATCGAGGGTTTCTACGGCGCGCCCTGGTCGCACAGCGACCGCGTCGACCAACTCGCCTTCTACGGCGACGTCAAGGCCAACACGTACATCTACACGCCGAAGGACGACACGTACCTGCGGGAGAAGTGGCGCACCCCGTACCCCGCGGACAAGCTGGCCGATCTGCGTGAGCTGATCGAGAAGGCCGCTTCCCATCACGTCGACTTCACGTATGCCGTCTCGCCGGGGCTTTCGGTCTGTTACAGCGACCCCGACGATGTCAAGGCGCTGAAGGACAAGCTGGGTTCGCTGTACGAGCAGGGTGCGCGCAGCTTCTATGTGGCGCTCGACGACATCAGTTACACCAAGTGGAACTGCGACGCCGACCAGGCGAAGTACGGTGCGCCGGGGCGGGCCGCCGCGGGGCAGGCGCAGACCGACCTGCTCAACGCCGTGCAGCAGGACTTCATCGACACCCATGAAGGCGCCAAGCCGCTCCAGTTCGTGCCCACCGAGTACTCCGACACGGCGGACTCCGCGTACAAGTCGGTGCTGCGCGAGAAGCTGGACCCGAAGGTCGTCGTGCAGTGGACCGGCACCGACGTCGTGCCGCCCGCCATCAGCGTCGAGGACGCCAAGGCCGCGTCCACGGTGTGGGGCCGCAAGGTGTTCCTCTGGGACAACTATCCGGTGAACGACTACGGGCAGACCACCGGACGCCTCCTGATGGCCCCGTACGACAAGCGGGAAGCCGGTCTGCACAAGGAGTTGAGCGGCATCGTGCTCAACCCGATGAACCAGGCGGCGCCGAGCAAGGTCGCGCTCTTCGGCGGCGCCTCCTTCGCCTGGAACGACGAGGACTACGATCCCGACCGCACCTGGCGCGCGTCCGCCGACTACCTGGCCGGCGGCGACCGGGACACCGCGCGGGCCCTGCTCGCCTTCTTCGACACCGAGCACCTCGCGCCGACCTTCGGCGACACGAACTGGCAGCCGCAGGCGCCCGAACTCGCCGCGCGGATCGGGGAGTTCCGGGCGGCGTGGGACGGCGGCTCGGACGCCGAGCGGCAGGCCGCACTGCGCAAGCTTTCGGCCTATGCGGAGGTCCTTGCCGGGGCGCCCGAGCAGATCCGCGCCGGTGTGCGGGATCCGGCCTTCCTCGCGCAGACGAAGCCCTGGCTCGACGCCCTCGACCTGTGGGGCGGCTCCCTGAACGCCACCCTGGACGGGCTGCGCGCCCAACTCGGCTCCGGCAGCGGGGAGTCGGACTTCGCGAAGGCGGCCGACCTGGCGAAGCGGGCCTCCGCGATCACCACCATCCCCGGCACCACCCGGCCGCAGGGCCCGATCAAGGTGGCCGACGGTGTGTTGGACACCTTCATCGCACAGGCGCCCAAGATGTGACGACCCCTCAGAAGCCCGCCCTGGTACGTGACCTGGGCGGGCTTCGTCGTGTCCGGGTGCCGCGCCCGGAGCGGAGGGGCGGAATCCCGCCGAGAATGGCTGATCGTGCAGGCAACTTCAAACCTTGACCACAAATTCCACACATCCCTCTCTATGGGCGGCCTCAATGGTCTAGATTGACCGTGCTTCACATGCCAGGACACTGGGCAACAAATGATGATCTATGGGGGCTGGTGTGGCGTGCGACCGACCGCCGCCGCACCGGAATCGAACGGGGGGTGATCGTTTTGTGGTGCCCGACAGGGGGACCTTGGGCGCGGGGAGCGCCCGAGAGGTCGCGGGGATTCCGGGCGACTCGGTCCTCGGGTTCCGATCGGCGCGTCAAGTCCGCCACCGACTGAGCGGATCGCGCACGCCGCGCTGAACAGCCGGTGATTCACGCACGGGAGGCGGGGGCCTCCCGAAGGGGAGGAGCAGCGCGGTACGGGGGGCGGGGGGCCTCCCGAGGAGGGGAAACAGCACGGGGGGCGGCGGTCCCCCGAGGGGGGAGTAACCGTGTTGGGCGAGCACGTGGAACCCGCTGGCGACCCGGACGGGGCTGTACAGCAGGGGGAATTAGTCAGCCCGTTCCCGCCGGTCCGCGGGCGTCCGGTGAACGGGGCACTGCGCAGGCCCGCGAGCGACTGGGAACAGCGGTACCGCCGCATCGTGATCATCAGTGACACGGTGGCGACCGCGGTCGTGGTGGCGGCCATCGGAGGTTTCTTCGGGGTCAGGGACGCCGCCAACTGGCACGAGAAGTGGAAGATCCTGGCGTTCGGCACCGAGTTGCTGGTGCTGGGGGCGCTGGCGGTGAGCCGCTCGTGGGCTCCGGCCGTGCTCGGCCAGGGCGCGGAGGAGTTCCGCCGGCTCGGGCGCTCGCTGTTCGCGGCGACCGTCGTCCTCGCGCTCGGCGGGATCGCCCTCACCTCGCGCAACATCAAGCTCTGGATCTTCGTCGCGATCCCCGCGATCGCGATGGTGACGATGACCGCGCGCTATCTGCTGCGGCTGTGGCTGCACAGACAGCGCAAGGAAGGGCGTTGTCTGCGTCCGGTGCTGGCCGCGGGGAGCACGGACACCGTGCGCGACCTGATCAGCAGAACGCGGAAGTTCCCGCACATCGGCTGGCAGGTCGAGGCGGTCTGCACGACGGACGGGCACGGTCTCGGGGGTGACCAACTGGACGGGGTGCCGGTCGTCGGCCCCCTGACGGACGTCGCGAGCCATGTCACACGCGACGGCTACCGGGTCGTCGCGGTCACCCCCGACCCGCACTGGACGCCGGACCGGCTGCAGCGCCTCGCCTGGAACCTGGAGGGCAGCGACGCCGAAATGGTCGTGGCGCCCGTGCTGATGGAGGTGGCGGGACCGCGGCTGCACGTCGACGCGGTACTGGGGATACCGCTGCTGCGGGTCAGCATGCCGGCGTTCACCGGTGGACGGCGGGCGATAAAGGAGATCGTCGACCGCCTCGGTGCGGCGTTCCTGATCCTGCTGTTCGCCCCGCTGATGGTGCTCGTCGCGTTCCTCGTCCTGGTGGACAGCCGCGGCGGGGTGTTCTACCGGCAGCGCAGGGTGGGCAAGGACGGGCGCGAGTTCACCATCGTCAAGTTCCGCACCATGGTCGCCGACGCCCATGGCAAGCGGGCCGGTCTCGCCCACCGGAACGAGGGGGCGGGGCTGCTGTTCAAGCTCCGGCGGGACCCGCGGGTGACCAAGGTGGGGCACGTGCTGCGCCGCTACTCGCTCGACGAACTCCCGCAACTGTTCAACGTATTGACCGGGTCGATGTCACTCGTCGGCCCGCGGCCTCCGCTGCCCGAGGAGTCCGCGGCGTACGGCCCGGACATCCGGCGGCGGCTGCTCGTCAAGCCCGGGCTCACCGGCCTGTGGCAGATCAGCGGGCGCAGCGACCTGCCGTGGGAGGAGGCGGTCCGCCTCGACCTGCGCTACGTCGAGGACTGGTCGCTCGCCCTCGACACGGTGATCTTGTGGAAGACGCTGCGGGCCGTGCTGCACGGACAAGGGGCGTACTGAAGCGGGGGGCGCGCCGATCCGTCGGCGCAGGAAAGCCAGGCCACAAGGGCCTGCTCTGGGGGGAGGAACGGGAATGAGGATCAGCGTCCTAGGACTCGGCTACGTCGGCTGTGTGTCGGCGGCATGCCTGGCGGGACAGGGCCACGAGGTCATCGGCGTGGACGTGAACCAGGCGAAGGTGGACCTGGTCAACAGCGGCAGGGCACCCGTCGTCGAGGAGCGGATCGGCGAGCTCACCGCCGAGGTCGTACGGACCGGCGCCCTGCGCGCCACCCGCGACGTCCGTGAGGCGATCATGGGCAGCGACGTGTCGCTGATCTGCGTCGGTACGCCGTCGGAGCCCAACGGCAGCCTGTGCACGACCTACTTGGAGCGGGTCACCGAACAGATCGGCGCCGCGCTGGCCGAGCGCGGGGACCAGGGCGGCCGGCACACCGTCGTGTTCCGCAGCACCATGCTCCCGGGCACCTGCCTGAACCTGCTGGTGCCGATCCTGGAGAAGAGCCTCGGCGGCACGGCGGGCGTCGACTTCGGCGTCGCGGTCAACCCCGAGTTCCTGCGCGAGGGCACCAGCGTGCGGGACTTCTTCGACCCGCCCAAGACCGTCATCGGCCAACTGGACCAGGCCAGTGGCGACGTCGTGGCCCAGCTGTACGAAGGGCTGCCCGGCGAGGTGTTCCGGGTGCCGGTCCCGGTCGCCGAGGCGATCAAGTACGCGGACAACTCCTTCCACGGCCTCAAGATCGGCTTCGCCAACGAACTCGGCGCCGTGTGCCAGGCGTTGGGCGTGGACTCGCACCAGGTCATGGACGTGTTCCTCGCCGACCGCAAGCTCAACATCAGCCCCGCCTACCTGCGCCCCGGCTTCGCCTTCGGCGGCTCCTGCCTGCCCAAGGACCTGCGCAGCCTGGTGCACGCGGCGCGGCGGGCCGACGTCTCCGTACCGATCCTGTCGCACGTCCTCGCGTCCAACGCCGACCACCTGCAGCGCGCGGTGGAACTCGTCGAGCGCACCGGCAAGCGCAAGGTGGGCCTGTTCGGCCTGTCCTTCAAGCCCGGCACCGACGACCTGCGCGAGAGCCCGCTCGTCGAACTGGCGGAGCGGCTCTACGGCAAGGGCTACGACCTCAAGATCTACGACGCCAACGTGAGCCTGTCCCGGCTGATGGGCGCGAACCGCGAGTACATCGAGGGCCGGCTCCCGCACCTCGCGCAACTGCTCGCGGACTCCGTCGACGAGGTGCTCGGCCACGCAGAGGTGTGCCTCGTCGGCACCAGAGATCAAGCGGTCCTGTCGGCGCTGCCGCTCAGCGGCGGCCCGGCGGTCGTCGATCTCGTCCGCCTTCCCGACGCCGAGGCGCGTCGGGCCGAACCGGGGTACATGGGCCTTGCTTGGTGACGCGATGAACGATGCAACAACCAGCGGCAGCGGGCCGAACCGGCGCGCGCTGATCCTGGTGGAGAACCTCTCGGTCCCCTTCGACCGACGGGTGTGGCAGGAGTGCACGACGCTGCGCGACGCGGGCTGGACGGTGCACGTCATCTGCCCGCAGGGCACGAAGCGGGACACGGAAGCCGAGACGGTGATCGACGGGGTGCGGATCCACCGCTACCCGCTGCGCGCCGCCACCGGGGGACCGGCCGGCTACCTGCGGGAGTACGGCTCCGCGCTGTGGCACACCGCCCGGCTCGCCCGCAAGGTGGGACCGGTGCACGTCGTCCACGCCTGCAACCCGCCGGACCTGCTGTTCCTGGCGTCCCGGTGGCTGCGGCGGCGCGGCGCCCAGTTCGTCTTCGACCAGCACGACCTGGTGCCCGAGCTGTACCTGTCGCGCTTCGACCGCGGCGAGGACCTGCTCTACCGCGGCGTGTGCGCGCTCGAACGGCGCACCTACCGGGCCGCGGACGTCGTGCTCGCCACGAACGAGAGCTACCGGGACGTCGCGATCGAGCGCGGCGGCAAGCGCCCCGAGGACGTGTTCGTGGTCCGCAGCGCACCCCAGATCGAGCGGTTCCAACCGGTGCCGCCCGAGCCCGAGTTGAAGCGCGGCAAGCCCCATCTGCTGTGCTACCTCGGCGTCATGGGGCCGCAGGACGGCGTCGACTACGCCCTGCGGGCGCTGGCCAAGCTGCGCGACGAGCTCGGGCGGACCGACTGGCACGCGGTGTTCGTCGGCTCGGGCGACGCCTTCGACGCGATGGTGGAGCTCTCCCGTGAGCTCGGGCTCACGGACCAGGTGGAGTTCACCGGCCGCATACCGGACGCCGACCTGGTGCGCTACCTGTCCACCGCCGACGTCTGCCTCTCGCCGGACCCGCGCAATCCGCTCAACGACGTCTCCACGATGAACAAGGTCCTGGAGTACATGGCCATGGGCCGGCCCATCGTCTCGTTCGATCTGAGAGAGGCGCGCGTCTCCGCAGGTGACGCGGCTGTCTACGCGCGTGCCAACGACGAGGCGGAATTCGCGGGTCTCGTCGCGCGGCTGCTCGACGACCCGGAGCAGCGGGCCCGGATGGGCAAGCTCGGCCAGGAGCGCATCGGCGGCCCGCTGTCCTGGAGCAACTCGCAGGAGTCGCTGCTCGCCGCCTACGCCGCCGCGGTGGCGAAGCGCGCGCCCGCCCAGGCAAGGAGGAGGCGGGGTCGTTGAGCGAGGACACGATCCGCCTGGTCACGATCGGCCGGATTCTCCGTAGAAGGTGGCGGCTCCTCGCCGTCCTCACCGTGGTCGGCGCGCTCGTCGGCTACGGCGTCTCCGTGGTGTTCCCGCCGCGCTACACGGCGGCGGCATCGGTGCTGCTGCCCGGCCAGTGGGAGGAGCGCGAGCTGCTCACCCAGGTGGACATCGCGACGAGTTCCTCGGTGGTCGACCGGGCGGCGGCCAAGCTCGACTGGGACGGCGTCAACGGCAGCGACCTGCGCGGCCGCGTGGCGGCCAAGGCCGCCGACGGCAACATCATCACGATCTCGGGAACGGCCGAGAGCCCGCAGCGCGCGCAGCAGCTCACCGACCGGGTGGCCCAGCAGTTCGTCGCGTTCTCCGCGCGGATCGCGGGCGGCGCGACCGACGCCGACGCGGCCGCGGGGCCGGAAGCGCTGCGCAAGAAGGTGCAGGAGACCAACCGCCGGATCACCGAGATGGCGCGGGGCGCCGACCCGGGCCGGACGGTCGAGGGTGTACAGGCCCGCACCGCGCTGGAGAACCTGCGCAACTCGCTGGAGGCGGCCATGAAGAAGCTGGAGGAGGCCGACCCGGCGACGGACAAGGCGAGCATGGTCGTCATGGGCCCCGCGGCCCGGCCGGACGGCCAGTCGCCGCCGACGCGCGTGCAACTCATCGTCGCCGGCGCGTTCTTGTTCTTCCTGTTCTCGGTCATCGGTCACCTCACCGCCGCCCGGATGAACCGCAGGCTGCGGACCGAGCAGGAGATCGCCTCCGCGCTCGGCTCGGCGGTCCTCGGAGCCGTCGACGTACCCGGGGAGCAGCGGGCCCAGCAGGCCCAGGGAGGCGGCCCGCGGGCCGGACTGCGCCGGCTGCTCGGCACGGACGTCCGGTGGGACGTGCCCACTCCGCAGCGTTCCGGCGACGAGGCCGCGCGGCGCACCCGCTACCGGCGGGTGTGCGGCCGCATCCGGGCCCAACTGCCCGCACCCCGCCGCCTGTTGGTCGTCGTCCCGGACGGCGACGAGCTCGCGCTGCGGGCCGCGGGCCAGCTCGTCGCCGAGGCCAAGGGCGACCCGGTGCTGCGCGTGGTCGTGGTGCCGGTGGACCGGCCGATCGTGCCCGACCGGGGCACCGAGTCCGGCGCCGTCGTCGTCCTCAGCGCAGGCAGCTGGACCGCCGAGGAGCTCACCGGCGTCGCGGAAGCCTGCGCGGACGCCAGGCACGAGATCGTCGGCATCGTCGTGGCGGGACCGGTCAGGGCCCGCCCGGCGGGCTCCGCCGACCCGCCGCCGGACCATGCCACTCCCGCGCTCGCCGTGCGCGGCCACGCGACGGGAGGCTCGGCGTGACGACGAACAGGACTACGGAGTCGTCGGCGGGCACCCCGCTGCTCGACCTGCACGCACTGGTGGTCGCGGTGCGCAGGCGCCGCCGCCTGTGGGGCGCCCTGGCGCTGCTCGGGCTCGTGGTCGGCGCGGCGGTGGCGGTGCTGCTGCCGCCCCCGCCGAGCGCGGTGACCAAGGTGCTGGTCGCGCACCAGGAGGACCAGCCGAACGACACCGGAACACTCATCCGCACCGACATCGAGGTGCTGGGCACCACACGTATCGCCAAGGACGCCCTGCAGACCCTCAAGTCCCCGGAGAGTCCCGCGGACTTCATGAAGGACTACCGGGGCACAGGACTGACCAACAACGTCCTGCAGATCGACGTGTCGGCCGACACCGAAGCGCTGGCGGTCGACCGGGCCAAGGCGCTCGCCGACGCGTTCGTCGCCGACCACGTGCGCCGGATGCGGGCGGCGGCCAAGGCCGAGTCCCAGGCCCTGCTCGACCAGCGCGATCGCATGCGCGAAGAGCTGGCCCGGGTCAACAAGGAGATCGGCGACCGGGCACCGGACGACGCCGCCGCCGAGGACTCGGCCGGCACCGAGACCCTCTTCGCCCGCCGCGCCGAACTCAACTCGCGGATCGCCGACTTCGACCAGCGCGCCGCGGAGGCCCGCACCGGCACGCCGAAGGTCGTCGCCGGTACGCAGATCGTGGACGCCCCGCGCGCGGTGCAGCACTCGCTGCCCAGGACGGCGGCCACGAACGCCGCGATCGGCCTCGTCCTCGGTCTCGTCCTCGGGCTCGCCCTGTCCGCGGTCGGCGCGGTGGTCGCGGACCGCCCCGTGCTGCGCCGGGACATCTCGGCGAACCTCGGCGCCTCCGTCATCGCGGAGCTGCCCCGGCGCTCCGGGCTCTGGCGGCGCAAGGGCACCCGGGCGACCCGGGACCGCCTCACCGCGACCCTCGCCCGCACGGTGCACGGCTCCGTGGAACCCCTGTCGCTCCTCGAACTGGGCTGCGCGCGCAGCACGAGCGCGATCGCCCTGGACCTCGCGGGGGCGCTGGCGGCGGAGGGGCCCGTGGCCGTCATCGACGGTCTGCCGGGACCGCAGCTCGCCGACCACCGTCCGCAGCCGGACGGCCCCAGGGTCGTCGGCAGCGAGCAGGCGGCGGCCCTGTCGCCCCAGGACCGCCGCATCGGCGTCGGCTCCGTGGCGCCCGGTACGGCGTGGACCGACCTCCAGTACCTCGGCACCCAGACCGTGCTCGTCGTACGGGCCGGGCACGGCAGTGCCGCATGGCTGCACACCGTGGCGCGGCAGCTCGCCGAGCAGCGCATCCCGGTGCTCGGCGTCGTGCTGATCGACCCCGATCCGCGCGATCGGACCGACGGCACGCTCTGGGACGGCCTGCACACCGCCCTGCGCGGCAGGGGCGAACGGGCGGCCCGGCACAACGGGTCGGGCCCGCGGCGCACGGAGCGCAAGCCCGCGTGGGCCGCCCGGGGCGCGGACAACGACCAGGAGGCTCGGTAAGTACATGTGTGGCATCGCAGGCACCTACCGGTGGCCGGACGGGAAGATCGTCACCGACCGGCTCACCGACACCCTCGCCCACCGCGGCCCCGACGGATCCGGCCGCTACGGCCACCCCGCCGGTGACGGCGAGGTCCAGCTCGGGCACCGCCGTCTGTCCATCATCGACCTGTCCGAGACCGGCGCCCAGCCGATGGTCTCGGACGGCCTCGCCCTGACCTACAACGGCGAGCTGTACAACGCGCCGGAACTCCGCGCCGAACTGGAGGGAGCCGGGGCGCGCTTCCGAGGCACCTCGGACACCGAGGTGCTCCTGGAGGCCTGGCGGCGCTGGGGCACCGACTGCCTGCCCCGCCTGCGCGGCATGTTCGCGTTCGGGATCTTCGACGAGCGCACCGGTGAACTGGTCCTCGCACGCGACCAGTTGGGCATCAAGCCGCTCTTCCTGCTCAGGCGCGACGGCGGCCTGGTGTTCGCCTCCGAGCTCAAGGCGCTCGCGGCCGTCACGGACCTGCGCCCCGACCCGTCGGCCCTGGTGGCCTCGCTGCTCTACTACTGGGTGCCCGACTCGCGCTGCGCGTTCCGCGAGGCCGAGAAGCTCCAGCCGGGCAGCTGGATGAGATTCCGGCCCGACGGCCGGGTGGAGCGCGGCCGGTACTGGAACCTCAAGGACGTCGCAAGCGAGGGCCGCGACCGGGCCCGGGCGGGTGAACAGCCGGACCTGGCCGCCATTGTCGAGGAGTCGACCAAGCGACACCTGATGTCCGACGTGCCCGTGGCGACCTTCCTCTCCGGCGGCCTCGACTCCAGCTATCTGACCGCGCTCGCGGCCCGCCACCAGCCGGGGATCTCCGCCTACACGATCGGATTCCGCGCCGAGGACGCCAAGTTCGAGGCGATGCCCGACGATCTGCGCTACGCACGGCAGGTCGCCCGGCGGTTCGGCGTCGACCTGCACGAGATCGAGATCGCGCCGAACGTACTGGACCTGCTGCCGCAGATGACGTACTCGCTGGACGAGCCGATCGGCGACCCCGCAGCGATCAACACCTACCTGATCTGCCAGGCCGCCCGCGAGGCCGGCGTCAAGGTGATGCTCTCGGGGATGGGCGCCGACGAACTGTTCGCCGGCTACCGCAAGCACCTCGCCAACATGATCGCGCTGCGCTACCAGCGCGTGCCCCGGCCGCTGCGGCGCGGCGTGTCAGCGGCCGTGGACCGGCTGCCGGTCGCCACGTCGCGGCGCGGCCTGCGCTCGGTGCGCTTCGCCAAGCGGTTCCTGTCCTTCGCCGACCTGCCGGAGGAGACCGCGTTCCGGCGCAGCTACACCATGTACGACCAGCAGGAACTGCTCGCCCTGCTCGACCCGGACCTCGCGGGCACGGTCGACGACGTACTGACCGAGCACGCGGACGTCTACGAGGACAACGACCTCGACGACTTCGTCAACCGCATGTGCCTGGGCGACGCCCGGATGTTCCTGCCGGGCCTCAACCTGACGTACACGGACCGCTCCAGCATGGCCGCCTCCACCGAGGTCCGCGTGCCCTACGTGGACGTGGAGGTCGTCAAGGCGGCGTTCGCCTTCCCCGGCGACCGCAAGATCGTCGGACGGCAGGGCAAGGCCGTGCTCAAGGAGGCGGCCACCTCGATCCTGCCCCGGGAGATCGTCTACCGGCCCAAGGGCCTGTTCAGCGCCCCGCTGCGGGCCTGGATGAGCCGGGACCTGGCGCCCCTGGTGCGCGAGGTGATCAACGACGGCGAGCTGGTCCGCTCCGGGTTCCTGCGCCGCGACGCGCTGCGGCGGCTCGCCGCGGCGGACGCCGCAGGGCAGAGCGACTACTCCAAGCATCTGTGGCACGTACTGACGCTCGAGTACTGGTATCGCGACGCGACCTCTGGGTCCGCACAGAGCACTCGGCCAACGGCATAGGAATTTCAGGGGAGTTCGCGTGAAGCAAGTTGTTCAGAACTACAAGAGCGGCGAGTTGGCCGTGCTCGACGTGCCGGTGCCCGGGTGCAAGCCCGGCGGCGTCCTGGTGCGCACCGCCTACTCGCTGATCTCCACGGGCACCGAGATGATGAAGGTGTCCGAGGCCGGCATGTCGATGATCGGCAAGGCCCGCTCCCGCCCCGACCAGGTGGCCAAGGTCATGCAGTCCGTGGCCACCAACGGCGTGCCCGCCACGTATCGCAAGGTGATGGGCAAGCTCGACTCCTACACGCCGCTCGGCTACTCGCTGTGCGGGACCGTCGAGCAGGTCGGCGCCGGGATCGACGACGTCAAGGTCGGCGACCTGGTGGCCTGCGCGGGCAATGAGCACGCGCTGCACGCCGAGCTCAACTGGGTGCCCAAGAACCTCTACGCCCCGCTGCCGGAAGGACTCGCGCCCCGGCACGCCTCCTTCGGCACCGTCGGCTCCATCGCCCTGCAGGGCGTGCGCCAGGGCGAGCCGCAGCTCGGCGAGTCGGCCCTCGTCATCGGCCTCGGCCTGATCGGGCAGCTCGTCGTGCAGCTGCTCGCCGCGTCGGGCGTCCGCGTCGTCGGCGTCGACCCCGACCCGGAGCGCTGCGAACTCGCCGAGCGGCAGGGCGCCGTGGCCTGCGGCGACCCGGAGTCCGCCGCCGTCACGACGGCCGTCGCCGAACTCACCGACGGCCACGGCGTGGACCAGGTGTATCTGGCGGCCGGCGGCTCCAGCAACGGACCCGTCGAGCTGGCCGCCAAGCTGTGCCGGGACCGCGGCCGCGTCGTCGACATCGGCAAGTGCCGCCTCGACCTGCCGTGGAACGCGTACTACGAGAAGGAGCTGGACGTCCGCTTCTCCCGCTCCTACGGCCCGGGCCGCTACGACCCGTCGTACGAACTGGAGGGCCGGGACTACCCGATCGGCTACGTCCGCTGGACCGAGCGCCGCAACCTCGCCTGCTTCCTGGACCTCATGGCCCGCGGCAAGGTCGACGTGGAGCCGCTGATCACCCACGTCGCCGACTTCGACGACGCCGTCGAGACGTACCAGCGCCTCAAGGACGGCGAACTCAAGGCCGTCACCGCGCTGTTCCGCTACCCGGAGCAGGAGGTTGAGGCCGTGGTGCCCGAGGTGGCCGTGCCCGCGGTGACGGTGCGGGCGGGCCAGGTGCGGGCCGCGAGGACGCCGGTGCGCCTCGCCTTCGTCGGCGCGGGCAACTACGCGACGTCGATGCTGCTGCCGCACCTCACCGGGCGCGAGGGCGTCGAGCTGGCGACCGTCGTCACGACGACGGCCCTGTCCGCGGCCAACGCGCAGCGCAAGTTCGGCTTCGCCCAGGCCACCACCGACCTCGACGCCGTGCTCGGCGACAAGTCCATCGACGCGGTGTTCGTCGTCACCCGGCACAGCTCGCACGCCGACCTGACTCGGCAGGCGCTCCTCGCGGGCAAGACCGTGTTCGTCGAGAAGCCCCTCGCGCTCACCGAGGACGAGCTGGCGGACGTCCTCGCGACCGTGGAGGAGTCCGGCAACGACCGCCTCCAGGTGGGCTTCAACCGCCGCTTCTCCCCGCTGCTGCGCGAGGCCAAGCAGCGCTTCGGCACCCGCAACGGCCCGGCACACCTGCGCTACCTGGTCAACGCGGGCCGGCTCGACCACGGCAGCTGGTACCTCCAACAGGGCACCGAGGGCTCCCGGTTCGCCGGCGAGGGCGGCCACTTCATCGACACGGCGAGCTGGCTGCTCGACGCCGACCCGGTGTCCGTGCACGCGACCGCCACGCCCGGCAACGAGGACCTCCAGGTGGTGCTCCGCTACCCGGACGGGTCCACCGCCACCATCGCCTACGTCACCACAGGACCGGCCGCCTTCCCGAAGGAGACCCTCGACCTGGTCGCGGACGGCAGGGCGCTGCGCCTCGACGACTTCGTCCGCGCCTCGGTCTACGGCCCCAAACGGTGGGTCAGCTCCCGGCTCCCCAAGGCCCGCGACAAGGGCCAGAACGCCGAACTGGCCTCGTTCATCAAGGCCGTGCGGACCGGCGGCCCCATGCCCGTACCGCTGGAGTCCCTCGTCGCCACCACGGCGGCCACCCTCGCCGTGCGGACCGGCCTGGCCGGCGGCGCGCCCGTCACCCTGGCGGGGCCGCGATGACCATGAGCGCGGGCTGGTACCTGCGGCGCCTGTCCCGGATGGGGCCGCAGGAGATCGCCGGCCGGGTGGGCGACACGGTGCGCAGACGGCGCTGGCGCTCCGAGCGGCCCACGTCCCCGAGCGTCACGGGCGCCCGGTTCACCTCCGTGCTGCCCGCCGATGCGCTCGCCGCCGTGCCGCAGGACGCCGTGAAACGCCTCGTCGCGGAGGCCGACCGGCTGATGTACGGGCACGCCGAGTTCTTCGGCGTGGTCCGCGACGACCTGGTCGATCCGGACTGGTGGTACGACCCGAAGACCGGCCGCCGGGCGCCGTTCGGGTACGCGTTCGGCGTGCCGTACCGGGACGAGGAGACGGTCGGCGACATCAAGCAGATCTGGGAGCCGTCGAGGCACCAGTACCTCACCCGGCTCGCCGCGGCCTACGCCGTCACCGGCGACGAGCGGTACGCCGAGCGCGTCGCCGAACACCTGCGCTCCTGGTGGGCGGCCAACCCGCCGCTGCGCGGCGTCCACTGGATCAGCGGCATCGAGCTGGGCATCCGGCTGCTGTCCTGGGTGTGGATCCGCCGGCTGCTCGACGGCTGGCAGGGCGTGTACGACCTGTTCGAGGACAACCCGGCGGCGGTCAACCAGATCTGGCACCACCAGCGCTGGCTCGCCGCCTTCCCGAGCCGCGGCTCGTCGGCGAACAACCATGTCATCGCCGAGACCGCCGGGCAGTTCGCGGCGTCCTGCGCGTTCGACTGGTTCCCGTCCTCACAGCAGTGGCGCACCGACGCCCTCGCGTCGCTCGACCGGCACCTGCGGAGCAACACCTACCTGTCCGGGCTCAACCGCGAACTGGCCACCGAATACCACGGCCTGGTCCTGGAGCTGGGCCTCGCCGCCGTCGCCGAGGCGGACGCGGCCGGGGTGCCGCTGCCCGCGACCGTACGGGTCGTGCTGCTGCGGATGACGGACGCGCTCGCGGCCGTCGTCGACAACCGGCTGCGGCCGCCGCGCCAGGGCGACGCGGACGACGGGCACGGACTGGTCCTGGACGGCCCCGGTACCGACCGCTGGGGCTCGCTCCTCGCCACCGGGGAAGCCGTGTTCGGCCGTCTCGACTGGTGGCCCGAGGTGACCGGCACCGATGTGCGCACCCCGCTGCTCGCCGCGCTGATCAAGCCCGCGGGGCTCACGGTGCGGCGCCCGGCCGGCCGGGCCGCGCACTTCGCCGACGCGGGGCTCACCATCCTGCGCGGCACCGGGGCCTCGGGCGAGATCTGGTGCCGCTGCGACGGCGGCCCGCACGGCTTCCTGTCCATCGCCGCGCACGCCCACGCGGACGCGCTGTCCGTGGAGGTGCGCCACGACGGGGTCGACGTGCTCGCCGACCCGGGGACGTACTGCTACCACGGCCAGCCCGAGTGGCGGAGCTACTTCCGGTCGACGGCCGGTCACAACACGCTGGAGCTGGACGGAACCGACCAGTCCGAGTCCGGCGGACCGTTCCTGTGGACCCGGCACGCGCGCACCCGCGTGCTGGAGTTCGGACCGGACCGCTGGCTCGCCGAACACGACGGCTACCGGCCCTCCACGCATCGCCGCCGGGTCGAACTCGGCGCGGGCTCCGACGAGTTGAGGATCATCGACAAGGTGACCGGGCCGCGCCGCGACGTGCGCCTCGCGTTCCACCTCGGGCCGGAGGTCACCGCGGAACTGGAAGGGAACCGGGCCCTGCTGACCTGGACGCGCGACGGCGAGGACCGCTCAGCCGAGCTCGACCTGCCCGAGCGGCTGTCCTGGCGGGCGCACCGCGGCGAGACCGAGCCCCCGCTCGGCTGGTACTCCGCCGGATTCGGACGCAAGGAACCCGCCACCACGCTGATCGGCAGCGGATTCGCCGACGGCACGGGGGAGTTCACCACCGTGCTCAGGTTCCTGGGCTAGGGGGGAGGGGAGACGTGGGTATCAAGTGGCGGCACTGGGCACGGCCGGCGGCACCGCTGGCGCTGGTCGTGCTCGCGGCGACGGGCTGCACCAGCACCTCGGACGGCGGAGCCGAGGCGTCCGCCTCACCGTCGAGGCAGGGCGCCCGGACGGCCGTGGCCCGCGTCTGCGACAAGCCGTCGGGAGGCCCGGAGAAGGCGCCCAAGGGTGCGGTCACGGTCGACCCGAAGAAGGTCAACGACCTGGCGGAGAAGACCAAGAGCAACC
This sequence comes from Streptomyces sp. NPDC059897, assembly GCF_042730865.1. NCBI lineage: Bacteria > Bacillati > Actinomycetota > Actinomycetes > Kitasatosporales > Streptomycetaceae > Streptomyces > Streptomyces sp. NPDC059897. The sequence goes on along the minus strand of NZ_JBHWKQ010000002.1, from coordinate 44,738 downwards.
CGGCGGGCACCACGTTCTGGCTGCGCCCCGGCAAGCACCGGCTCGAGTCGGCGCGCTACGCCCAGGTCATCCCCAAGAAGGGGAACCGCTACCTCGGCGCGCCCGGCGCGGTGCTCGACGGCCGCAAGGTCAACCAGTACGCCTTCGGCGGCCACGCCCGTGACGTCGTCATCCGCTATCTGACCGTGGAGCGCTTCGTCCCGCAGCAGAACGAGGGCGTCGTCAACCCCGGCTCGGCCGACGGCTGGGTGATCGAGCACGCGACGATCCAGCGCAACGCGGGCGCCGGGATGATGACCGGCGACCGCCAGAAGATCCGCTCCAACTGCCTGCGCGAGAACGGCCAGTACGGGGTCAACGGCTACAAGGAAGGCGACACGGCCCGCGGCCTGGTGATCGAGAACAACGAGGTCGTCGGAAACAACACCGACGACTGGGAGAAGAAGCAGCCCGGCTGCGGCTGCACCGCCGGCATGAAGTTCTGGGCTGTCAAGAGCGCCGACATCCGCGGCAACTGGGTGCACGACAACCGCGGAGTCGGGATCTGGGCCGACAACAACAACAACGACTTCCTCATCGAGAAGAACCTGATCGAGGAGAACGACGGCGCCGCCCTGATGTACGAGACCAGCTACAACGCGGTCATCCGCGACAACACCATGCGGCGCAACAACTGGGTCAGCGGCGGCAAGCCGGCCGAGCGCGGCGACAGCTTCCCGTACGGGACCATCTACGTCTCCGAGGCCGGCGGCGAACCACGGGTCAAGGCCCGCACCGACAAGCTCGAGATCTACCGGAACCTGATGGAGAACAACTGGAACGGCATCACCCTCTGGGAGAACTCCAACCGGTTCTGCAACAGCCCCGCCAACACCTCGACCGGTGAGTGCACGCTCCTGGTCGACGACGTCAAGCGGTGCGCCCGCCCGGCGATCGCGAAGCCGCCGCTCTACGACGACTGCCGGTGGAAGACCCAGCGCGTCGACATCCACGACAACCGCTTCGTCCTCGACACCTCCGTCGTCAAGTGCACCGACAAGTGCGGCCGCATGGGCATCCTCTCCGTCTACGGCACCTATCCGAAGTGGTCGCCCTACAAGGACACACGCGTCGCCGAGGCGATCACCCGCAAGCAGGACAACCGCTGGCACGACAACACCTACCGCGGCCCGTGGACCTTCGTCGTCGAGGACATGAGCAAGGTCGTCGACCGCGAGGACTGGCAGGAGGCGCCGTACAAGCAGGACGCGGGCAGCACCTTCACCCGCAAGGCGGGTGGCTGACATGGAGATCCGGGACAGGCTCGCCCCGCCGAAGGCCGTCGGCATCGTCTGGCTGCTGCTCGGCATCAACACGATGGGCTCCGCCGGAGCGAAGACCATCTTCCCGCTGCCGCGCTCCGTCATCCAACTGGTCACGATGGGCTCGCTAGGCGTCGCCTTCGCCCTGGCGCTCGCGCTCAACACCCGGCTGCGGATCAGGCCCAGCGCCTTCGTCTTCCTGCTGACCCTGCTGCTCGTGCCCAGCCTGATCTCCAGCCTGGGGGTCGGCCCCGGCGGCCTGTTCCGCTGCGCCCGCCTCGCACTGTTCATCGGCACCCTGTGGCTGCTGAGCTGCTGGTGGGACGGCAGCCTGACCTTCGTCCGCTACCACATCCGGATGTACTTCGGGATCCTGGTGACGGTGGTCGCGGGCCTGGCCATCTCCCCGGGCGCCGCCATGCCCGAGCTGTACGGCGGGCGGCTCGTCGGCGCGCTGTGGCCGCTCACCCCGCCGCAGATCGGCCAGTACACGGCCGTGATCATCGGTCTGACCGTGCTGCTCCTGATCGGCCGCCGGATCGACCGGACGAGCGCGGTGGTGGTCATCGTCCCGTGCCTCGTGCTGCTCGCCCTCACCCACACCCGCACGGCCACGGTCGGGCTGCTCGCCGGGCTCGCGCTGGCGATCTGCTCGCTCCTGCTGACCAGCGCCGCCGCCCGCCGCTTCTTCGGATGGTCGGTGCTGGTGGTGACGGTCGCCGGGGTGGGCTTCGCCTCCGCCGTCCAGGCCTGGTTCCTGCGCGGCCAGAACAAGGAGTACTTCACCAGCCTCACCGGCCGGGCCAAGGTCTGGGACGCGCTCCTCGCGGCGCCCCGGACCACCGCCGAGCAGTTCCTCGGCACCGGCCTGGGCGACAAGTCGTTCGGCGGCCTGCCGATCGACAACAGCTGGCTGGCCGTCTACAACGAACAGGGCCTGATCGGGGTCACCCTCGTCGCGTCCGCCCTCCTCGTCCTCGGCGGCGTCGCCCTGCTGCGGCCGCCGTCGCTCCAGCGGGCCTGCGCGATCTTCCTGATCACCTACGTCGTGCTGTCGTCGTACACCGAGGCGGGCCTCGGCGACGCCTCGCCGTATCTGCTGCATCTGGCCCTGGCCGCCTCGCTCCTGGCGATGCCCGCCGAGACCACACCGTTCCCGGCGCCCTCGGTGCCCCGACGCCGTATCCCGCGCTGGGCCCGGGAACGGGAGGTGAGCTGACCATGCACATTCTCGTGGTGCACAACTACTACTCCTCGGGACAGCCGAGCGGCGAGAACCGGGTCGTCGCGGAGGAGGCCGCGCTGCTGCGCGCGGCGGGCCACCGGGTGGAGATGTTCGAGCGGCGCAGCGACGACATCGCGGGCCGCTCGCTGCTGGGCAAGGCCGCGGTGCCGCTGCTCGTGCCGTGGAACCCGGCGGTCCGCAAGGAGTTGACCGCCCGGCTCCTGGCCGACCGGCCCGACGTGGTGCACGTGCACAACGTCTTCCCGCTGCTGTCGCCCTCGGTCCTCGCCGCCTGCGCGGACGCCGGGGTGCCCGTCGTCACCACGCTGCACAACTACTACCAGGTGTGCCCGCCGGGCACGCTGCAGCGGGACGGCCGGCTGTGCACCGAGTGCGTCGGCAGGAGGCTGCCGCTGCCCGCAGTACGGCACGGCTGCTACCGGGGCTCCCGGCTCGCGACGGTGCCGATGGCGGTCAACCTGACGGTCAACCGGCGGCGGTGGTGGTCGGGCGTCGAGCGGTTCTTCTGCATCTCCGGGGCGCAGCGCGACGTCCTGGTGCGCTCCGGACTGCCGGCCGAACTGCTCACGGTGAAGCACAACTTCGTGCCCGACCCGGGGGTCGGCCGCGAGGGCGACGGCGAGCAGCTGCTGTTCCTCGGCCGCCTCGCCGAGGCCAAGGGCGTACGGGTGCTGATGGCCGCCTGGGACATCGTCGCCGCCGAGGGCGGGGTCGGTGTGCCGCTCGTGCTGGCCGGCGCGGGGCCGCTGGAGTCCGAGGTGCGCGCCTGGGCCGAGGGCCGGGACGACGTGCGCTACGTCGGCCTGCTCGACCCGGACGAGGTCCGCAAGGCCGTCGCCCGGTCGGTCGCCGTGGTGGCGCCGTCGCTGGCCCCGGAGACGTTCGGCCTGGTGGTCGCGGAGGCGATGGCGGCGGGGGTCCCGGCCGTCGCCTCGGGCCACGGAGCCTTCGTCGAGCTGGTCGAGGACGGGGAGACCGGGCTGCTGCACCGCCCGGGCGAGCGCACCTCGCTCGCGTCCTGTCTGCGCCGGATCACGGCCGAACCGGCCGCCAACCGGGACATGGGCCGCGCGGCCCGCCGCCGCTACGAGCAGGGCTTCAGCCCGGCCGTCGGGCTCGCGCGCCTGGAAGAGGAGTACCGCTCCGCGATCGCGGGCCGGTCGGAACAAGGAAACACACGGGGGACGGAATCAATGGGGGGCAGTAAATGACACAGTGCCGACTCTGTGGCTCGGCGACGCTGGCGAGCGTCGTCGATCTGGGGGCGACACCGCCGTGCGAGAGCTTCCTCGCCGCGGACCAACTGGACGCGCCCGAGCCCGCGTTCCCGCTGCACCTGAGGGTGTGCACCGACTGCTGGCTGGCGCAGATCCCGCCGCTGATCACGCCGGAGGACACGTTCAAGGAGTACGCGTACTTCTCGTCGTTCTCGACGTCCTGGGTGGAGCACGCGCGGACCTACGTCGCCGATGCCGTCGAGCGCGCGGGCCTCGGCGCCGACGCCTTCGTGGTCGAGGTCGCGAGCAACGACGGCTATCTGCTCAAGCACGTGGTGGACCGGGGGATCCGCTGCCTGGGCATCGAGCCGTCGGTCAACGTGGGCGCCGCGGCGCGCGAGGCGGGCGTGCCCACGCTCACCGAGTTCCTCTCGCCCGACACCGGCGCCGCCGTCCGCGCCGAGCACGGCCCGGCGAACCTGGTCGCGGCGAACAATGTGTACGCGCACATCCCCGACGTCGTCGGCTTCACCCAGGGCCTGCGCGCCCTGGTCGCGGACGACGGCTGGGTCTCCATCGAGGTGCAGCACCTGCTGACCCTGATCGAGGAGAACCAGTACGACACGATCTACCACGAGCACTTCCAGTACTACACGGTCGCCTCCGCGATCCGCGCGCTCGCCAGCGGCGGACTCGCCCTCGTGGACGTCGAGCTGCTGCCCACCCACGGCGGCTCGATCCGGCTGTGGGCGCGGCCCGCCGAGGTGGCGGGGGAGCCCTCGCAGCGCGTCGCCGACGTGCTCGCGCGCGAGAAGGCGGCAGGCCTCCAGGAGCTGTCCGGGTACACGGAGTTCTCCGCCCGGGTCGCCAAGGTCCGCCGCGACCTCCTCACGTTCCTGATCACAGCGGCCGAGGAGGGCAGGACGGTCGTCGGCTACGGCGCCCCCGGCAAGGGCAACACGCTGCTCAACCACTGCGGCATCCGCCCCGACCTGCTCGCCTACACGGTCGACCGCAACCCCTACAAGCACGGCCGGTACACCCCGGGCACCCGCATCCCGATCCTGCCGCCCGAGCGGATCGCCGAGGACAAGCCGGACTACGTCCTGATCCTGCCGTGGAACCTGCGCACCGAGCTGACCGAACAGCTCGCGTTCGTGCACGAGTGGGGCGGCCGCCTCGTCTTCCCCATCCCGGAACTGAGCGTTGTCGAACCCAGCGTTGTCGCACCGAGCGTTGTCGAGGAGACGTCATGAAGGTCGTTCTGTTCTGCGGCGGCTACGGGATGCGGATGCGCAGCGGCGCCGCGGACGACGTGCCCAAGCCCATGGCGATGGTCGGCCCCCGCCCGCTGATCTGGCACGTCATGCGCTACTACGCGCACTACGGGCACAAGGAGTTCATCCTCTGCCTCGGCTACGGGGCGCACCACATCAAGAACTTCTTCCTCAACTACGAGGAGACGACGTCCAACGACTTCGTGCTCCGGGGCGGCCGCGCCGAGCTGCTGTCCAACGACATAGCCGACTGGACGATCACGTTCGCGCAGACCGGCATCGAGTCCCCGATCGGCGAGCGGCTGCGCCGGGTGCGCCACCACCTCGGCGGCGACGAGATGTTCCTCGCCAACTACGCCGACGTGCTCACCGACGCCCCGCTCGACGAGATGGTCGACCGGTTCGCCGCGCGCGACGCGGGCGCGTCGATGATGGTCGTGCCGCCGCAGTCCTCGTTCCACTGCGTGGACCTCGGCGAGGACGGCCTCGTCGGCGGCATCACCGCGGTCAGCGACATGCCGCTGTGGGAGAACGGCGGCTACTTCGTGCTCCGCCAGGAGGTCTTCGACCACATACCCGAGGGCGGCGACCTGGTCGCCGACGGCTGCGCGGGACTCGCCAAGGAGGGCCGCCTCGTGGCCCACCAGCACCGCGGCTTCTGGAAGCCCACCGACACCGTCAAGGAGCGCGCCGCGCTCGACGCCGGCTACGCGCGCGGCGACCGCCCGTGGGCCGTGTGGGAGCGGGACGGCGTGGGGGTGGGCGCGTGATCCGGCTCGCGGCCGGCCGCCCGGACCGGATCGTCGCCGTGGGCGCGCACTGCGACGACATCGCCATCGGCGCGGGCGGCACGCTGCTCACGCTGTGCCGGGCCCGGCCGGGCCTGCGCGTAGACGCACTGGTCCTGACCGGCGGCGGCACCGAGCGCGAGCAGGAGGAGCGGGCCGCGCTCGCCGCCTTCTGCCCGGGCGCCGACCTGCGCCTGACCGTGCACAAGCTGCCCGACGGGCGGCTGCCCGCGCACTGGGAGGAGGCCAAGTCCGCCGTCGAGGAGTTGCGCCTGCAGTCCGACCCGGACCTCGTCATCGCCCCGCGCGCCGACGACGCCCACCAGGACCACCGCGGCCTCGCCCAGCTGATCCCGACCGCCTTCCGCGACCACCTCGTGCTCGGCTACGAGATCGTCAAATGGGACGGCGACCTCGGCCGGATGTCCGCCTACCAGCCGCTCGCACCCGAGACCGCCGAGGACAAGGTGCGGCTGCTCCAGGAGCACTACGGCTCGCAGCGCCACCGCCCCTGGTACGACCGCGAGGCCTTCCTCGGCCTCGCCCGGATCCGCGGCATCGAATGCCACGAACGCTACGCAGAGGCGTTCGCCGTCACCAAACTCACGCTCGACCTGGGCACTTGCGCCCCGGGCAGCTCCACTCAGGGGGATTGAACCTTGCGCGTACTACTGACCGGACACCAGGGCTACCTGGGCACCGTGATGGCCCCGGTCCTCAAGGCCGCGGGACACGACGTCGTCGGCCTCGACTCCGGCCTGTTCGCCGACTGCGTCCTCGGCCCGACCCCCGACGACCCGCAGGGCCACCGGGCGGACCTCCGCGACGTCACCGCCGAGCACGTGGCGGGTGTGGACGCCGTGATCCACCTCGCCGCGCTCTCCAACGACCCGCTCGGCTCGCTTGCACCACAGCTCACGTACGACATCAACCACCACGCCTCCGTCCACCTGGCCCGTCTCGCCCGCGAGGCCGGCGTCAAGCGCTTCCTCTACGCCTCGACGTGCTCGGTGTACGGCGCTGCGGGCGGCGACGAACTCGTGGGCGAGGACGCCCCGTTGCGCCCCGTCACGCCCTACGCCGAGTCCAAGGTGCGCGTTGAGGACGACCTGCACGCGCTCGCCGACGACGACTTCACGCCTGTCTACATGCGCAACGCCACCGCCTTCGGCTACTCGCCCCGGCTGCGCGCCGACATCGTGCTGAACAACCTCGTGGGCCACGCGCTGCTGTCCGGCGAGGTGCTGGTCCTCTCCGACGGCACCCCGTGGCGTCCGCTGGTGCACGCCGCGGACATCGCCCGTGCCTTCACGGCCGCGCTGGACGCGCCCCGCGAGGCCGTCCACGACCGGGCGTTCAACATCGGCAGCGAGGTCAACAACGTCACCGTCGCCGAGATCGCCGAGCAGGTCGCCGAGGCAGTGGAGGGCGCGAAGGTGCGGATCACCGGGGAGTCCGGCGCCGACCCGCGCTCCTACCGCGTGGACTTCGCCCGCTTCCGCTCCGCGATCCCCGGCTTCGACTGCGAGTGGACGGTCAAGCGGGGTGCGCTCGAACTCGCCGATGCTTACCGGAAGTTCGGCCTCACTAAGGACGCCTTCGACAACCGCTTCACCCGCCTCGCCGTACTGCGCGCGGCGTCCGAGGCCGGCTCCGTCGACGACACCCTGCGGTGGCGCCCGTGACCGCGCGGTCGACACAGGACGTCGGCGAGAAGATGCACGAACTGGTGGAGCGGATGTACCCGCTCTGCCGGAGCATCACCGGCGACGGGGTGCGCGCCACCCTCGCCGTCGTCGGGGAGCACATCCCGCTCGACGTGCACGAGGTGCCCACCGGCACCCAGGTCCTCGACTGGACGGTGCCGCAGGAGTGGAACATCCGCGACGCGTACATCGCCGACGCGTCCGGCAAGCGGGTCGTCGACTTCGCGGCGTCCAGCCTGCACGTCCTCGGCTACAGCGTCCCGGTGTCGGCGACGATGCCGCTGTCCGAGCTGCGCCCCCACCTGCACACCCTCCCCGACCAGCCGGACCTGGTGCCGTACCGCACCAGTTACTACAAGCCGGACTGGGGGTTCTGCCTGGCCCAGAACACCCTGGACGCGCTGCCCGAGGGCGAGTACGAGGTGTGCGTGGACTCCACCCTGGAGGACGGCCACCTCACCTACGCCGAGCACGTGGTGCCCGGTCAGGTGCCCGACGAGGTGATCGTCTCCTGTCACGTGTGCCACCCGTCGCTCGCCAACGACAACCTCGCGGGCATCGCGGTGGCCACGTACCTGGCCCGCGCGCTGGCCGAGCACACGCCGTACTACACCTACCGGTTCATCTTCGCGCCCGGCACCGTCGGCGCGATCACCTGGCTCGCCCGCAACAAGCAGCGGATCGACCACGTCAAGCACGGCCTCGTGCTGGCGTGCGCGGGCGACCGGGGCGACCTCACGTACAAGCGGAGCAGGCGCGGGGACGCCGAGATCGACCGGGTGCTGCAGCATGTGCTGTCCTCCTCCGAACGGCCGCACCAGGTCAAGGAGTTCACGCCGTACGGATACGACGAGCGGCAGTACTGCTCGCCCGGATTCGACCTCGGCGTGGGCTCGCTGACCCGCACCCCGTACGCCGGATACCCCGAGTACCACACCTCGGCGGACGACCTGGACTTCGTCTCCCCGGAGGCGATGGCGGACACCCTCGCCGTGTGCAGCGAGGCGTTCGCCGTCCTGGACCGCAACCGGCGCTACCTCAACCAAAGCCCCTACGGGGAACCGCAGTTGGGTCGGCGCGGGCTGTACGACGCGCTCGGCGGGCGCAGTGACACCAAACAGGCCCAGATGGCGATGCTCTGGGTGCTCAACCTGTCCGACGGCGAGCACAGCCTGCTCGACATCGCCGAGCGGTCCGGGCTGCCGTTCGGGACCGTCGCCGACGCGGCCGACGCACTGGGCGCCGCGGGGCTGGTCAAGGCATGACGTCGACGACCACCGAGGGGGAGAAGACGAAGACATCCGCCAGGCGCGCCCTCGCCGGCCGGCTGTCCTGGGGCCTCGCCGACCAGGCGGCCTCCAGCGTGTCCAACTTCGCGGTGGGCATCTACGTGGCGCGCTCCCTCGGCGTGACCGCGTTCGGCGTGTTCAGCCTGGCCTGGGTGACGTACGGCGTGGTGCTCAACGTCTCCCGGGGCCTGGCCACCGACCCGCTCATGGTCCGCTTCAGCGCGGTGCCGGAGGCGACCTGGCGACGGGCGGTGGCCCGCTGCTCGGGCACCGCGCTCGGCGTCGGCGTCGCCCTCGGCGCGGCGTCCCTGGTGCTCGGCCTCGCGATCGGCGGCAGCATCGGGCCCGCCTTCGCCTGCCTCGGCATCGTCCTGCCGGGGCTCCTGCTGCAGGACTCCTGGCGGTTCGCGTTCTTCGCGGCGGGCGCCGGGCGCAAGGCGTTCGTCAACGACATCGTGTGGTGCGTCGCCCTGGTCCCCGCCCTGGTGGTGGCGGCCCGCGTCGGCGGCGTGCCCGCCTTCGTGCTCGCCTGGGGCGGATCCGCCGCGGTCGCCGCCGTGTACGGCTGCTTCCAGTCCGGCATCCGGCCCCGGCTCACCGGAGCGCGCGCGTGGCTGCGCGAGCACCGCGACCTCGGCACCCGCTACCTCGTCGAGAACGTCAGCAACAGCGGCGGCAGCCAACTGCGCGCCTACGGGCTCGGCGTGATCGTCGGCGTCGGCGCGGTCGGCGTGGTGCGCGGCGCCGAGCTGCTGCTCGGCCCGTTCATGGCCGTCCTGATGGGGCTCTCGCTGGTCACCGTCGCCGAGGCGGCCCGAGTGCGGCGGCGGGCCCCGCACCGCCTCGGCAGGTTCTGCCTCCTGCTCGGCGGCGGACAGGCCGTCGCCGCGCTGCTGTGGGGCGGGGCGCTGCTCCTGATCCCGGACCGGGCCGGCGAGCTGGTGCTCGGCGACGTGTGGAGCGCCGCCGCGCAGCTCATCGTGCCGGTCACCCTCGGCGTCGCAGGCGCGGGCCTCGGCACCGGCGCCGCCGCCGGGCTGCGCGCGCTCGGCGCGGCCCGGCTCAGCCTGCGCTCCCAACTGTTCGCCTCCGCCTGCTACGTCGGCGGCGGACTCGGCGGCGCGGCCGCCGGCGGCGTGGTCGGCTCCGCCTGGGGCGTCGCCGCCGCGACCGTCACCGGCTCCGCCGTGTGGTGGCTGCACCTGAGGTACGCGCTGCGCGAGCACCACCACAACCCCACCCCCGAAGCGAGGACCACATGAGCGCCCACCCCCGACTGAGCATCGGCCTGCCCGTCTACAACGGCGAGGAGTACCTCGCCGAGTCCCTCGACGCGCTGCTCGGCCAGACCTACGAGGACTTCGAGCTGGTCATCACCGACAACGCCTCGACCGACGGCACCGAGGCCATCTGCCGCGACTACGCGGGACGTGACGAGCGCATCCGCTACATCCGGCTGCCCCGCAACATCGGCGCCGCCCCGAACCACAACTACGTGTTCACCCAGTGCCGCGGCGAGCTGTTCAAGTGGGCGTCCCACGACGACCTGTACGCCCGCGACCTGCTGCGCCGCTGCGTCCTCGCGCTCGACGAGCACCCCGAGGTGATCCTCGCCCACGCCGACCAGGCCGTCATCGACGAGGACGGCAAGGTCAAGGTCCCCTACGCGTACACCCTCAACACCGACTCGCCGCGCGCGCCCGAGCGCTTCCGCAGCATGCTGTTCGAGCCCGGTGGCGACGACTTCTACGGCGTGATCCGCGCCGACGTGCTGCGCAAGGTGAAGCCGCACGACAGCTACCACCACGCCGACCGCACGTTCGTCGCCGAGATCGGCCTGCACGGCCCCTTCCACCAGGTGCCGGAGCTGCTCTACTTCCGCCGCGACCACCCCACCCGCGCCGAGCGCGCCAATCCGTCCAAGCGCTCCCGCTGCGTCAACCTCGACCCGCGCAGGGCGGGGGTGCTGCACCCGACGCCCCGGCTGCTCGCCGAGTACGTCCTGGGGTTCGTCTCGGCGATCCGCCGGGCCCCGCTGTCCTCGGCCGAACGGGCCGCGTGCTACCGGCACTTGGCCGCCTGGGCGACCAGCCGCGCCCGGCCGGGCGCGGGGGAGCGGGTCGAGGACCGGGCGCCGGTCGACCCGGCGCAGCTCGACGTCTCCCTCGACGAGCTCGTCGCGGGCCGCGAGGGGCGGCGCCCATGACCGCCGGGCCACGTGTCGGGGTGTTCGGCCTGCTCGGCTCCGGCAACCTCGGCAACGACGGCTCCCTGGAGGCCGTCCTCGGCTACCTCCGCACCGAGCACCCGGACGCACCCGTGGACGCGCTGTGCGGCGGCCCCGACATCGTCACCGCCCGCTACGGGATCCCCGCGACGCGGCTGCACTGGAACCGCGGCGAGTACCGCACCGCGTCGCGCGCGGGCGCCCTCGCGACCAAGGGCCTCGGCAAACTCGTCGACGTCGTGCGCACCGCCGCCTGGGTGCGCCGGCACGACGTGGTGATCGTGCCCGGCATGGGCGTCCTGGAGGCCACCCTGCCGCTGCGGCCCTGGGGATTCCCGTACTCCCTGTTCCTGCTCTGTGCGAGCGGTCGGCTGCTCGGCACGAAGGTCGCGCTGGTCGGTGTCGGCGCCGGCGATATCCGGGTCCGGCCGACCCGGGTCCTGGTCCGCTGGTCGGCGCGGCTCGCCGCCTACCGCTCGTACCGCGACGCCCAGTCCCGCGACGCGATGCGGGCGATGGGCGTGAACACGTCGCGCGACGCGGTCTACCCGGACCTGGCGTTCGCCCTGCCGGTGCCCGCGGCGACGGCGGCCGAGGGCACGGTCTGCGTCGGCGTCATGGACTTCCACGGCGGCAACGACGACCGTGCGAGGGCCGAGGAGATCCACCGCCGCTATCTCGACGGAACGACCCGGTTCGTCCGCACGCTCGTCGAGGACGGCAGGCGGGTCCGGCTGCTCACCGGCGACGACTGCGACACGACGGTCGTCGAAGCGATCCTCGACGCGGTCGACTCTCCGCTGGTCACCGCCGCCGAACCGGCCTCCCTCACCGACCTGATGAAGGAGACCGCGGCCGCCGACACCGTGGTCGCCACCCGCTACCACAACCTGATCTGCGCCCTGAAGTCCGGCACACCCACCCTCGCCCTCACCTACGCGGCCAAGAGCGAAGCGCTCATGGAGCGGATGGGCCTCGGGACGTACTGCCACCCGGCGCGCGAGGTCGACGCCGACCGGCTCCTCGAACAGTTCCGGGACCTGGAGAAGCGCTCGGCGGAGCTCCGCCAGACCCTCGTGGAGCGGAACAAGGCCGCCGCACAGCACCTCACCCACCAGTTCAACGCGTTGACCGACACCCTGTTCCCGGCCACCGGCCGGACCCGTACACCCCGGGGGAATCGATGAAACTGACCGAAGTCCCGGAGATCGCCGGGGCGTTCCTGCTCGAACCCACGCCGCACGCCGACGAACGCGGCTTCTTCTGCCGCACCTTCGACGCCGACGTGCTCCGCTCGGTCGGCCTCGACCCGCACGCCTTCGTCCAGGACAGCGTCTCCCGCTCGGTCCGCGGCGTGCTGCGCGGCATGCACCTGCGCTCCGGCAACGGCGAGGCCAAACTGGTGCGCTGCTCGTACGGGAAGATCTTCGACGTCGTCGTGGACCTGCGGCCGGACTCCGCGACGTACCGCAACCGCGCCACGTTCGAACTGTCCGGCGACACGCAGGTGACCCTCTACATCCCGGCGGGGTGCGCGCACGGTTTCCAGGCGCTGACCGAGACCGCCGACACCTCGTACCGCATCGACCGCCCGCACGACCCGACCGAGGACGTGACGATCGCGTTCGACGACCCGGAGCTCGCCATTCCGTGGCCGCTGCCGGTCACCTTGATGTCCCAGCGTGACCGGGAGGCGCCAAGCCTCGCCGAGGTCCTGAAGCAGAAGGCGAATTGAGGCCGACATGCCCATCGACGACACGACGGACACGGTCGACATGACAGACACCGAAGAGTTCCAACTGCCCCGGTCGCGGTCGGCCAACGACCGGCTGCACGCCATGATCCCCGGCGGCGCGCACACCTACGCCAAGGGCGACGACCAGTACCCCGAACACCTCGCCCCGGTCATCAGCCACGGACGCGGCGCCCATGTGTGGGACATCGACGGCAACCGCTACATCGAATACGGCTCGGGGCTCCGCTCGGTCAGCCTCGGACACGCCCACCCGCGCGTGAACGAGGCGGTCCGCAGGGAGATCGACCGCGGCAGCAACTTCGTACGGCCGTCCATCATGGAGGTCCAGGCCGCCGAACGGTTCCTCGCCACAGTGCCGACCGCCGACATGGTGAAGTTCGCGAAGAACGGCTCCGACGTCACCACCGCCGCGGTGCGCCTGGCACGCGCCGTCACGGGGCGCAGCCGGGTCGCCATCTGCGCCGACCACCCGTTCTTCTCCACGGACGACTGGTTCATCGGCACCACACCCATGTCGGCGGGCATCCCCACGGCGACCACCGACCTCACGGTGTCCTTCCCCTACGGGGACCTCGCCGCCACGGAAGCGCTCCTCACCCGGTACGCGGACGACGTCGCGTGCCTGATCCTGGAGCCCGCCGCCCACCGGGAACCGCCGCCCGGCTACCTCGAAGGGCTGCGGGACCTCGCCGACCGGCACGGCTGCGTACTGATCTTCGACGAGATGATCACCGGTCTGCGCTGGTCGGAGGCGGGCGCCCAGGGCCTGTACGGGGTCGTGCCCGACCTCTCCACGTTCGGCAAGGCGCTCGGCAACGGCTTCGCCGTCTCGGCGCTCGCCGGGCGCCGCGAGCTGATGGAACACGGCGGACTGCGCCACCGCGGCGAGCGCGTCTTCCTGCTCTCCACGACCCACGGCGCGGAGACCCACTGCCTGGCGGCGGCGATAGCCGTCCAGAGCACCTACGTGGAGGAGGGCATCAGCGCGCGCCTGCACACCCTCGGCGAACGCCTCGCCGCAGGGGTGCGCGAGGCCGCGTCGAGCATGGGCGTCGGCGAGAACGTCCTCGTCAAGGGCCGGGCCAGCAACCTCGTCTTCGCGACCCTCGACGAGAACGGTCAGCCCTCGCAGCTGTACCGCACCCTGTTCCTCCGCAGGCTCCTCCTGGGCGGCGTCCTCGCCCCGTCGTTCGTGGTGAGCAGCGCGCTCGCCGACGCCGACATCGACCGCACGATCGACGTGGTGGCCGATGCGTGCGCGGTGTACCGCAAGGCGCTCGACGCCGGTGACCCCACGCCGTGGGTGGCGGGACGGCCGGTCAAGCCGGTGTTCCGCCGCCTGGCCTGAGGTCAACGGCGAGCTGGTCGGCCGGCGTCCGCGACCCGGTCGACCAGCCACGCGGTGGCGGGCACCACGGCGAGGGCGAGGCACCAGCCGCCGACCGTGTCCGTCGGATAGTGCGCGCTCAGGGCGACCTGCGCCCAGCCCATGACGGCGCCCGCGGCCAGGCCCGCGCCGAACACGAGCGAGACACCGGCCGCCCGGCCGAGCCCGAGCTGCCCGACCGCGACCAGCGCCACCGCGAGGGCGAACGCGGTGAGGAAGGCGGTGTGCCCGCTCGGGTACGACAGGTTGTCCGGCCCGTGGATGGTGCGTCCCACCAGCGGCTTGACGAGCGTCCCCGCCCCCACGGTCAGGACGACCGAGGCGACCACGAGGACCGCCGCGCGCGGACGGCGCAGCAGCAGACACCACGCCACGGCGGCCGCCACCAGCACCACGGCGCCCACGGGTTCCCCGAGGAAGTCGACGGTCAGCGCGACACCCCGCCACGGCGGCCGCACACTGTCGTCCGTCGGCAGCACGAACCACCGGTCCACCCGGCCGGACTCTCTGTGCCCGGCGTACATGACGCCCACCGTGGCGACGACGAGCGCGGAGAGCGCCGCGAGGCACCCGAGCCAGGCGCGCAGCGCGCCGGGCAGCACCGGAGGAGGCCCGGAAACGGCGTTTTCGTGACGGCCGCGCTCAGGCCCCGCTTCAGTCAGGTGATCCAACGCGATCCCCCCGTCGTGTCCCACCCACCTTTCGACGACCCTAACCGGCCCGTGGACCCGCCGCCGCTTCAACTCCGCAAGTAGACAGCGGTGTTGAAGCCGGGCGGGGGAGGGGCCCCAGAGTGAGGAGTGAAGGGAGGGCGGGGCCCCGTGCTAGCGTTGAGCGTTTGCAGCGCAGCTGTGCCGGGGCCCCGACGGGTGCCGCCGGCCGGCCGCCGCGTCCCCGCCGCGCCTTCCTCGGTACGGTCCCACCCTTCGCAGGAAGGCTCTTCGTGAGCGAATCAGCACGTGCCGACGACGCCGGGCAGCAGGACGACGCGCCGGGCACCGCCCCCGTGACGTCCTTCGCGGACCTCGACCTGCCGGCCGCGGTGCTGCGCACGCTCGCCGAGCACGGCGTGACGAAGCCCTTCCCCATCCAGGCGGCGGCGCTGCCGAACGCGCTGGCGGGCCGCGATGTCCTCGGCCGGGGCCGCACCGGCTCCGGGAAGACCCTTGCATTCGGCCTCGGACTGCTCGCCCGGACGGCCGGGCGGCGCGCACAGCCCAAGGAGCCCCTCGCCCTCGTGCTGGTCCCCACCCGCGAGCTGGCGCAGCAGGTGACCGAGGCGCTCACCCCGTACGCCGAGGCGCTGCGGCTGCGGCTCGCGACCGTGGTGGGCGGCGTGTCCATCAGCCGCCAGTCCGCCGCCCTGCGCGACGGCGCCGAGGTCGTCATCGCCACCCCGGGTCGGCTGCACGACCTCATCGACCGCAAGGGCTGCCGCCTGGGACGGGTGCGCATCACGGTCCTCGACGAGGCCGACCAGATGTGCGACATGGGCTTCCTGCCACAGGTCACCGAGGCCCTCGACCAGGTGCGACCCGACGGCCAGCGGATGCTGTTCTCCGCCACCCTCGACGGCGACGTCGACCAGCTGGTGCAGCGCTATCTGCGCGACCCCGCCGAGCACTCCGTGGACCCCTCCTCGAGCGCCGTCTCCACCATCGAGCACCACGTCCTCGTCGTGCACGGCCCCGACCGCTGGTCCGTCGCCACGGAGATCGCCGCCCGCGACGGCCGCGTCCTGCTCTTCCTCGACACCAAGCACGGCGTCGACCAGCTCACCCGGCACCTGCGGGCCAGCGGCGTGGCCGCCGCCGCGCTGCACAGCGGCAAGGCCCAGCCGCAGCGCACCCGGACCCTGGCCCAGTTCAAGGACGGCGAGATCACCGCGCTGGTGGCGACGAACGTCGCCGCCCGCGGCCTGCACGTCGAGGACCTCGACCTCGTGGTCAACGTCGACCCGGCGACCGACCCCAAGGACTACCTGCACCGCGCGGGCCGCACCGCCCGCGCGGGACGCTCCGGCACCGTCGTCTCCCTCGTCCTGTCGGGCCAGCGCCGCGAGACGAGCCAGGTGATGGCGGACGCCGACGTCACCGCGAAGGTCACCAAGGTGCGCTCCGGCGAGGCGGAACTGAGCCGCATCACCGGCGCCAAGGCCCCCTCGGGCAAGCCCCTGGACGGCGGCCCCGCCCAGCGCCCCAAGAACCAGAACACCCCGTTCCGCGGCCTCGGCAGCACCAAGAACCCCAAGGGCGGCTCCGGTACGGGGACGGGTTCCGGCTCCGGCTCGGGCGGCCGTGGCTCCCGCAAGACCAACGAGGCCCGCAAGCTCGCAGAGGCGCGCAAGGCGGCGCGGGTGCGGCGCGGGGGCTGAGAACCGGCGGGCCGGTGGAGACGATCCTGACGCCGTGAGGGTTCCGCCGCGGTGTCAGTGGGCGCGGGCATGATGGAGGCCATGACGCACACCGCTCGTCGGATGTTCGAGCTCCTGGAACCGATCTGCCTGGTCACGTTCTTCGCGGACGAGTGCACCGAGGAGCTGGCCGCGCTCGGTCACCGCACCTACTGGGACGGCTACTTCGCCAGTCGCGTGGCGCCGCTCGGGCGGGTGCCGGCGCAGGTCGTGGACGCGGCCTTCTACAGCTTCGCCGAGGGGGAGGCCGCGCGCCACATCCCCAGCGCGTGGGAGAAGATCCCGCCCGAGGCGTCGCTCGCCGCGCGGGAACGGGGGAGCGCGGCCTCCCTGCGGCGGATCCTCGGCGCGGGGGCGGCCGTGGCGCGCGCGGCGGACCTGACCACCAAGGCGGCGACGAGCGCGCCCACGGCAGGCCGCGTGATGTACGCCGGGATGCGCAGCCTCGCGGTGTCGAGCGACCCCGTCGCCCGGCTGTGGCACTCCGCGACGATGCTGCGCGAGCACCGCGCCGACGGGCACATCGCCGCACTCGTCGGGGCGCGCATCGGCGGCACGGAGGCCCACGTACTCTCCGCCCTGGACATGGGCATCCACCCGCCGGAGTCCTTCGGCCGCATCCAGCATCTGCCGAAGAAACGCCTGACCGCGGTCATGAACGGCCTGCGCGAGCGCGGACTCGTCGACGCCGAGGGGCGGTTCACCGAGTCCGGCCGCGAAACCAAGCGCCACATCGAAGCCCTGACCGACGAACTCGCCGCCCCACCCTACGAAGCCCTCTCACCCGCCGAGCTCGACGAACTGGTCGCGGAGCTCGAACCCATCACCGAGACGCTGGTGGCCGCGGGGTCCCGGTGACGGGGAGGCGCACTACGACGCGGCGCCGACCGGCACCCGCTCCAGAGCCGGACGTTCGACCTCGGTCAGGAAGTCGAGCGTCTCGATCGGCTGGTCGGTGAAGTAGTCAGCGATGAGCCGGGAGAACTCCTTGCCGCGTTCGAGGTTGGGCAGATGGTCGGCCTCACGGATCAGGGCGAACTGTCCCTGCTGAATCGTTGCGGCAACTTCCCGTACCCGGTCGGGGGTGGAGAACTCGTCGTACTCGCCGGTGAAGCACAGGGCCGGCACGTCCCGGATCCCGCCGGGCGGCAGGCCGGGCGTGGCCAGGACCCGCTCCAGGATGGCCAGGTGCCGGGGCACATCGGCGTCGGTGATGGCGCTCATCGTGCACGCCAGCAGCCGGGCGGTCACGGCGCGCTTGCGGACGGGCCGGTCCGGGTGCGCCATGAGCGCATCCACCGTCACCCGGCCGTAGGCGCTGGACACGTCACCGGCGGCGAGGCTGTCGACCATGGCCCGCAGCGCGGTCCGGCACTCCGCCGGGTACTCCATGGAAGCCCCGGCGAGCATCAGCCGCTTGACGCGCTCAGGACGCTTCTGGACGAGCCGGTACGCGATGGGAACACCGTAGGAGGCGGCGAACAGATTGACGGTGTCCAGCTCCAGCTGCCCGAGCAGATCGCCCAGCACCTCGGCGAGGAAGTCGAAGCCGTACTCCGCCGACAGGTCGTCCGCCTTGCCCGACCCGGGCAGGTCGACGGTGATGACCGTCGCCACCTCCGTCCATGGCTTCTCCAGCCGACGGAAGGCGTACATGTCCTGGAAGGAGCCGCCCAGCAGCACGATGGGCTCGGTCCGGGGTTCAGGGTTCTCGACGACACGGCACTCATAGGCGAACCCTTTGTAATGCAGCCGACGCACGAATTCCTCAGGCATGAGCAGGTGACTCCTAGAAGCAAGGGGGACGGTCACCAAGCCCAACGAACCTCGGCTGATGGGGTAATGGATCAGTGGAGGGCGCGGCTCCGGTCGACGACCGGACGAGGGTTCGAGGACGGGTCCTGAACGCGGGGCACGCGCAATGCCTGCGCCGCCCGCTGGGGCATGATCAGTCGGCGTCGGGGTCACCGGACTCTTCGAGGAAGCGGGCCGAGAGGTCGTCGGCCCATTCCACAGCCCAATTGCGCAGAGAGGCGATAGTGGCATCGTCGAGGCCGTAGGCGGCGAAGGCGTCGTCGTCGGTCCACTCGGCGCCCGTCAGGTTCGCCTGGAGGTCCTCGCGTTCGAAACGGCCGCGGGCGTGTCGGCGGCCGAACTCCTCGATCTCGGCGTTGCTCCAGCGGTGGGAGGCTGCGTACACGTCGATCAGGTCGCGCGGCGCTCCACGGTCGGCCAGGGCGCGCACTTTGGTCCCGATCACGTCCTCCTCGGCGAGGACAGGTCCGTATGGGCTCTGGTCCACTGGCCGCCAGAAAACTTCTTTCAGGACGTCGACCTCGCACTCTTGCCCGGTGCCGGGGTCCGTCACAGTAAAGCGAGCGGACAACGGGGCAGTTTCCAGCGCGTGTACCTTCCAGCCTCGGGCTGTCAGACCGCTGAGAAGTGCGGCCGCGATATCGGCCATGGGCGCCGGGTTCTCGGTGGCGACATCCAGATCCTGACTGGGGCGATTCACGAGGCGGTGCGCCCTCACTGCATACCCACCGGTGAGGACCAGAGGATATGGCGAACCGAGGGCGATCACATCCGCCAGGAGCCGCGCGTGCAGGTCCGGCATGTCCGTCACGCGACCACCCGGGTACGGGAGACGAGCTCGGGGAAGGCGTCCTCCCACACGGTGCGCACGGTGCGACCGATGAGAGTGCGCAGCACCGGCCACAATTCGAGGAGCACGTCCCGGTTGAGGTGCCTGGGGAGGTCGTCGTGCAGGCCCTCGTGCAGGACAGTGCGGTACAGGCCCATGCGCTGGCGAGGTTTTCCCAGGTCGTACGAGGTCATGCCGGACCATGCCAGGTGCAGTGGTAGCTCCACGACACCGTGGGTCGGTCCGTTCAGCTCGTCCAGTGACTCCGGTAGACGGCGCCGGAACTTTTCCCGGTACAGCGCGAGATCCTCGGCGTCCGCGCCGGAGAGGCCCCTGGTCCCGGGGCCAGACTGCTGCGAGTGGGAGGTCATGCCGCCATTATGGCGGCCGCTCAGGGACGAGGCTTGTGTCTCCATCCATAGAGCCAACGTCACTGGCTGTTGTCCATGGCGGAGGCAGTAACGAGTTGTCGGTCGGCAGTGGTTGAGTGCCCGTTGCAGCCACCTGGGGGGATTTCTGGCACATCGCAGGTCAGGTGCCCGTGAAGTCGATACCCGGTGCAGGCGTAGCGGAGCCGCGCCTCTCATTCAGGTATTGGCCGGTACATGACTAACTGGGTCGACTGATGCCCGTTAGCGTCTTTCACGCTGGATATCCCAGTAGATCGCCTTCAACAGGGGGTTCTTCCTATGCGTGTCATGCGTGCGAGAGCCAAGGTCATCACGACGGTCGCGGCGGGACTGTTGGCCGCCGCCGGGATGTTCGCGCCCACTGCCTCGGCGACGGCCCCCGCCGCCCCGGAGCCCCGGCCGGCGAAGGGCGACGTGACGCTCGCCAACACGTGGGTCACGACGTGGACCGGTGCGAACATTCGCAGTTGTGCGTCCACTCAGTGCAGCATCAACTACTCGGTCCCCGCCAACTACCAGCTCAGCGCCATATGTTGGGCATATGGCCAGTGGGTGAGTCAGAACGGTATCTCGCACAACAAGTGGGTTCTGCTCGGCTCGGGTTCGAGCTGGATCTGGGGCGGCCTGTTGAAGGGGAGCGAGACGGGCAACGTGCCCAACCAATGCTGACATCCGTTTCGCCGACGAGTTCTCGCGCTGCCCGGAAACCGGCGCAGTGAAGATTGTGGTGGGCGGGGCCGACGGAACCAGGTAACGTCAATCGCTTCGCACCATTCCGGGAGAACTCGTGACCGACAGCAAGAACATCAACAACCCCGTGGGCATGGGGGGCGGCCAGCGCAAGAGGCAGTCCCGCACCGAACGGCAGAACCATGGCCCGCACCGCAACTTCGATCGCGGGGTTGCTGCCGAGAAGAAGGCGGAGCTGGTGCGCAAGATGCGGGAGAAGGCCAGCGCACCCAAGGGTGCCGAGCAGTCGGGCGACGCCCCCGCAGAGAGCTGACGCGGCGGTGTGAGCGGCCTCGCTCACACGTGGCTGGCCAGGAGCTCCCGTACCTCGGTGGTGCTCATGGGACCCGCGCCCTGTGCCACCGCCTCGCCCTCCTTCAGCAGGACGTAGGACGGGGCACCAGTGATCCCGTAGCGCGCGGTCGCGGCCGGGCAGCGTGTGATGTCGGCGCGGACCGCCGTGAGGCGGTCCGCGTACTCGTCGGCGATGCCGCCCACGACGAGGTCCATCACCCGGCAGGGCTCGATGGCCTTGGGCCAGGACCCGGCGAAGTACGCGAGGACCGGAATTCGGCTCATCTTGAGGATGAAATCGAATTCCGCGTCCTCACGGGGTCGGTGGACCCGCTTCGTCATGAAAGCTCCTGACCTTGTGTTCCGTCATGCCGTGTCCATCATCGGCCCTGGGGCGGCGTAAGCGTCAGGCGCCCCGAAGGCCGACCGCCAGCGTCAGTTCCAGGACCCGGTGCGGTGATGGGAGATCCGGGAACAGGTCCCGCAGCTGCGACATGCGGTACCGGACCGTCTGGGGATGGACGAACAACGCCGCCGCCACCTCGTCCCGCCTGCCCTGGTGAAGGAGCCACGCCCGCAGCGTTTCCTCAAGGCGTCGTGCGGTCGCGGCAGGCAAGGAGCCGAGTGGAGCGAGAGCCCGGGCACGTAGGTCCGCAAACGCGTCCGCGTCGGCGCTCAGCACCAGCTCGGGCAGGTGGTCCTCGGTGTCGCGAATGTCGGGGGAGAGGGAGCGCGCGCGTACGGCTCGCGCGTACGAGGCGGACGCACGCGTCCACGGCCTGGCAGGGCCGACCACGGCGGTGCGGTCGGTCAGCTGCCGCACGAGACGTGATCGGTCGGCATCGGGGACGAGTAGCACGCCCGTCGCGTCCGGCAGATCGTCGAGGACCAGGGTGCTCGGGTCGAGGGAGCGGTAGGCGGGCCGGGCCTGGGCGGCCGGGAGCAGGACCGCGGTCAGCGAATCCGGCGGCTGCCACCCCGCCCGTTGCGCGGAGGCGAGGAGTACGTCGGGGCTCGCGCCGGCGAGGAGGTCGTGGGCCAGGTGTTCCAGGTGGAGCTCGTGGGCCCGGCCGCGGGCGGCCAGCTCGTCGGCGTGGCCCGCGGCGCTCGCGGCGGAGAGCTCGTCGATGTAGGCGAAGGTCAGCTCGGCGAACTTGGCGACCTCTGCGGCGGGCAGCCCCGCGGGTACGGCGCCCGCCGCCAGGCATCGCCAGGCCACGCGGGCGCCGACCCGGTAGGCGCTGAGCAGGGCATCCATCGAACGGCCGTCGCGCACCTCGCCGCGGCCCAGCTCGTACGCCGCGTCACTGGCGTCGCCACCGCTGGCGCTCCCGCTCGCGAGGTCCAGGTAGTGCCCGAGCGCGGTGCGCACGGCCCGGCGGATGGTGCCGCCCATGCTGCCCGACAGGGCGTTCGCGTAGGGCGGGACCTCGTCGATGATCGCCTGCACGATCTCGTCGGCGGTGGTCCTCAGCGCGGACCGAAGCGCTGTGACCGTCGTCTCGTCCAGGGTCAGCTCGCTGGCCCTCCGGATTGCTTGGCTCACGTTTTTGTTCCCTGCGAACAATTCAGTCGACCAGATTTACGTCCTGCGGTCAGGACTTTACGCCTTGAGACGCACCAAGCTGGACCCATGACGAGTACAGCCCTCCGCAGCAGGGCGTGGAAACTGCTGGAGATGGTCACGACGCCGCTGTTGCCGTCGGACTACCTCGACCTGGTCAGCCCGCTGCGCGCGGGCGCCGACCTGCGGGGGCGCATCGAGGCCGTGCACCGCGAGACGGATGACGCCGCGACCGTCGTGATCAGGCCCGGCCGGGGCTGGCGCGGCCACACGGCCGGTCAGTACGTACGGATCGGGATCGACGTCGACGGGGTGCGCCTGTGGCGCGCCTACTCCATCACCTCGCCGACCCGCCGCCAGGACGGCCGGTTCACGATCACCGTGAAGGCGATCCCGGACGGCAAGGTCAGCAACCACCTGGTCCGCAGGGCGGCAGCGGGCACACTGATCCACCTCGACCAGGCGACCGGCGACTTCGTGCTGCCGCCGGCCAAGCCCACCAAGGTGCTCTACCTCACGGCGGGCAGCGGCATCACGCCCGTCATGGGCATGCTGCGCGACACCGGGTTCGACGACGCCGTAATGATCCACAGCGCGCCACGGCCGCAGGACGTGATCTTCCGCGACGAACTGCACGACCTCGTCTCGGCCAAGAAGCTGCGGCTCACCGAGCTGCACACCGACACGGACGGCGTGCTCGACATCGCCCGACTCGACGAACTCGTGCCCGACTGGACCGAGCGCGAGACCTGGGCCTGCGGACCCGCGGGCCTGCTCGACGCCGCCGAAGAGCACTGGACCGAGCACGGCGTCCAGGAGCGCCTGCACACCGAACGCTTCCGCCCCAGCGTCGTCGTTGCCGGGGACGGCGGCGAGGTCACGTTCAGCGTCACCGGCAAGACCGTCGACGCGGACGGCGCCACGCCGCTCCTTGACGTCGGCGAGGAGACCGGCGTCCTCATGCCCTCCGGGTGCCGCATGGGCATCTGCTTCGGCTGCGTCACGCCCCTCAAGGCGGGCGCCGTCCGCGACCTGCGCACCGGCGAGATCACCGAGGCCGAGCCGGGCGTCCTCATCCAGACCTGCGTGTCCGCCGCCGCGGGCCCCTGTGACATCGAACGGTAGGAGCACCTTGACCGCCATCGACCCCACCGCCCATCTGACCGCGGAGCAGATCGAGGAACTCGGCCGCGAGCTGGACGCGATCCGCGACGAGGTGATCGCCGGCCGCGGCGAGCAGGACGCCGCCTACATCCGCAAGGTCATCAAGGCGCAGCGCACGCTCGAGCTCGCCAGCCGGGGCGTGCTGCTGTTCTCGATGTTCCCGCCCGCCTGGCTGATCGGCACCGCCGGTCTGTCCGTGGCGAAGATCATGGACAACATGGAGATCGGCCACAACATCCTGCACGGCCAGTGGGACTGGATGCGGGACCCGAAGATCCACTCCACGACCTGGGAGTGGGACCACGTCTCGCCGTCCGACCAGTGGAAGCACTCGCACAACGAGCTGCACCACGCGTACACCAACGTGATCGGCAAGGACAACGACCTCGGCTACGGCATCATGCGCGTCGACGAGGACCAGAAGTGGCACCCGTTCCACCTCGGCCAGCCGGTGTGGAACTTCATCAACGCCTGTTTCTTTGAATACGGGATCGCGGCGTACGACCTGGAGCTCGGCAAGAACCTGAGCAAGCGCCGCCGCAAGAACCCGGAGTTCCGCGCGCGGGCCAAGGCCGTGGGCCGCAAGATCCGCAAGCAGGTGCTCAAGGACTACGTGATCCACCCGGCGCTGTCCGGCCCTTCGTTCCTCCCCACGCTCGCCGCCACGTTCACCGCGAACCTGGTCCGCAACATCTGGTCCCACTCGGTGATCATGTGCGGGCACTTCCCCGAGGGCGTGCAGGTCTTCGAGCGCCGGTCGATCAAGGGCGAGACGCGGGGCCAGTGGTATCTGCGCCAGATGATGGGCTCGGCGAACATCAGCGGCAGCAAGGCCATGCACTTCATGACCGGCAACCTCTCGCACCAGATCGAGCACCACCTCTTCCCGGACCTGCCGAGCAACCGGTACGCCGAGGTCGCGGTGAAGGTGCGCGCGCTGTTCGAGAAGTACGAGCTGGACTACGTCACCGGGCCGCTGCCCAAGCAGGTCTTCTCCGCCTGGCACAAGGTCTTCCGGCTCTCCCTGCCGAACAAGACGAGCAAGCCGAACAAGACGGCCCAGAACCCGACGGCCAACACGCCGGGCCGTGACCGGGAGCTCGTCGCGGCTTCCTGAGGTCGGATCCAGGTCGGTGTCCAAGATCGGTAGAAGTTGGCGCGAATTGGGTGCACGTTACCTATCGGTATGCATCGACTTGATTACCTATCAACAGTAGAACTCGTTCCCATTCTGTAGAGAGTGAGGAACGTGCAATGACCGACTCAACCCGTCCCGAAGTGGCCCGTAGCGGGATCTCCCGCCGAGGCTTCCTCGCAGGAACAAGTTCTGTTCTCGGCGCCGTGGCCCTCAGTGGCCACGCCGCCGCGGCCGACCGCTCCACCGCGGCCGCCGTCGCCTCCGTCGCCGACGGGGCACACCTGCCCGCCCTCGTCATCGGCACCGGGTACGGCGGCTCCGTGGCCGCGCTCCGGCTCGCCGAGGCCGGCGTCGACGTGCGGATGGTGGAGATGGGCATGGCCTGGGACACCCCGGGATCCGACGGCAAGATCTTCGCCAACACCACCACGCCCGACAAGAGATCCTTCTGGCTGAGATCCAGAACGAAGCAGCCCCTGAGCAACTTCCTCGGCTTCCCGCTCGACAAGGACGTCCCGAAGTACACCGGAATCCTGGACGCCGAGGACTTCGCGGGCATCACCGTCTACCAGGGCCGCGGCGTCGGCGGCGGCTCGCTGGTCAACGGCGGCATGGCGGTGACGCCCAAGCGGGAGAACTTCGCGGCGATCCTGCCGTCCGTCGACGCGGCCGAGATGTACGGCACGTACTACCCGCGCGCCAACGCGGGGCTCGGCGTCGCCACCATCGACCCGAACTGGTTCGAGACCGCCGCGTGCTACCAGTACGCGCGCGTCGGCCGTAAGCACGCCCAGCGCTCGGGCTTCCCCTTCGTGTTCGTACCCGACGTGTACGACTGGGACTACATGAAGCAGGAGGCCGCGGGGACGGTGCCGAAGTCGGCGCTCGCGGGCGAGATCCTCTACGGCAACAACCACGGCAAGAAGTCACTTCAGCAGACCTACCTCGCGCGCGCCACGGCCACCGGGAAGGTCACCATCTCCCCGCTGCACAAGGTGACTTCGGTCGCCCCGGCCGCCGGCGGCGGCTACACCGTGCGCATGGACCAGCTGGACACCACCGGCACCGTCACGGCCACCAAGGAGGTCACCGCGGAGCGTGTCTTCTTCGCCGCGGGCAGCGTCGGCACCAGCAAGCTCCTCACCAGGCTCAAGGCGACCGGCGTCCTGCCCGCGCTCAACGGTGAGATCGGCAAGGGCTGGGGCGACAACGGCAACGTCATGTGCGGGCGCGCCAACCACATGTGGGACCCCACCGGTTCGCTCCAGTCGTCGATCCCCACCGCCGGAATCGACAACTGGGCCGCGGGCGGCGCCTTCGCCGAAGTGGCTCCGCTGCCGACCGGCATCGAGACGTACGCGTCGTTCTACCTGTCCATCACGAAGATCCCGCACCGGGCCGCGTTCACGTACAACCCGACGTCGGGCGGCGTGGATCTGAGCTGGCAGAAGGCATGGAAGCAGTCGGGCATCGACATGGCCAAGACCATCTTCGACAAGATCAACGCGAAGGAGGGCACGATCTACCGCACCGACCTGTTCGGTACGTACAAGATCTGGGGCGACCACCTCACGTACCACCCGCTGGGCGGCGCCGTGCTGAACAAGGCGACCGACAACTACGGCCGCCTGCACGGCTATGCGGGCCTGTACGTCATCGACGGCGCGCTCATCCCGGGCAACACCAGCGTCAACCCGTTCGTGACCATCACGGCGCTCGCCGAGCGCAATATCGCCAAGATCGTCGCCACTGATCTGTGACGGCCGCGCCCTGCCCCCGTCGCGACCGTCCGACAGCAGGTCACGGCTTGGGCAGGGCGCACACCGAGTCGAGCCCCAGCACGTGGTTGAGCCGTCCGAAGGCCAGCCAGGAGCCGATGGCCATGCTCAGCTCGACGATCTCGGCCTGGCTGTAGCGGGCGGTCATCCGCGTCCAGAACTCCTCGTCCAGGCCGTGGTGGTCGACGGCGTAGCGCTCCGCGTACTCGGCGGCGAGCCGGGTCCGCTCGTCGAACGCGTCGGTCTCGCGCCAGTCCTCGACGGCGTCGATGAACGACTCCTCGACCCGTACGCCGTCCCGCTCGGTGCGCCAGTCCAGGCAGAACAGGCACCCGTTGATCTGTGCGATCCGCAGCCGCGCGGCCTCGAACTCCCGCAGCCCCAGGGTCGAGTGGTCGTACACCGCCATGGAGAACTGCGCCGCCGCGGGCCCGATGCCGGGCACCATCTCGCCCCACACGTACGGAATGGGTTCCTGCCCGGCAGGTATGTCGATCCTCATGGCTGCTTCCGATGTCGTCGCTGCTTCCGTCATGGCTGCTTCCTTCCGAGCCGGCCGACGGCGGGGGAGACGGGCACGTCGAGCGCGTCGTAGAGCCCGGGCGGCGCGGCCACGAGCCAGTCGATCGCGCCGACGAGCCGCCCGACGGCGGTCGCGTTGCCGCCCGCCGCGTGGTTGCCGCCCTCGTCGGTGGCCTGGACGGTGACCTCGATGCGCGGGCGGCCCTCGACGATCACCCGGTGCGCGCCGGCCCCGCCGCCGGGCGGCACCGGCCAGTCGGGCGCGCAGGACGGATGGATCCGTGTCACGTGCTCGACGACGATGCGCACCTCGCCGTCCACGACGCCCTGCACCTCGAAGCGGACCGCGCCCTGGGTGCCCGCGGCGAAGTCGCCCATGGCCGTCGTCGTGACGTCGCTCTCCAGGGCCCGGCGCTCCAACGTCTCGCGGATCTCGTCGAGTTCGACCCCGAGCGCCCGCGCCATCAGTCTCAGCTGCCCGCCCCACACCATCGTCGGCACGGACTCCGCCAGCATCAGGGGCTCGTACTCCATGGGGTGTCCCATGCCGACGAGGTGGCGTACCGAGTCCTCCTGGTCGTACGTCGAGTAGTCGAAGATCTCCTGGCAGCGCAGCGCGTCGACGCGGGTGCCGAGACCGCTGACCAGCAGGGGCAGCACGTCGTTGGCCCAGCCCGGATCGACGCCGGACACGAACAGCGAGCCGCCGCCCTCCGCGATGGCCGCGCGCACGGGATCGGTGAAGTCGGGCGGTGCGCTGCGGTGGTCGTAGAGCGGATAGAGGGCGGGGGAGACGACGACGGCACCGGCGCGCAGGGCACGGCAGATGTCGTCGAGGGCCTCGTCGGGGCGCAGCTCGCCGGAGGCCGCGTAGAAGACGGCGCCGGGCCGGGCCGCGAGCACCGCGTCGACGTCCGTCGTCGCGGCGAGACCGAGGGCGTGGTCGCAACCGGCCAGGTCGCCCGCGTCGCGGCCGTCCTTGGCGGGGTCGTGCACGAGCACGCCGCAGAGTTCGAGCCCGGGGTGGGCGTCGACGGCTCGGATCGCCGCGCGTCCCACGTTCCCGGTGCCCCAGACCACCGTGGAAGTCATGCGCCGGAGCGTAACTTGACGAGTCGTCAGTTCATAGGCCTGCTGCTTGAGTTGTCACTTCGCTGCGACTTGTGTCTGGACGCCGAGGAGGGCGGAGCGGGCCACGGCGACGGCTGTGGATCCTGGCGGACCACCTGGACGTGACCCGGAACGCCCGCTGCTGAGGCACGCGGACCAATCCGGGTGCGCCCGGATGACGAACTACGGTCGAGAACACATGCCAGTCACTGCCGGCGTGGCAGGAAAACCGGGGGGTTCGCATGCAGGTGAGGCTACTGGGGCCGCTTCATGTGATCGAGGAGGACATTCCCGTCCAACTGCCGGGAGAGAAGCTCAGAACGATTATGGCGGCCCTGGCTCTCACACCTGGCACCCCGGTGCCGGCCATTGATCTGCTCGACGAGCTCTGGGGAGATCAACCTCCGAAATCCGCGGACAACTCCCTGCAATCGCATGTCGCACGATTACGCCGTGTCCTCGCCGAACGGACCGGCAACCCGAAAGCCCGGCATGTCATCCGTACGACGCGCTCCGGATACCTGCTCGACGTAGACCCCGCGGACGTCGACGCACTGCGTTTCTCGAATGCCGTGGAGGCGGCGGGCCGACGCCTGAACACAGATGGCGAAGGCGCCATCGAGCTGCTCACCGACGCTTTCTCCGAATGGCGGGGGCCGGCCCTTGTCGATACGGGGAACGGCATGATCTGCCGCATCGCGTATACCCGGATCGAGGAAACGGTGCTGATCGGCCGGGAGTTGTTCGTCGAGGCACACCTGAGGCTCGGCAGGCACTGGCAGGTGATTCCGGAACTTGAGCAGCTGATGACTCAGCACCCCTTGCACGAGCGCTTCTGCGAACAACTCATGACCGCCCTGTACCGGTCGGGCAGGCAGGCGGACGCCCTCAGGGTCTACCGCAGGGCCCGGCACAACCTGGACGCGGAACTGGGGATCGAGCCCGGTCCGGGGCTGCAACGGAGGTTCAGGCAGATCCTCCACCAGGAGGGGACTCTACTGCGCGGCGCCTGAGAGCCGCTGCGTCGGCCCACCGGTCTCGCCTACCAGGAACTGGATCTCCTTGGCGTGCATACTCCTTGAAGTCCAGGAGCGCCGCCGCTTGCCGTTCCGGAGGTCCGAATGCGCCGCCGAGGTCAACGGAATTGACTGACGTCGCGGTCTCAGTGGATTTTCAGCGGGGTTTCAGTAGCCCTTGCGATGCTCGTCGATATGTACCGCACCCATGCGTCCTACGAATACGCGGAACACGTGCCCATCGAGCAATGGGGCCACGTACTCGGAGCCGACTCCCTTCGCCAGTCCTCACGGATGAGTCGGTGTGCTGCGCAAGTAGAGCGCACACCGCACACCCGGAAAGTGATGACTGAGCCACTCGCTGCGCCGGTCCCGCAGGTCGACCGTGGCGCTCCTCGCTTGTTGTCCTCCCCGTCGGAATACGCTCCCGACGGTGTCTATATCGACCTCTCCGCACACTTTGGTCAGCATGTTCACGTGAAGTGCGAGGGACTCAACCTCGCCGGCTCCGTGAAGGTCAAGGCGGCGGCCGAAATGGTTGACGCAGCGGAGCGCACAGGGCTCCTCAAGCCTGGTGGAAAGGTCATCGAGTCATCCTCCGGGAGCCTCGGAGTGGCGCTCGCGATGATCGCCGCTCACCGCGGCTATGAATTCATCTGTGTGACCGACAACCGCTGCAACGATCGCAATCTGCGACTGATGAAGGCCTATGGCGCCCACGTCGTCGTCATCGACACCTCGGATCCGGTCACAGGGCTGCTCGGCGCCCGGCTCCAGCACGTCCGAAACGTCTGTGCGGACGATCCGGACGTCCTGTGGATCAACCAGTACGCCAACGAGAACAACTGGCTGTCCCACTACAAGAGCACCGGTCCCGCCATCGCCGCCGCGTACCCGGACGCCGACATGGTCTTCATCGGGGCGGGCACGACCGGCACCCTCACCGGCTGTGCGCGCTATCTCAAGAAAGTCGGGCACCCCGCGCGGATCATCGCCGTCGACAGCGTCGGATCCGTCACGTTCGGCGGCCCGGCGGGGGCCCGCCACATTCCCGGGCTCGGTACCGGTAAGCGTCCAGAGATCGTCGACGAAAGTGTCATCGACGAAGTCATCATGGTGCCGGAAATCGACACGGTGCGTATGTGCAGGAAGCTGGCAGCCCGCGGCTATCTGTTCGGCGGATCGACCGGAACCGTACTCGCCGGGATGGCCGGTCGCATCGCGGACGAGCGTGTCGGGACGAAGGTCGTCGCCATTTCGCCGGATCTCGGTGAGCGCTATCTCGATTCCATCTACGACGACGAGTGGGTCCGCGGACATTTCGACGTCTCCGAGACGGGAGCCCTCTGATGGGGCGGCCGCAGAGCCTTCAGGAAGGGTTCGAGCAGCAGGCGCTCGCGACACCTGACCGCCCCGCACTGGTCTTCGGAGACGAGCGGCTGACCTACCGGGAACTGCGGGCCGAGGCCCACCGGGTGGCCTGGCGGCTGCGGGAACTCGGCGTCCGCCGGGAGACCCTCGTCGCCATGGCGTTCCCGCGGTCCGCGGACGCCGTCGTCTGTCTGCTGGGCATCGTGCTGGCGGGCGGCGCGTATCTGCCCGTCAATCCGGACTTTCCCGCGGAACGCCTGGCCGGCATGCTCGGCGACTCGCGGACACCGCTTACTGTCTGCGCACCGCAGGCGGCGTCGGCTCTTGCGGCGGCCCTGCCCGAAGGGGTGGCGCTGCACCGCTTCGACGACCTGCTCGGCGCCGCACCCCAGGATGAGCACCGCGCCCTGCTCCCGCAGGAGGCGTCGCCCGACTCGCTCGCCTATGTGATGTACACGTCGGGCAGCACCGGCCGCCCCAAGGGCGTCATGGTCGAGCACCAGGGCGTGGTGCGCCTCGTCAAGGAGACCGACTACTTCGACTTCTCCTCGGACGAACGCTTCCTGCTCACCGGCGCCCTGGAGTTCGACGCCTCCACCTTCGAGATCTGGGGAGCGCTCCTGAACGGGGCGACGCTCCACATCGTCGGGGAGGAGACGCTCGTCGTCCCGGAGCGTCTCAAGCGGGCGCTGCGCGAAGCCGACGCGACCGTACTGTGGCTGACGACCCCGCTGTTCCACCAGCTCGTCGATGAGGACGTCACCCTTTTCGACGGGCTCGGCACGCTCCTCGTCGGCGGCGACACCGTGTCCTGCCCGCACGTGAACAAGGTTCTCGGTGCCTGCCCGGGGCTGCGGCTGCTCAACTGCTACGGCCCCACCGAGAACACGACGTTCACCACCGTCTTCCCGGTGTCAACACCCCCAGACACCGCCGTGCCCATCGGCCGGCCGATCGCGGGAACCACGGTGCGTGTGCTGGACGACACCCTGCGACCGGTCGCACCCGGCCGGATCGGGGAGCTGTTCACCGCGGGCCTCGGGCTCGCCCGTGGCTACCTCCACAACCCGGAGGCCACGACAGCGAGCTTCGTCGACGTCGACGGTGAGCGCCACTACCGCACCGGTGACCTCGTGAGCGCGGACGCCACCGGTGTCCTGTCCTTCCACGGCCGCACCGACGACCAGGTGAAGATTCGCGGCCACCGTGTCGAGGTGAAGGAGGTCAACAGCGCGCTGCTCGACGTGCCGGGCGTGCGCGACGCATACACCGCCGTACGCGATCCCGGCAACGGCAACGGCAAGTGCCTGATCGCCTATGCGGTCCTGGACACCGGATGCGACGAGCACACCGTTCTGGCCGAACTGCGACGCAGGCTGCCCGCGTACATGTGCCCCGACCGTGTCACGGCGCTGCCCCGCCTGCCACTGAACGCCAATGGCAAGGTCGACGCCGTCCGGCTGCCCGCACCGGCCGCCGCGCGGCCCCGCACCGAGCGACTCGGCCCCGAGGAGGACCGGCTCGCCCGGCTCTGGGCCGACGTACTGGCCACGGACGCCGAACTCATCGGCCCCGAGAGCGACTTCTTCGAGCTCGGTGGTACGTCCATCACCGCCGGCGCGCTCATCGGCCGCATCGCCCGTGGTACGGGCGGAGTGCTCAGCTTCCAGGATCTGTTCGCCACCCGGACCCTGCGGGCGATGGCCCGCGCGGTCGCGTCAGGCGGCGCCGAAGGCTTCACGGCGATTCCGGCCATTCCCGACGCTGCGGGCGAAGGGCCGCTGCCGCTGCACCCGCAGCAGCGCGGCCTCTACGCCCTGTGGCAGTCCGACGAGAAGTCACTCGCCTACAACATCCCGGTGCGCCTGGACATCAGCGGACACCTGGAGCCCGACCGGCTCCGGTCGGCGCTGAAGTCTCTGACAGAGCGTCATGAGGCCCTGCACACCCGCTTTTTCGCCGAAGGCGACACCGTCCATCAGATCGTCGAGCGAACCGTCGAGGTCGCGCTGGACATCGCCGTGAACGCCGACGTCCCCACGGACGAGGCAGCCGTTGAGCGCCTCGTGCGACCGTTCGACCTCGCTCGAGCCCCACTGCTGCGGGCCTTGCTCGTCACTCAGGAGCACGGGGACGACCGGCTGTACCTCGACATCCACCACATCGTCTTCGACGGGGTCTCCCTCGCGCTGCTCGTCGACGGACTGCTCGACCTCTACGTCGGTGTCACTCCCGGGGAGCCGGCCACGACCTACGCGGCGGCCGCCGCGTGGCTGAACCGCGAGCTCGGCGCGGGCGGCCGGTTCGCCACCGACGGCCAGTACTGGCAGGAGCGGTTCCGGGACATTCCGGAACCCCTCGACCTGCCGACGGACCACCCGCGCGCCACGATCCGTAGCACTCAAGGAGCCGTGGTCCGGCGGGAGCTGGGCCAGGCGGTCCAGCAGGAGGTGGCCCACTGCGCCGCCGCACACGCGGTCACCGACTTCTCCGTACTGCTCGTCGCCTATGCCACCGTGCTGGCCCGGATCAGCGGGCAGCAGGACCTGGTCGTGGGGTGCCCGGTCAGCGGCCGGGTCCATCCCGACCTCGACGGAGTGATCGGCATGTTCGTCAATACGCTGCCCCTGCGGCTGAGGATCGACGATGCCACCACCATCACCGAGCTGTTGGGACAGTCCGGGCGCGAACATCGCACCGCCCTCACCCATCAGGCCTACCCCTTCGAGCAGTTGGTGCGGCAGCTCTTGCCACGCCGTGACCTGAGCCGCACCGCCCTGTTCGACGCCTTCTTCGCGCTGCAGAACATCGACTTCTACACGTTCCGCAAACACGGCCGCCGCGTCAGGCTGACGCTGCCGCACCAAGGCACCGCCCGCTTCGACCTGAACCTCCAGGCCTACCAGCGGCCCGAGGGACTGTGCCTCGAACTCGAGTACTCCACGGCCCTGTTCACCCGGCAGTCCGCCGCGACACTCCTCGACCAGATCGTGGCCGCCACGGATGAGGTGCTGCACGCCCCCGACCACCTCGTTCTCGCGCCGGTACCCGCCGCGGCGCCCGCCCCTGTCGTACCCGCGGCCGACTTCGCCTACTAGGACCCCTTCATGAGTAACGTCATCGCTCTTCAGCAGGCCCTGCGTGCCCACCCCCAGCAGTCCGCGTACTGGCAGGAGCAGCGGCACACCTGGGCCGAACCGACCGTCCTGGTCCGAGACCATCTGCGCCCGCGCTCCGAGGGGGACACCCGCGTTCGCAGCGGCCTGGCCGCCGATGCCCTTGCCGCGGCCGACCGGCTGACCGCCGGCGATCCGATGTTGCGCCGGATCCTCGCGGGCGCCGTGCTCGCGCTGGTCGCCGCCCGCGCCACCGACCGCCAGGACCTCACTGTCTTCCTGCCGACCGATGCCGGACCGGTCCCGGTCTCGCTCACCGTCGCCCACGACCTCACGGGCCGCGCGCTCCTCACCGCGCTGCGCTCCGCCTACCTGACCGCCGCGCTGCATCTCGACATCCCCGTACAGGCCCTGCTCGACCGCGACGAGGACCGGCCCAGCGATCTTCTGCTGTCCCTGGACGGGCAGTTCGCCCTGGCCGACGCGGAGCGTGCGGGCTGCCCGCTGCTGTTCGACGTACGCGGCGACGCCGTCACCGTCCACTTCGACGGGCGGCTGTTCACCCAGGCCACCGCGCAGCGGCTCGCCGACACCTATGCGGGTCTGTTCGCCGCTCTGGTCGCCGAACCGGCCCGGCCGCTGGCCGGCCGTCTCGCTGCGAACGTGGACGAACTCCGCGTGATATCAGACGAGTTCAACGCGACCGACGCGCCGTTTCCCGACACCCGTACGCTCCACAGCTTCCTGGAGGAACATGCGGCTGCCGCTCCGGACACCGTCGCCGTCGTCGACGACGCGCTGACATACGGCGAACTCAACGCCGCCGCCAACCGGCTGGCCCGCGTGCTGCGCGCCCGTGGCGTCGGCGCCGGAAGCATCGTGGGCGTGTGCGTACCGCGCTCGGCACGGATGCTCGTCGCGATCTACGCCGTCCTCAAGGCAGGAGGCGCCTATCTGCCTGTCGACCCGACGCTGCCGCGCGAGCGCGTCGACTACCTCCTCGACCACAGCCGCACCGCACTCGTCGTCACCACGGACGAGACCCGACACGTCGTCGCCGGACATGAGGTCCTCGACGTCGGTGCGGGCGACACCCAGGCCGACAGCCGTGACCTGGAGCCCGTGAGCGGCCCGGACGACCTCGCATACGTGATCTACACCTCGGGCTCCACCGGCCGACCCAAGGGAGTCATGGTCGAGCACCGCGCCATCGTGAACCGGCTGTGGTGGATGCAGCGGGCGTACCCGCTCGGCGGCGACGACGTGATCCTGCACAAGACGCCTTTCACTTTCGACGTCTCGGTGTGGGAGATCTTCTGGTGGTCGCTCGCGGGCGCGGCGGTGACCACGCTGCCGAACGGCGACGAGAAGAACCCGGAGCGGATCGCCGAGGCGATCGTGGCGGCCGGCGTCACCACGCTGCACTTCGTACCGCCGATGCTGCACGCGTTCCTGCAGTATGTACGGGCCACCGGCAGCGGGGGCCGACTCGCCCCCGTCCGACGCGTGTTCGCAAGCGGCGAGGCGCTCGCCGTCGCGCACGCCGAGCTGTTCCAGGAGGTGCTCGACGCCGAACTGGTCAATCTGTACGGGCCGACCGAAGCGGCCGTCGACGTCACCTGCCAGCCGTGCACCACGGTCGACCCCACCCGGTCGATCCCGATCGGACGGCCCATCGACAACATCCGCCTGTACATCCGCACCGCCGCGGGCGCCCAGGCACCGATCGGCACCCCCGGCGAACTCTGCATCGCGGGCGTGGGCCTCGCCCGCGGCTATCTCAACGCACCGGAGCTCACCGACGAGCGCTTCCTGCCGAACCCGTTCGAGCCGTCCGGCCGCATCTACCGCACCGGCGACCTGGCACGCCGGCTGCCGAACGGCGACATCGAGTACCTCGGCCGGATCGACACCCAGGTCAAGGTGCGCGGCTACCGCATCGAACCCGGCGAGATCGAGCACGTCGCGGGCGGCTGCCCCGGGGTCGCCGACTGCGCCGTGATCGCCTTGGAGGACCGTGGCGGCGACCGGGCCCTGGCAGCGTACGTCGTCACGGGCGAGGGCTTCGACGCCGACGCCTTCCGGGCGCACCTCGCCACGCGCCTGCCGTCGTACATGGTCCCGCGGCACGTCGTCGAGATCGCCGCGATCCCGACCAACCACAACGGCAAGCGCGACCTCAAGGCGCTGCCGCGGCCCGTGACGACACCTGAGGGCGGCAGCGTGGCGCCGCGTACACCCGTGGAGCAGCAACTCGCCGACATCTGGGCGGAAGTGCTCGGCGTGGACCGAGTCGGCGTCCACGACAACTTCTTCGCACTCGGCGGCGACTCGATCAAGTTCATCGGAGTACTGGCACGGGCCCGCGCCGCCGGACTGCGGTTCACCTTCCAGGCGCTGTTCGCACACCCCACCGTGGCGCGGCTCGCCACCGTCGTCGAAACCGGTGAGCCCGCCAACGACGACGGCTCCGAGCGACTCGCGCTCTTCGCGCTGCTCGACGCCGCCGACCGCGCCCGCCTCCCCGAGGGGATCAGCGACGCCTATCCGATGTCGCGGCTCCAAGTCGGTCTGATCTACGAGGCCACCCGCAGCGGCGTCGAGGGCATGTACCACGACATCCTCAGCTACGGCATCGACGAACGGGTGGACGTCGACCTCTTCCGGCAGGCCGTCGACCACGTGGCCCGTCGGCACGCGGTATTCCGCACCTCTTTCCACCTCGACGGTTACAGCGAACCGGTGCAGCTGGTCCACGCCGACGCACCGTCCCCACTGACGGTGCACGATCTGCGCGGGCTGACGGACACCGAGCAGGCAGCGGCCCTGGAGGAGTTCTCCCGCCAGGAGCTGCGGGCCGGTTTCGTGTACGGCACCGCCGACCTCGTCCGCGTCCATCTGCATCTGGTGGCCCCCGAGCGGTTCCAGTACTCGCTCAGCTACCACGACGCCGCCCTGGACGGCTGGAGCGTCAACACCATCCACCGCGACATCTTCGCCGCGTACTTCGCGCTGCTGGACGGGCGGACGCCACAGACGCCCGCGTACGACGTGGACTACCGGGACTTCATCGCGCTGGAGCGCGAGGCCCTCGACTCCGAGGAACAGCGCGCCCATTGGCTCAAGGCGATGGCGGACGCGGAGCGCACCCAGCTCCCGCGCCTGACCGCCGAGTCCGGCGCCGCGGCGGAGCTGCCACCGGTGGTGCTGCACGACGTGCCGCTGCCCGAGGGACTGTCCACCCAGCTGATCCGACGGGCGCACGCCCTGCGGATACCGGTCAAGTCGCTGCTGCTGGCGGCGCACACCGCGGTCCTCGGGTTCGTGGCGGGCACCGACGACGTACTGACCGGATACGAGCACTCAGGGCGCCCCGAGGCCGAGGGGGGCGAGAACGTGCCCGGTCTTTTCCTGAACACCGTGCCGTTCCGTCTGACGATGACACCCGGGCACACCTGGGCGGACCTGGCGCGCGACGTGTACGAAGCTGAGAGCGGGATGCTGCCGCACCGCCGCTACCCGATGGCCGAGATCAAGCGGGCCGTCGGCAGCCGCGACCTGCTCTTCGAGACGGTCTTCAACTTCACCCACTTCCACGTCCTGAAGAGCCTGGGCGAACGCGACGGCTTCACGCTGGTGCGGTCCGTCGTCAACGCGCAGACGGAGTTCCCGTTCCGCGCCGAGTTCTCCCAGGACGCCGTCTGTGACGAGGTGCTGCTCAGCCTCCACTACCACCCCGATGTCTACGATGCCGCCCAGATCGCCCGCATCGGCGCGTACTACGCCCGGGCCCTGACCCAGCTCGCCACCGAGCCGGAGCGGCCGGTGCGTGGCGCGTCCCTGATGGACAGTGCCGAGCTGGCCGCGCTCGGCGACTTCGCCGGACCCCAAGTGACGCTGCCGCAGGGCACGTTCGTCGACGCGTTCGCCGGGACCGTCGCCCGGACACCCGACACGATCGCGGTGCAGCACGGGCAAGAACGTCTGACGTACGCCGAACTCGATCGAGAGTCCGACCGGTTCGCCGGCTTCCTCGCCGGTCAAGGTGTGCGCGCGGGCGACGTGGTGACGACGATGCTGCCGCGCGGCATCGACTGGGCGGTGACCGTGCTCGCCCTGCTCAAGAGCGGAGCCGTCTATCTGCCGCAGGACCGCGACCACCCCGCCGATCGCGTCGCCTCGGTGCTGCGCCGCAGTGAATGCGGGTATGTCGTCGCGGACCGGGCGGACGCCGACCGGCTCCACAAGGCCTTCAGCGAGCGGGTGGCGGCGCTGCATGTCCTGTCGTACACGGACGCCGCGTCGGCCGAGGCCCGGCCGCTGCCGGTGCGCCCCGAGCCGGGCGATTGCGCGTACATCATTTTCACCTCGGGCTCCACGGGCGAGCCCAAGGGCGCGGCCATCCGGCACTCCGGCATGCTCAACCACCTGCTGGCCAAGGAGATCGACCTCAAGCTCACCGAAGCCGACCGGGTGGCACAGATCGCGACCCAGTGCTTCGACATCTCCGTTTGGCAACTGCTCGTCGCGTGGCTGCGCGGCGGCCGGACCGTGATCTACGGGCAGCACGAGATCGTCGAGGCGGGCGCCTTCCTGGCATCGCTGCGCACGGACCGCGTCACGATCCTGGAGGTCGTCCCGTCCTACCTGGACGCCGTGCTCACCGAGGTCGCCCTGCACCCCGTCGCCCTGCCCGAACTGCGCTTCACCATGGTGACCGGAGAGCCGTTGCCGCCGGCCCTCACCCACCGCTGGTTCGCCCACTACGGCGTACCGCTCGTGAACGCCTACGGGCCCACCGAAGCCTCCGACGACGTCACGCACCACATCATGGAACGCCCCGTGAAGGAGGCGCGCACCCCGGTCGGACGACCCGTCATCAACACCGGGATCCACGTGGTCGCACCCGACAACTCGCCCCGCCCGAGCGGAAGTTACGGCGAGATTTGCGTGACCGGAGCCGGCGTCGGTCTCGGCTACGTCAACGACCCGGAGCGCACCGCGGCCGTCTTCGTGCCGAACACGCTCGACGACCTGTCGCCGGTCATGTACCGGACCGGCGACGTGGGCCGCCGGCTGCCGGACGGGTCGCTGGACTGCGCGGGCCGCGTCGACCACCAGGTCAAGGTGCGTGGACACCGCATCGAGCTCTCCGAGATCGACGTCGCGCTGGAGCGGCTGCCCGAGGTCGACGGTGCCGTCACCCTGACCCGCGAACTCCACGGCGACAAGCGCCTGGTCGCGTTCTGCACCGGTACCGCCGAGCCCGACCCGGCCGCCTTCCACACGCTGCTCGCCGCCTCGCTCCCGGCCTATATGCACCCCGAGATCGTGGTGCGCCTGGACGCGTTCCCGCTGACCGGCAACGGGAAGGTCGACCGCAAGGCACTGGCCCGTCACGAACTCGCCGCCGCACAGCGCACGGACGCCGTGCCGCCCGCCGACGCGCAGGAGCGGCTGGTACGCGACCTGTTCGCGCAAGTGCTGAACCTGGCACCGGAATCGGTCGGCGTGACCGACAACTTCTTCGAGATCGGCGGACACTCACTGGCCGCCATGAAGGTCACCGCCGCCTCTCAGGGCCGCATCGTCCTGCGCGATCTGCTGGCCCGCCCGACAGCACGCCAACTGGCCCTCGGCATCAAGGAGACGGCGGCCACGTCCCGTGACCTGCTCGTGGATCTCACGGCGGCAGCGGGGGCCACCTGTGCGCGGCCCGCGGCGACCGTGGTGTGCGTCCCGTTCGCGGGCGGCAGCGCCGTCAGCTACGTCTCCCTCGCCAGGGAGCTCGCCGCCGCGGACGCCCCGGTCCGGGTGCTCGGCGTCGAACTGCCAGGCCGCGGCGCGGGCGACACCCTCGCCCAGGTCCCCGTCGAGCGGCTCGCCCAGCACCTCGCGGAAGAGGTCGCGGGTGCGGTGGACGGTCCCGTCGCGCTCCTCGGCCACTGTGCCGGGGCCGCGTTCGGCCTCGTGGCGGTGCCCGCGCTGCGCCGCGCCGGAGTCGACGTACGGACGCTGCTGGTGGTCTCCAAGCTGCTCAAGTCGGTGAACCCGGCGGACCATGCCGAGAACGAGGTCATCGACATGTCAGAGCAGCAGATCCTCGACTGGCTGGTGGACCACACCGGATTCGACGAGATCGCGGGTCTCGGCCGCCAGGAGCGCGCCGATCTGGCCGGTGCGTTCCAGTACGACACCGCGCAGGCCACCCGTGCCATCCACCAGGCGCTGACCGCTCACCCCGCGAGCCGGCTCGACTGCGCGCTGACGGTGCTGATCGCCGACGACGACCCGCTGGCGCAGGGCCACGAGGACACCGCGCACCACTGGGACCTGTTCGCGGACACGGTGCGGATCGAGGTCGCCGCCGACGGCGGTCACTACCTCAACGCCACCCACCCCGAACAGATCGCGGCCGCCCTCCGTACCGACCTGGGGGTCTGACCAATGGACACCGTCACGATCGTGCTCATGGGCGCGGTCACCTTCGCCCTGCGGGTCTGCTTCTTCGGTCCGCTGGGGCCGGAGCGGCTGCCCGGCGGCGTCGAGCGTGCGCTGCCCTATGTGATGCCCGCCGTCCTGATGGCGATCATCGTCCCGTCCGTGGTGCTCGCCAAGTCGCCCGGCGGCAGTCTCGGGCCGTTGTCCCCCTATCTGATCGGCGCGCTGGTCGGTTTCGCGGTCGGCGTCTTCAAGAAGGACAACTTCTTCCTGGTGTTCGCCTCCTCCGTCGCCGCGTTCGCCGTGGCCAAGATCCTGCTGTGATGGGGAGTCCGCCCTTGACCACGCATTCGTCTCCGCCGCCCGCCCCGCTGCTGAGCCGCCGCCAGGAGACCCGCGCCGGGCTGCGTGACGCGCTGCCATTGGCCCTCGGCGCCCTGCCCTTCGGCCTGTTGTTCGGCACGGTCGCGCAGCACTCGGGGCTGAACCTGCTGGACACCGTGCTGATGAGCGCCCTGGTCAACGGCGGCTCCGCGCAGATGATCGGCATCGGCCTGATGTCGTCGGGAACCGTCTGGTTACTGGTGGTGGCGACCTGCCTGGTCGTGAACATGCGCCACGTCTTCTACTCGGCGGCGCTGTCGGCACAGGTCCGGCATCTGTCTCCGACGTGGCGTGCGGTGCTCGCCTTCGGGATGATCGATGCCGTCTACGCGCTCGCCGCCAAGCGGTACGACGGGGCGACCTGCGAGCGCACCGGCCAGCGGCACTGGTACGTCCTGGCAACCGCCGTCCTGATGTACGTCGGCTGGCTCTCCAGCACCCTGACCGGCTATCTCTTCGGCCAGGACGTCACACGTATCGACGGACTCGGCCTGGACTTCGCGATCTACGCCACCTATATCGGCCTGGTCGTCTCCTGCTTCACCAGCAGGCGTGCGGTCGCGGCGGGCCTGCTGGGCGGCGCACTCGCCCTGGCTCTGCACCAACTCCCGTACCAGAGCGGTCTGTTCCTGGCGACATTGCTGGCGACGGTGGGCGTCGCTGTATGGGAGGGGCGCGTCAGGGCCGCGGACTCCCAGGCCACGGACGCCTGAAGCCACCACCTGCCTCTCCAGCTCCACACCTGCATCCAACCTGCCTCTGGAGACAGTTCATGTCGCACCACACCCCGCAGTTCTCCGTCATCAGCGGAGCCACCGTCCACCAGGTGCTCGCCGGTCGCGAACAGGAGATCGTCGACTTGGTCGCCCGTGCCTACACGGCCCACGGCGAGCAGCAGAGCGTCAACCCGCCCAGCTACTTCCTGCGCTTCCCCGACAAGCCCGACGCGCGCATCATCGCGCTGCCCGCATCCTTGGGCGCGGAGTTCAGCGTCGACGGCATCAAGTGGATCTCCAGTTTCCCGGCCAACATCGCCTCGGGCATGCCGCGGGCCTCCGCCGTGCTCATCCTCAACGACCACGAGACGGGCTACCCGTTCGCGTGCCTGGAGAGCTCCATCATCAGCGCCACGCGCACCGCCGCCTCGGCAGCCCTCGCCGCCGACCGGCTGCACGTCGGCCGGCCCCGGCCGCGGCGGATCACATTCTTCGGCACGGGACTGATCGCCCGGTACATCCACAGGTATCTGACAAGCACCGGCTGGGACTTCGACACCGTCGGCGTGTACGACCACAGTCCCGAGTACGCCACCCGGTTCGCCTCGTACGTGACCGGGACGGGCACCGCGGACACGGTGCGGATCATGCCCGACGCCGAGACGGCCGTGCGCGCCTGCGACCTCGTCGTTTTCGCCACGACGGCAGGGGAGCCGCATGTGCACGACGCGGCCTGGTTCGACCACAGCCCGACCGTCCTGCACATCTCCCTGCGCGATCTGGCCCCGGAGATCATCCTTGGCTCGACGAACATCGTGGACGACGTCGAGCACTGCCTGAAGGCGCGCACGTCGCCGCACCTGGCCGAACTGGCCTCCGGTAACCGGTCGTTCATCGACGGCACGCTTCACGAGGTACTGGAGGAGAAGGTCGAACTCCCCACGGACCGTCCCGTGGTGTTCTCGCCGTTCGGACTCGGCGTCCTGGATCTGGCCGTGGGCGCGCACGTCTACGCCGAGGCCACCCGAAGGGATCTCGCGACGCCCGTCGAGGGCTTCTTCCACGACATGAGCCGCTACGCCTGACCGTCGTCGACGCCGCTCCGCTCTGTGGGCGCCCAGAAGAACAAATGTCCCTCCAGACGCCCATCTTGACGTTCTAGAAGCACCCAAGATTCTGAGCGCTGTATGAAACAAGAAGGTTCTTCCTCTGCTGGCGGTACAGCAGAAGTGCCCATGCTGACCTGGGGAAACGGTGCCTTGTAAGGCTCTCGGGCGGGGTCTGGTCCGGGAATGGTCCGGATCTTGGTACCCGCTGCCCCGGGCGGCTGGAGCGGTCGGGAGAGTGGAGGACGCTCTCGCGCGTGGCCCGTCCTATCGACTACGGCTGGTGGTCGTCGCAGAGCTATCCGGCGGGATAGAAGCGCGCGGGTACCCCGCATGGCTGTAGCGCACGGTCTTTGGCGAGCGGGATGCCGGGATGTGTGGGAGCAGCGCGACTCGTGGTCCGGCGCGGCGGTGGCCGGACACGGCAAGGTCGGAATGCCGTCCTCCACAGGACGCAATACCTGACGTTGTCTCGGCATTAGCTACCACCGAACCGCGGCGCGCCAAGCCGTAAAATCCGGCGGTGAACGCCAACGTCGTCCGGCCGTTGTGCGTGTTCGCGGGGGAGGACATCGTATGCAGGACCTTTCGGACTCGACGGAGGGCGCGGAGCTGGAGGCGAACGGCCGGGCCAGTACGGCTGGTTCACCCGCTCGGGACGATTCGGCAGCCGAGGCGGACACTGGTTCGTCGGCCGCATCGATGGTCATAGCGGAGGTGCTCCCAGGGATCGCTGTTGTCTTCGGCGACAAGATCCCGGCGGAGCTCAAACCCGACCTCCTCGACTTCGGGCTCGTATCAGCAGCCGACCGCAAGCAGATTTCCACTGTCCTCGCCTCGATCGGGAACACGGCGACCGTGGCCGGCAACCTCGGCGACGCACTCGCCAGCGCGCAAGGCATCTACAGGATCAGTGACGCGACTCAGGCTCTGCTGAGATCCGGCGCGACGCTCGCCGTCAAGGACGGCGCGAACCTCGGAACGGTGATGTTCCAGGGCCGCTTCATCGCTCAGGCACGCTTCATCCCCGTGACTTCGGTGAGTGCCGCCCAGACCTTGGCCACGATCGGGCCGGCGCTGGCCATGGTCGCCCTTCAGGTGCAGCTCAGCGAGATCACAAGGCTGGTCAGAACCAACATCGCGATGTCGTCGTCAACGGTTGGGTCCGCTCCATCCCGGACTGAACTCTGACCAACACCAAACGTATGGGCTGGATCCTCGACGACCACGGACGGGCGGTGCGCCATGTCCCCACCGATCTGTGGCGCCCGCCGGAACCGGCGTGACGCGTGTGCTTCAGGCCGCCGGTGGACGCTGACGTTGTGCCGGCGCGATCGTGGCGAGAGTGTCCACCACGGCCGTGCAGTACATCGACGATGTCTTGGAGCCGCCCCGCCGGCTGGGCGGGCTGCGGACGACCGCTATCGGGAGCTGCGGCCGGTACGGCAGCTGAGCGAGGCCAGCTGCGACGTCCTCGACCAGCTCGCCGCGCGACCGCCCACTTCAATCGCGAGCGCCAGGTGAACGGTCTTGTCCTCGCGGACGAGGGGAACGGGACCTCGGGGCTACCGGAACTGGGGAGGGGCGCTGCCCGGAGTGACAAACGCCCGAGGAGGAACTCCGAGGCGGACCCCTGCCCGGGACGGATCGCCCGGAGGACCGGGACCCCCGGCCCATGCGCCCGGGACGCCGGGCGCGGGACCGTATGCGGTGTGCGGGGGGCCGGTGG
This sequence comes from Streptomyces sp. NPDC059897, assembly GCF_042730865.1. NCBI lineage: Bacteria > Bacillati > Actinomycetota > Actinomycetes > Kitasatosporales > Streptomycetaceae > Streptomyces > Streptomyces sp. NPDC059897. The sequence continues at coordinate 899 of NZ_JBHWKQ010000002.1, read as the reverse complement.
CCGGGGAGGGCCGCGTTCGAGGGAGGAGCCCCCGCACTCACAGCACGGCAAGGCGCCGAACGGGGCAGCGCACACTGCGCGACCGAGCGGCCGACAACAGGGGGAAGACGTCATGACAGCACCGGTGACAGGCACGGGAACGGCCGGCGTCGCACGGTCCGGCGAGGCCGAGCGCGGCGCGGAACGTCCGGCAGGGGTCGGGGAAGGGCGGGGCTGGGCCTGGGGCGGGATCGCCGCCGGGGTCGCCGGGCTGCTCGTCTTCGCCGCGGCCGGTCCGCTGTGGCCCTACGCGGAGAGCGACCTCCGGGACAGCGCGCTGATGGTGGGCAAGCTGGAGGACTCCACCATGTGGGCGGTGTACGCGACCCAGTTCGCCTTCACGCTCGCCGCGTTCGGGGCCGTCCTGTTCGGCGCCGGGCTGCGCCGCCGCCTGGAGCGGCAGTGTCCGGCCGGAAGCCTGGTACCGATGACCGCCTACCTCGGGATGCTGCTCGTCGGCGTGATGAACCTGGTCGGCACCGGCATGGGGACGGAGATGTTCCACGCCGTTCTCAACCGGGAGAAGACCGACCCCGACACGATCGTCGCCGGACTGTCCCAGCTCGGCACGTACGGCTGGCTGTGGACCGGACTGCTGCTCACGGCGGCGTCGCTCGCCGTGGCCGCGTTCCGGCAGGGGGCCGTCAGCCGGTGGATCGGTGTGGTCAGCGTCCTGTTCGGCCTTGGCCTCCTGGCGACGGCGCTCGCCCCCCTCCAGTACATGGCGCTCTTCGTCGGAGCCCCGTACCTGCTGGTCATCGGTGCGGCGTTCGCCTTCGGGCGGGCCCGGTCCGAGGTCTGAGGAGCGGCACCGCTCCGCTGCGCGACACCGTGGCCGGTGGCCCGGGAAACCTCCCGGG